>CAJGCY010000043.1 GCA_904501955.1 uncultured Akkermansia sp. | reverse complement strand
GCCGGTGGTGGAGCGGCGTAGCCGCGCAACCACCGGTACAACACAAAAAGAAAATGGAGCCCGGAGCGACGGAGCGAAGCGACGCAGCGTAGGCCGACAGACAATGGCGAGGACCGGAGCGAAGCGACGCTCCGAGCCGGGACGGGCGTGTGTTTTTTGTTGTTAATGAGTTGCGGGTATTGCAAATCGCCACAAAAACACCATATACACAAAGCATCGCATTCTGTCGGCCTCCGCGCTGTCGCTATCGCTCCAACGCTCTGGGCTCGAATATTAGGGGGAATCCTACCGGTGGTTTCGTCGCTGCGCGACTCCACCACCGGCTACTGTCTTTCGCCCCTATCGGGGCTTCAACTTCCGTAAATTGTCGTTTAGTCCCATAAACCCACGCGGGGTTGATGCATAATGGCTGCTGAGCGCAAAAAAGGCTCGCATTGCTGCGAGCCTTGCTGTAAATCTATTCGCGTTGTTTTATTACTCAGCGCTTTCGGCGGGCGGGGTGGCCTCTGCCTGTTCGGGGCGTTCGCTGGCGGCGCTCACCATGAGCTCGCGGCCCATGAAAGGCTGGCCGTGCAGCACCTCAGCAGCTTTGCGGGCGTCATCCAGCTGGTACATCTCCACGAAGGCGTAGCCCTTGCTCTTGTAGGTGCGCGGGTTGTAGATGATGTCCACGCTCTTCACATTACCGAAGCCCTTGAAGAGGTCCTCAAGCTCGCTTTCCGTAGCCTCGTAAGAGAGGTTGCCGACGTAGAGACGGGCGTTGCGGGTGGGCGGGGTGGAGGTAGCGCGGCGACTACCTTTGGCAGCGGGGTTACCCCCCTTGGTGTTGGCTTTGGCTACGCGTACTTTTTGCGGGGGCGTGGCCTTTTTCTCATTCTTTTGGGCAACCTTTTCGGGGGTGTCCTTTTTACGGAATCCGAAGAAGCGGAGAATGCGCTCCAAGAGTGAGGGCTTTTTCTGCGGAGTTTCAGCAGGGCGCGGCATGCGCTGGCGGCGGTGGCGCCCCTGGTTGCGACGGCGGCGGGCGCCTTGGCCCTGCCTGCCTTGCGTGTGGTGTTCAGACATTGTGTGTGATTGTGTGTGGTGGCGTGCAGTACGCGCCCGGGGCCTTTATATTACACCCAGGCCGGGCGTAGGTTGCACCGCAATGTTAACTGTTCGGCGGAGTCGGCAGCTTTTTCGGTGTGCGCGCCTGCGCGACAAGCCAATGCCGGTTGCTCCTGTTCTTAGTATACTGTGTAAGTAGCACAGTGCAAGCTAAAAATATGCCATTATAGGCGTTTTTTTGATTTATTTCGGCAAAAGTTTTGTGTGGGCGGCGTTTGGGGTGTGTAGGAGTGTAAAAAATGAGCATTTGAGCCAGCTTTTTGCTTGACTGACGGAGGGATGCGATTATACTTATAATATACGGGAAATAACGTTTTCCGCCGTGCTTACATCATAACCGGAAGGAGATATCGCCATGAAGCTCTCACAGATTTTAGTCATCAGCGTGGCTGCCGGAGTGACCGGTAGCGGTTTATTGCTTGCCCAGCAGGCAGCTGCAGTTGCAACGCCGGAGCCGGAAGTAACGGAAGTAGCCGTGACGTCCGGCCCGGATGTGGACGCCATTACAGCTTTGCAGGAGGCCGGTATTACACGCAAACAATACGGCTCGATGCTGATTGCCAGTGCGTATGATGGCAATGCCGTTACCATGCAGACCCTGCTGGCGGCAGGCGCCCATGTGAATACGCGTGACAGCCGCACCGGTGGCACGGCGCTGCATGCCGCCGCTCAGGGTGGGCATGTGGAATGCCTGCAGGTGCTCATTGCGCACGGGGCGGATGTGCACCAGCGCACGCGCGATGGCGAGACTGCCGTGTTCGTCGCTGCTAAGAACGGGCACACGGAATGTGTGCTGGCGCTGGTGGCTGCCGGGTGTGACGTGCGCAAGAAGGATGATGACGGCAAGTCCCCCCTGCTGTGGGTGGCTCGCAACGGCAACACGGAGTGCGTGAAGGCGCTGGTGGCTGCCGGTGCCGTGAATGATGCCATTACGGCTACCATCATCGGCGATGTGGCAACCTTGCAGCACTACCTCACCTCCGGGGTGAGCCCCAACTTGAAGGATGGTGAGGGGAACACGGCCTTGATTCTTGCGGCGGAGTTCGGCCACACGGCTTGTATGCAGTTGCTGTTGCATTACAAGGCGGACCCGAACCGCCAGAATAAGATGGGGGCAAGCGCCCTGCATGAGGCCGCGATGAATGGACATGATGCCTGTGTGGAGCTGCTGCTTACCCAGCGCGTGCGTATTAATGAAAAGGATTCCTATGGCAACACGCCGCTGCACAATGCCGCTACCAATGGTCACAGCAAGTGTGTGGCGCACCTGATTAATGCCGGGGCGGATGTGTCCGCCACGGAGGTATACGGTGCTACGCCCTTGGCTTGGGCATCCGCAAATGGACATTCCTCTGTCGTGACGATGCTCATCACCGCCGGTGCCAATGTGAATGCTGCCAATAAGTATAAGGAGACCGCCCTGCATGAGGCTGCTTCCCACGGCCATGCCGGCGTTGTGAAGCTGCTGTTGGAGGCGGGCGCGAACCCGAATGTGCTGGATATCCACAAGCAAACGCCCCTGCAAAAGGCGGAGGCCGCAGGCCATACGGAGACGGCGCGCATGCTGCGCAAGGTGATGCAGGTGCCGGCCTCCACCACGACAGCGCCGGCTGCCACCCCCGCCGCGGCGTCCTGATGCGCCTCATCCTGCTTCTTTCTCGTATTGCCTATTGTCTCCGGAAGAGCCTGCGCTCTTCCGGATTTGCATATATATAGTATACCGTGGGCAGGTAGAGCAGCATGAACATGCCCACGCACAGCAGTAATTGCAGCCAAGTATCTGCCGTCAGCAGGTACCGTACACCTACGCCCACGCCGGTCATCAGCAGAGCGCACGGCAACGCCCGCCGGAAGGTCTCGCGGTAAAAACGCACTACCTCCAGCCCCAAGGCGCGGTAGTGCCACAGGTTCATCATCAGCAGTTGGATGATGATGGAGCACGCCGCCCACAGCGCTTGTGCGCGTATGCCGGCATAGCGGCACACAAAGTAGCTCACAACAATGAATAGCAGGCTGTTAAAGCCGGTGATGAGCACGCGGCGGCGCAGAGCATCGCGCGCTTGTGTAATCTGCCAGCCCAGCGCCTGCACCAGTGCAAAGGTTTGCGGGATGACCAAGCACAGCATGATGTGCAGGCTCAGCTCCGGCTGTGCGCCCGCTATGTGCCCTACCCATAAGCGGTAAAAGGGCTGCCCGAAGCACACCAGCACCCCCAGCACGCCACCCAGCAGCATCAGCTGCGCGCGCCCCAGGCGTATCATGGCATTCGTCTGCTCCGCCGGGCTTGCACCGCGCAGCACCATGTGCACCACGCGCGGCAAAAAAAGCGCACTGAGCACCCCCGCCAGCATGTAGTAATGCCCGTAAATCATCAAGCCGTTGGTGTATACGGCGGATGCGGTAGAGCCTTGGGTAATGGCGACTATGTAGTTACCCGTGCCGGCGTTGAGCATGTTGATGAGCTGGTTGAGGAACATCCAGAAGGAGAAAACGAATATCCCTTTGATGATGCCACCACTCCACCCGCTGAAGCGTATGCGCGCCCGCAAGCCCACAAAGCAATAGCCTATGTTGCACAGCAGTGCCACCACTCCGGTACTGATGCTCAGCACAATAAGCCCCACAGAACGCAGCCCCAGCCCCAGCAACAGTACCGTGCCCAGGGCGTTCGCCCCTGCTGCCGCGATGGCAATAATGCCCGGTATGGTGAAGCGCTGGTGCGCATCCGCCACGCCCACCAAGCTGCGCGCCGGGAACATGATGGCGGCGTTCGCCAAGGTGAGCAGGTAGAGCACGCGGTAGGTGCTCAGCTCGTCCTCCGTGAACTGCCGGAAAATATCCCCCAGCCAAGGGTACACCCCCAAGCCCAGCAGCAAAATACCCACACCGATGGCGGTGTAGAGCAGGGTGATGTTGCCCAAAAAGCGGGCAGCTCCCTCATGGTCGCCACGCCCCAGGTATTCGCTGAGGAATTTGGTGGTCGTCGTGCGCCCTAGGTCGCTCATGTACAGGCGCATCATGATGGTGCTTGCCAGCATGTACACCCCGTACTCCGCCGCCCCCAGCTTGTCCATCACGTAGGGGGTAAGCGCCAGCGGTATGCCAATCTGCAGTGCCAGCAGAATGTAGTTCAGTATCGCTCCTCTGCGTATCTCTCCCATCGCGCGCCCCGTATTCTGCCCTCTTACCTCCCGTTTGTCAAGCTTATCCGCGCTGTGGTGGTGTGACCGTTATCGGCTAATTTGGCTTAAAATTAGCCGATAAATGAAGTTTTGTTGCGCTGCTGTTAGTTTTTTGAAAATGAGGGCGAATGTGCTGCAATGTTTTTATAAATATAGCGTAACGGAATTTGTCGTTTGCGGAAAGTGCCGTTTTTCTGAGGGTCATTAGCTTGTTTTATCGGCTAATTTAGCCGTAAATTAGCCGATATTAGCCGATGGCTGTGTTCGGAAGTGTCAGCACCGTTTTAGGCTCCGTTTATTTCTGTTATGCGTTGCCGGTGATATGAAGCATATCTTTGCGCTTGACAAGAGGCGGGGGTGGGGTGTAATTTATAACTACACAAACTGATATTCTATATGAACAGTGACGAAAAAACATTGATTCTTTTCAAGCCGGATTGCGTGCGTAAGAACCTGTCCGGTGTAATCCTGCAGCGTTTGCTGGCAGAGGGGTTCCGCCTGCGCGGTATGAAGATGATGCAGCTGGATGACGCCATCCTGCGTGAGCACTACGGCCACATCATTGACTTGGTGATTGACGGCGAGCCCCTGTTCCCGAAGCTCTCCGCATTCATGCAGACGAGCCCCGTGGTGGCTCTGGTGCTGTCCGGTCCCGGTGTGATTACCCGCGTGCGCACCATCCTCGGGCCCACCAACTCCATGAAGGCTGACAAGGGCACCATCCGCGGTGATTGGGGCACTAACAGCATGCTCAACATCTGCCACGCCTCCGACTCCCCCGAGAGCGCAGAGGCTGAGGTGAAGCGCTTCTTCAAGCCGGAGGAGCTCTTCGACAACGTGTTCTGATACACATACTCTCATTTCCAATATATGGGAGCAGGCTGCCGCAACGGTGGCACTGCTCCCTTTCTCATTTAACACCATTCACCCCTTTTATCCCGCCATGATGAATACGCAACAATTCCTTTCCTTGGCTATGCTCGGCGCTACGGGCATGCTGTGCTCTGCGGAAGAGTACGGCGCTTTCCATGTAACTCCTCTGCATGACAATGTGCGCATGGTGCATGGGCAGCAGTTGAGCCCGCAGGATGCCACGGCGGACATTCACATGAGCGGCTGGCGCGGTGAGCGCGTGACGGCTCAATTCGCGGCACGTTTGGAAACCTCGGAGGACAAATCCACGCTGATTGTGGAGCTCGAGGGCGCGTGCGATTTGCGTTCGGAGGATGGCCGTAGCACGATTCACGCCGGTGTGCTGGGGGTGGATGCTGTGTTGGCTCACGGCAAGCCGGTGGCGGATGTTATTTATACGCCGGAGATTGCCATCGGGATGAATGAGCCGCAGCTGTTCCTCTTGCAGGTGGATATTCCGGCGGATGCCGCTCCGGGGGTGTACCGCGGGGAGTTGGTGGTGAGCTCGCTCAATGTAAAGCCCGCCCGCATACCCGTGGAGCTGGTGGTGGAGGGCGCTGTGCTGCCCAAGCCGAGTGAATGGCAGTTCCACCTGGACCTCTGGCAACACCCGCAGAGTATTGCGCGTGTTCATGATGTAGAGCCGTGGAGTGAAGCTCATTTTGCTGCCATGCGCCCCTACATGCAGATGCTGGCGGAGGCCGGGCAAAAGGTCATCACCTGCACGCTGCTTGATGAGGCGTGGAATGGGCAGACGCATGATGCTTTCCCCTCCAATATTGAGTGGATTAAGGGCAAAGACGGCACGTGGCGCTATGATTTTTCCGCTTTCGATGCGTGGGTGAGTTTCATGATGGATGAAATCGGCATTAAGGAGCAAATTTCCTGCTATACCATGGTGCCGTGGCACATGAAAGTGCGCTATCTGGATGAAGCCACCGGTAAGTATGAGCACATTCAGCTGGATGTGAACAAACCCGTGTGGGAGGAGACCTGGGGACCCTTCCTCACGGCGTTCCGCGCACACCTGCGGGAGAAAGGCTGGCTGGAGAAAACCTGCATTGCGCTGGATGAGCGCCCGGACCACATGGCTCGCGCTGCCAAGGCCATGGTGGATAAGTACGCCCCGGAGCTGCGCATTGTGTCCGCGGTGGATAAGCCCTCCGCCTTCACGCGCGAGGTGTACAACCTCTCCCCCATCATCACGCATGCCGATACAGTGCTGGGTGACTTGCTGGCGGAGCGCAAGGCTCAGGGCAAAAAGACTACCATCTATGTGTGCCTGCACCCGCAAAAGCCCAATACCTTCACCTTCTCGCCCCCTGCGGAGGCGGAGTGGCTCGGACTCTTTGTGGCTGCCAATCAGCTGGACGGTTTCCTGCGCTGGGCATACAATTCTTGGAATTCACAGCCGTTAGAATGCACGGATTTCGGCAAATGGCCGTCGGGGGATTGCTTCTTGGTGTACCCCAGTCAGGACCGCTATTGCCTGAGCTCTATCCGCTTTGAGCGCTTGCGCGATGGCATTGAAGCTGCGGAGAAAATACGCCTTCTCCGCGAGCGCGCTGCTGCTCTCGGTACCCCCGAGGCTCAGGCTGCCATTGCCACCCTCAACCGCGAGCTCTCCGCCCTCTTCACTGTGGCTCGCAGTAAGGGGAATTCTCATGCCGAGGACGTCTCCCGCGCCCGAAAACTCATTTCCGATGCCACCCGCGCGCTCTTCCCATAATATTTCGGTGTGAAAATTTGTTCCGCTTGTAAGTAACACAGTAGCAGTTGCTTGCAAGGCGGTCGGAAAAATCCGCAGTGGCACTGCGGATTTTTCGCAATGTGGCTGCGGATTATTCCGCCGGCTCCACATCATCCACCGGGGCTTGGTAGCGGGGTGGGCCTGAGGGGGAGTTGCGCTCGTGGAGAATATCCGCGAGGTCAACGGAGCCGAAGAATCCGGCGTTGGTGATGCGCTTGAGATGGCGGCGAATGGGCAGGGTGTCCACCTGCTTGCGGATGTCCTCACGTTGCAGCAGGAGGATGTGTGAGGAGAACCATGCATCGGTGGCGGAGAGCTTGCGGGCAGCAGCCATGGCGGAGGCTTGGTCCGTGATGCCCGGGAGCAGTTGCCCCAGCAGGCGCACGTAATCCAGCCTGACGCGGAACCACAGGGCATTCAGCGTTTCGCGAATTTTCGCGTCTTCTCGAGCTTGGGCTTCTCCCTTGCTCATCCGCTTGTATAATGCATAGTCGATGGCTCGCGGCATGTAGAGCTGAATTGTGAGCGCAGAGGAGCCATAGCAGCGCTTGTTGCCCAGTTCCCGCTGCAGCTCAGCAATCCGCTCCCGCAGGTCTGCAATCGTTTGTACGCACTCCGGCTTGTCATCATTATCCGTCATGGGGTGGTACTTCGGCCGCCACAGTTTTTCCTGAGCGCTCAGCCAGGCGGCAGCTTCATCGGCAGAGGCGGCATCGTGTACGCTGCGGAGCCGCCGCTCCTTTTCCTGCAGTTGGCGGATGTAGGCCGTGTAGGCTGCTTGGTATTCCTCCTCCGTGGGTACATCATGCCCCTCCGTCAGGTCAAACCAAATATCGAAGCGGTACAGCTTCCCTTGCAGCAGTGCTTGCATGGGCTGGCGCTCATACAGCTTACCATCTATGAATCCGGTGCGGGCATCTTCAAGCGGGCTGTAGAGCCGTTCATCCGCCATCCGGAGCTCGGTGATGAGTTCCTCGTACGGTGTCAGTGAGAAATCGCTACCGTCTTCTTGATTCCGCGGTGTGCAGAACTCCGCCGGTGTGCGCCACGCCGTTTCGCGGGAGAATCCCGGCCCTCCCGGCAGCTTGCCGAGGCTCGCGCGCAGAATCCGCTCTACCTCTGCCGCAGCCTCAGGCGTGAGCTCTTGGGGCACGTAAGCGTAGGTCACGCTCCCGAAGCATGCCGCCAGCAGGGTGGAGCCGTAGTAATGCGCTGCCTTCAAACGCGCTTTTTCTTTTTCTATTTTTTCGTTCAACGCAGCCTCCAAGTCATCCGCCTCGCAGTAGGGAAACTCGTGGAGTTCGTTAATCAAATCCTGCCAATAACCTGCAGCGGCATCGGCACTTTCTTTGTCGTGCACCCCCTCCAGCAGCTGCGCCTGCACTTGCAGATACGCCCGGTGTGCCCATTGGTAATCTTGTGTTGTTGCCCGTGGGGTGTCCCAGTTACGTGAAACATCTTCCAACACGTTGGGCAAGGTAGCGTCGCCGTAGTAATTCATCTCGGAGAGTTCGTCATCTATATATGCCTCCAGTAGATGATTCAGCTTGCGTGCTGCTACCGTATCAGAGGGCAACATGCCGGCAAAGATGCGGAGCAGTTCGCGGTAGCGTGGCATTTGCGCCTCCATCTGCTGTGCAGCAGCAGCGGCACTGTTGCTGTCGTTCACTTGGCGTAGGGTGTGCAGCCAGTTCTCCACCATGGTCTTGTGCTCCACCAAGGCTTGCGCTTCCTGCTCGGCGCTCACACGTGTGACGCAGCCACTCAAATCCTCCCAAATATCCACCACGTGGCTTTGTCCGCGGTGGATGAGCACTGCGGTGGTAATGCGGTAGAGGCTCTCCTCCGTCCGCTCATAGCGCGTATTCAGACAGGTGGGCCAAGAGTCCCCATAGCCCATGAGCAGGTAGGGCTCAAAGGTGGTGGCGTCGTTAATATCCGTTACGGGCTCTTCCGTGGTGAATCTCCAAGCCGTTTCGCGGCTGAACCCCGGGCCCCCGCTCACCCCCTTGCGTTGGAATGGCGGCAGCAGCGCGAACGAGCGCCGGGCGCGCGCCTCCATCTCAGCCAGAATAGCGGGCGTCATCGGCACCGGGAATAGCGCTTTTTCATCCGCCTTTTCCATAGCCGAAGCAAGTTTTACAGAGCCGTAGAAAAAGCGCTTTTCCAGTTCTTTTGCCACTTTCCACAAACGCAGTTGCAGTTTGCAATATTCATCCGAGTCATCACCGACCAAGGCTTGCTCTAATTTGCTATATACCGGGGCTGCTGCATCCGCACTTGCGCGGTCGTGCACCCCCTCCAAGAGTGCAATCTGCCGCCGTAAGATGTTCGCCGCCGCTTGGACGGCAGGCTCGTCGGCGCGCATCACCGGCACCGCAGCCTCCGCCGGAGTCACGGCTGCCGTGCACATAAAGAGCAGGGGAAGAAAACGCAGTTTCATGATGTTTTTATTATAGCTGCTCACACATTGATTGTCAACTCGCTTCTGAACGCCTGTTTCTTTTTTCTTGCCGAAGCCGCGGCTGGTATGGTAGCATGGCATTATGACAGTACGAGCATTCATAGCCATGTTGATGTGCGGGCTTGCCTGCGCAACGGAAAGTTTTGAAAAATGCCCCACGGGGGCGGTGCAGGAGTTGCAGACGGAGTACGGCGCTCTCACGGCAGCACCCGGGCATGCCGAGGTGCTGGGCAAGCTGGCGCGTACCGGCAAAAAAGCCCTGCACATCATGGGGGGCAGGGAGCGCTCCGTGCTGCTGAGCTTTGAGCAACCCCTGCCGGAGGAATCCGTGCTGAGCTTCTGGCTGGAGCGCTGGACCAAGGCGGCTCCCTTCCACTTCCGCCTGCTGGCGCTTACCCCGCAGGGTGAGGTGGAGATGGCGCAGCTCAAAGACATGGAGGTGAAGGGCTACACCAAGCAGGTGCATGCCGTGCTGCCCGCAGGTACTACCGCTGTGCGCCTGCTGAGCACCACGGCGGAGAAGGGGGGCGTGCTGGTGGATGATGTGCTGCTCAATTCCGAGAAAATGACGGTGCTTGCTACCGCTACGGAGAATCCCGGCGTGTACCCCATGCTCAAGCGCGCCCCCATCAACCCCGTGTGGCGTTACAAAATTACCACCACGGGCGCAGCAGCCCCGGTGCAGGTGCAGCAACTGCAGTTGCGCGTTTCCCCGGCGGATGCCATCGCGTCCGTCACCCTGCGCACCGGCAATGCGGATGGTTCCTCCTTCCGCAACAGCGTGGTGCTCGGCAGGGGGAAGCCCGCGGCGGACGGCTCGGTGACCTTCGACTGCGAGGGCGCCCTGCAACCCGGCGAAAACATCTTGTGGGTGGATGCCACCCCCTCCGCCACGGCCAAAGTGGGCGCGGAGGTGCGCTTCCACAGCCCGAGCTTGCTGGTGGGGGGCAAACAATGCTCGGACGTGCAGTTTGAAATCAAGCAGCGCGTCGGTTACTTCCTTGCCATGCCGGGGGAGCAGGTGCTCAACCCCGTGCGCGGGGGGGAGTCTCGAGCATGCGTCAGCTTCCGCATTCCGGGGCTCATCCGCACGCAAGCCGGCACGCTCATCGGCTGCTTTGACGCCCGCTATCGCAACAAAAATGACCTGTGTGAGGATATTGATGTGGCCGTGGTTCGCTCCGAAGACGGCGGCCAGACCTGGAGCTTGCCCACCGTGAATATGGATGCCGGCCCCGGTGCTGCCAATGGCTGCGGCGACCCCTGCATCCTGCAAGATATTACCACCGGCCGCATTTGGATGCAAGCGCTCGCCTGCCACTTCAACCGCGGCCCCAGCATTCGCTGCTCCACCACCGGCACGGATCCCGCCAAGACCGGCCAGTGGGAGATGGTGTACAGTGATGATGACGGCAAGACTTGGAGCGATATCGTCAACGTGACGGAACAAATCAAAAAGGACGCGTGGACGCTCATCCTCGCCGGCCCCGGTTGCGGCATCTGCACAAGCAAGGGCGTGCTCGTGTTCCCCGCACAAATCTGGGATACCAAGAAGAAGGAACCCAGCCAAAGCACCATCTGCTACTCCAAGGATAACGGCAAAACGTGGCATTATGGTGAGGGTGTGCCTTTCCGCTCCTCCGAGTGCCAAGTGGTGGAGCTCGCGGACGGCTCCCTCATGCTCACCTGCCGCAATGAGCAGCGCACAGGCAAGCGCGCCATCTTCACCACTCGCGACCTCGGCAAGACCTGGCAGCCCCATGCCACCCACCTCAAAGCCCTGCAAGATTGCACTTGCCAAGCCTCGCTCGTGGCGGTGCAGTCCCCTGAGTACGGGCGCCTGCTGCTCTACTCGCACCCGAACTCCCCCGTCCGCTTCCGCAACACCATGACCCTCCGCGCCTCCCGCAATGAGGGCAACACGTGGAACAAGGGGCTCGTCTATGATTCCCGCGAATGCTGGGGCTACTCCTGCATCGCCATGGTGGATGCCGAGCACGTGGGCATCATTTATGAGTCTACCCACGTCAGTGAAAGCAGTGATATGCACGGCATCGGCTTCATCATCCTCCCCCTCAAGGATGTGGTGAATGCCGAATGAGCTCATTCGAAGGATGAAGGAGCTCCGATATGATTCACCACCACGGTGTTTCTTCAGGAGTACGCTTCTCTTGCAGCTCACCCGGTACTTTGTCCCAATACTTCATCGCGTAGAATTTTCCATCCTTGAGCGTCATTTCCAGGTAGGGGGATTTGCACGGGGCGGAGAGCATAAAAAAGAGCCGTTCTTGCTGGTTCTCGCCCATGAGGGAGTCCATGTATTGCGGATGGCACATGAGCTCATCCCTTGAGTATTGTGCCAGTTCGACAATGCGCATGGATTCCAATCGCTGCGTCTTGTCGAGTGTTTTCCCGCTCATGACGACGTTCGGGGTGAACTCTGCATATTGGCAACTCGGGCAGTAATGCCCGAACATAGGGGGACACTTCGTCCCGTTCAGCCCTATTTTCGGGTCGAGTTGGTATACGTCTGTGCCTGCATCGTGCGCGGGGGCTGTTCCCACCTCCGCCGAGCTTAAAAGTCGGTAGGTGCCCAGTAGCAAAACGTCAAGCAGGTAGTTGTGCTCGCGCTTGAGGCGGCTTTCCCATGCTGCACCCCATGCGGCATCTGCGGTGGTGAGCGCTGCCATTCGCAGTGGGGCTGAGGGTAAGTACTGCAACACCCCGTTGTTGTAGATGTATACGCGAATCAGATTCCGCAACTCCCGGCAGCCATAATAATCACAGTCTTCCAAGCGCGCCACTTCGCTCAGCAGCTTTTCTGTTGTCCGTTTGTGTATCTCTTGGGCTGCTGTTTCGCTGCGCATGAGCTCATCCACCATCCTATCCCATTCACTCAGCCCCACTATTTCAAGAGTCGTGCCGCTCCCGGTTGCAGAATGCGCCTCTTCCTCCCGGATTTTGCATAACTCCGTGGTTTTGTCCAGCGCTTTCCTGGCTGTTTCCGGGCTGTTTACCTCGCCCAGCACCTGCAGCAGCGGGGTGATAACCCTTTCATAAGTGCGAGATATAGCCGCAAGCCGCCCCTCATGGCTACGGGGCACGTAGTAGTTGCATGGCGCGCTGCCGAATGCCGTGTATCGGTACAGCACATGCGCAGCCCCCCACCACAGGCTACACACTGATACAGCTATGCTGATGAGTATAATCTTTGCCCTGCGTTTCATGCTTCTTTTGCTCATTGCTCTTACTATAACAACTCTTGCCTTACGCCTCAAGGATTAAATTGTTACAAAAGTGTTACAGCTCAGGTGTAAAGGCACGGCTGTTGACAGTATCGGCTTTATAAATATTGTCGCAGGCTCACAGTTTCCCCTTATACCGAAAAATCAGCGGACATTCGCGACAGCGCATGACGTTGATACCGTATAAGCCTGTCATGAATTTTAAGGTCAGTCGGCAGTTTTCCTTTTTGTTGATTCGGTAATCGAGGATTTGTTTCGGCCGGTTAAAAATCACTATCTTAACACCTTTACATTAGTGCACAATTTATACTAATACATATTCTAACTGCTATGACTCAGCATCTTGCGCAATAGGATGTGCAGATTGCAGCCTCTTTCCAAGGAATGCAGCTCTCCCTGTTTGGAAATGTAGTTCCATGAGTCAACGTATTCGTTGGCAGGAACGGCCGGAGGAACAGTTGAAATGAAGTTGAGAAAAGCTGTTGGGATGTCCCTATACTGCTCATCGAATTGGTCGGAGAGTTTCAGCTTTTCTCTTGTTGTGCAATCTTTTTCAATACCAAACAAAACGTGTTCCAAGTTGCGAGAGCAATAGTATGCCTCGTAGGGGATGCTCTTGTATGTAGTTCCCATGGTGGCTAGGAGGAGCATATTTCTACTCTTGGTTGCATTACGTTTTCTAACACTGTCCTTTGTCGGAGCTGTAATAGATGTGGTCGTGTATTGAAATCCACCTGCTGTGTCATCTTCCAGAATGGCAGATTCCGGGACAAACGCACCATCTGTATCCATCAGATGAACAACCTGCAACAAATCCTTAGGTTGCAGACGATAGGAGGTTACAAACTTTCTTACCAAGTCATTGACCATTGTCTTTACGCTGCTTGTTCCTCGTCGTTCCTGCGTTGTCACGTCAGCACCGACTACATGGAACCGGATTTTCTCATTGCTAAGCAACTTGGCAAGTACACCCTCCAGAGCAGCGGCATCCGACTGCCCTTCCACTATGAACAATAAAACCTTTCTTGCTGCCATGGCACTTAATCTCTGGGGATAGTTTTACGAATAGCGCGAGCAATTTCCGTTTTATTGGTTTCTTCATACAGTTCCAGCTCCTGCCCCCCAATAAAGATAGAGCGCAGATATACATCTCGCAAGTTATTACTTGCCTTGATATTCTTCATGCGGATAAATCGCTGATTCGGATCCACCGTGGTAAACACCACGCTGCGCTTATCGAGCATTTCCAGAGGATGCAAGTTGTGTGCAGTGAAGATAAGCTGTCCTTGAGCATTTTCCTCCCATACAGAGAGCAGCTCACCCAGAAGATATTCAAAAATGCTGGCATCTAGCTCATCCACAATCAAGCAGGAACCCGGCGTATTGGAGACGATAATCCAATACAGCAAAATAGAGATGATTTTTTTAATACCATCAGACTCGAACTTCAGCGGTATTTCTACCCCCTGACGCGAAGCCTGAAGCTCCATGCGCATCAGTTCTTCATTAAGCGTACTCAGTTCAAGCCCTAGTTCCCGAACCTGCAATTCGAAGCCGGGAATAATCTTGCACATCACTTGATTCATGTGCGCAAGGGATTGTTTGAACTCCTGATATATGGGAAGCGGCAACGTTGACGGTGCGTTCAGATTAATCAGGCAGGTTCCCACAGCGGAACAATCGCAGTTTGAATCTGTGTGGGAAATAGGTATGGGCTGCAAGTTGACGTTAACCAAGCCGGATTTACTGTGGCCGATGACGAAAAGATTCCGTTCCGCATAGCAACGTACTGCTCGAAGAGCCTCGCAGCCTTCCGTCCCAAGCTTCAGCAACAAGGGATACAGCCTTTGGTTGAAAATATACGAGGTGCGCTCCTGATATGCCAATACCTTATTGATGACCAAATCTTGTCTGGAGCTGTTGCCTAAGACTTTACTGAAAGATGCATTAGGTACAAACTCTGCAACTGTCGGTAATTCCGGTTCTGTAAACTCTGCAATGGTGTTAGTCCGTGCTTTGGGGGCATTTGCCTTGATGGTAAAGCTCTCTTTCTTGACTCTAGCCCCGTCAGCATCATTGCCAATAGCAACCGAATATTGTGCAAAGATGTTGGAATTGTCGCGTTCTATGCTGAATAGAATGGCAACCGAAGCTTCCCTTTCCCCACAAGTAATCAATGAAGCAGTGTCTGACTCCAATGGTAAGCCGCAAATAAGTCGTTGCAGCAAAATGAAAGCATTGACTACGGATGTCTTGCCCGAACCATTCTGGCCATAAATGCCCAGCAGCTCTCCTTTTTCCGGCGCATAGCCCGGAAGCCGATTGGGCATGTCTATTTTCCCATGCCTGACATTTTTTATATTGGTAATCTCAAACGAGCATATACGCACCACGGTTTTCATAACGCGATTATTATACTAGAAAATGTCGTCCTGTCAACATTAGCTTGGTATAAAGGTATAAAAAATACCTTTATCTGTTTTATTTGCGCTTAATCGGGCTATTTGGTTCTTCGTTATAAAGTGCGGGTATGTCACGATTCTGCTGTAGAAAACGTAGTCCTGCCATGCCCTATATTCAAGAGACTACAGCTACGCCAGACACGCCCTACAAGTTTCACCTATATAGAATGTATATGAAATATGGTGCATGAGAGAAAAACAACATCCTCTCTAATGGATTTGCGCTTGAAAGGATGTTGTATAGCGAAGAAAGCGTTCTGTTTGTTATGATTTGAATCCTTCTTACGGTGTGTATTCCGGTAAGATATCCATTTTTATTAATTTTCCACTATCCCACAGGATGAGGTAGAGTAATTTGTTTGCGTCGGCATCCCTAAATAAATGATGACGCCGAACGGCACGGAGGCCAAGGTATAGAGCAAAATCCTTTCCGCTGATGAGTATGCTCGTGCATGCTGGTTCGGAAATCTTTTGCGGGATAGGCAGGTTATTACAACGGGGATAGCCCATATCGTCAAAAAGCATAGTACGGTCGCACGATTTTCCGGCGTGTTATATAAAAACAGAGAGCAAATGGTAACTACCGCCGGTAATGCAGCCAAGCATATGAACGTGACTTTCCTCCGGCTGATGCAATATATCAATACCAACGACCCCATTAGGTACAATGTCAATAAAAACAAGGGACCCGCAATAAATACGAACATCAATGCCGTGATTGATATCAACAGCAGAAATATCAGTGCTCCACTCATCAATGATAGGTACGGTTGTTCTGTGCTTCGCCTTTACTATAACAACTTTTGCCTTACTCCTCAAGGATTAAATTGTTACAAAAGTGTTACAGCCAGGGAGTAAGGCGCGGTTGTTGAACAGTCCGCTATGGTAGCATGCAAATAAACAGAGTAGCAACGATGAACGGTACTATAGCGAATATGTAGGTGAAGGTCTTTTTTACATAGCCGCATGATTCTGCCTCCTTATTCGGAAAGCTGTGGCGTGGCAGACATGCCAAAGTGATGGCGATGCTCCATGGTATATATACGCAAATGGTATTGATAATGAGCCAGCTTCTGTCGCCGGTTACGATTAGCGAGAGAAACATGGGAATTGCGGATAGAAGAACAAATGAACGTCTATTCACGCATATCGAGTATATGAACGATAATGAAGCAATTAAATATAACGTGAAGATAAACAACGGCCCCGTAAACGGAAACGTCAAGAGCTCCACGCTTGATACTGCTACAAGAAATGCTTTGGATAGTTTCATGGCGATTGGAATATTGTTGCAGGCTCACAGTTTCCCCTCATACCGGAAAATCAGCGGACATTCGCGACAGCGCATGACGTTGATACCGTACAAGCCTGTCATGAATTTTAAGATTTGTATCTTTTATGCTCGATATTAATTTGTCCTCGTATTGATCGTTTCCTTGTACATTGCATGCGAAAACGATAAACAACGCCGAAATGAGTACCCTCAATAGCATTATCTTACAGCTTGCCGTCATGGTGAGGAGGTGTTCTGTTTGTTATGATTTGAATCCTTCTTACGGTGTGTATTCCGGTAAGATATCCATTTTTATTAATTTCCCACTATCCCACAGGATGAGGTAGGTATCATGATTCGCGAGG
>CAJGCY010000042.1 GCA_904501955.1 uncultured Akkermansia sp. | reverse complement strand
GGGCGCAGAATACCGTTAGTTTGTACCTGTATGCAGTTGCTCAGTTTAAGCAACTGTATGGGCGTATAACGCTCGATAAATTGCAGAAGTACAAGCTCTATCTCATAGAAAACTTCAAAACGAAAACCGTTAACATCAGGAATCGAGTAGGGGGCTTTCGCCCCCTCTCACACCACCGTACATGCGAATTACCGCATACGGCGGTTTCTAAACTCTTGGTAGGACTTTTGCAAGGAATATAGGCCCAATTCTTCAAACCACTTGTTTGTCATCGTATAATGAGCCAAACGTGTTTTGGCATTGTACCACCACCGTCTGCCCATGGATAATTTCTCGCCTTTCTTCAACAGCCATTCGGGGGCGATACTGCTCAGGAATCGCTGTTGTCCGCTTGCCGTTTTGCATTGTTTCAGCTTTAGGCATCTCAGGCGTCTCCTTATCCATCTGTCGAGTCGTTGGCAGATATGGTCCAGTCGCGCTAGTCGGAAGTAGTTTAACCATCCCCTTAATTTTGCATTGAGGTCCATGATTATCACTTCCAGTGGACGTGGGTCATTGCGGTTTGTTGCCGCTCTTATCCCATCCTTCAGTTGTTCCACTTTTGCAGGGGGCTGTTTCCAGCTCCCCTCCTTTCCCTATGATGTATCCTAAGTAGACGCAGTCTTCCACGTAGGCTGCTTTACTCTTCTCTCTGTTGACTTTAAGTTTCAGTTGCTTTTCTACGAAGTTGCTCACCCCTTCAAGCACTCGCTGAGCTGCTTCTTTCGATTTTACGAATATGATGCAGTCGTCCGCGTAGCGGCAAAATTGGTGGCCTCTTCTTTCCAGCTCCTTGTCCAAGTCGTCCAGCATTACATTTGCCAGAAGTGGAGATATTGGGCCGCCTTGCGGTGTGCCCTGTTCTCTTTTCTGACATATGCCATCATAGTCCATTATCCCGCTCTTGAGCATCTGGCGTATGTAGTATAGCACACGCTTATCTTTGATGCGTTGGGCGAGCCGCGACATGAGTTTATCATGATTAACCTTGTCGAAGAACTTTTCGAGGTCGAGGTCTACCGCGTAAACGTAGCCTCGTCTTACGTACTGTGATGCCTTTTTGATGGCATCATGGGCGTTCTTCCCGGGGCGGAAACCGTAGCTTGATGGGCTCATTTGAGGGTCAAGCTCCGGTGTTAGTACTTGCACAAAGGCCTGTTGCACCATACGGTCTATTACCGTTGGTATGCCCAGTTTGCGAACTCCCCCATTCGGTTTAGGGATGTCTACCCCTTTCACCGCTTGGGGGCGATAGCTACCTTTGAGCAGTTCTCCTTGCAATCGTGTCAGGTTTGTTTCCAACCATTTGGGCAGCAAGGCTGCGGACATGCCGTCCACACCTGCGGCTCCTTTGTTTGCTTTTACTTTCTGACAGGCGCCTTCCAGATTCACAGCTGATGCTATGCGCTCCAGCAGGCGTTCCTCCTGACAGCTCAGTTCTTCCTTCCACGCCTCGAACTTTCGTTGCTCCCGTGTCAGACTCTCGCCAGGCGTTCCTATCCTCCACGAGGCCACACAGGCTCGTCGTTCCGCTCTTGCTGAGCGGCCGACTTCTTGGTTCTGTAACTTTACATTCATGAGTTTTAGGTTGTGCTGTTTGTTTAGATTCGGCCCTTCCCACCGAGGTTGTTCGTTTTGGTGGTACTATGGCCTCTGCTGACTCCCGACAGACGGATTGCTCCGCAGCGCGTTCACGCTTTAGTCGGGTCTCACCGAATATGATATGTGCCTTTCCTCCCGCGCCGTCTGTATATACCTGATGAGTTTTGATGATGTATTGGATTTATGCTTGCATAGCAGCATCGTCCTCTCAGCCGGCCTCGTATACAGTTTCTGTTCGTACAGTCGGGATTTCCCCTCGAACTTCCTCTTCCACGGTTCGTTGCCTCCCCGCAGTTGTTCTTCAGGTCTGTGATTCCGCATCATCACGGCTCTTTGCGGACTTTCACCGCAGGTCGCATATCGCGTCGGTCGTACTATACCGCCCCTGCCGGGGCTCCGAATTCGGCTTCGCCTGCGGCTCGCAATCTATTCTTCAACTTCCGATTTATCGGGCTGGGCAACATGGTGTAACAACATAAAACTCCAATGGAGATTCTGCAGGCAAACAATGGTTAGCAAGTTAGATTGACACGGCGGGGCTAACGGCGTACAAAAAGCGCACAGCAGAGGTAACGCTCTGCCATACCACTCCCCTGTTCATATGAAAAACATCATTACCCTGAACCTTATCGGTGCCATCATAGCCTCCGCCGTGATGCTGCCCTTGGCGTTTACCAGCTCCCAAGCACACGAAATTTCAAGTGAGGAGATATACCACGCAGCAAACGAAAGCCCGGAAAAGCTACATGAATTGCTGGAGAGCGGCGCTGCCATCAACGCGGCAGATAAAGAAGGAGACACCGCCCTCATGCTTGCAGCAGAGAAACATAATACACAAGCCGCCCAACGACTCATTGACAATGGCGCGGACGTCAACGCTTGCAATGCGGATGGAGAAACGGCCCTCATGATTGCCGCGGAAAACGGCTCAGCCGATATCGTTTGTGCCCTGCTGGATGTAGAGGCGGACCCGAACATACGCGATGAGGACGGCGAAACAGCCCTGCAAAAAGCAGCTGAAGCCGGGCACGCGGACATTGCTGGGCTCATCGGTCGCGCCGGAGGGCAATAGTCGGCAACGCCATGCAACCGTAAACAACAGCCCCCCTCTCCGCAAGATGAAACGGAGAGGGGGGCTGTGAATTCATCGCGGGCCGGCATCAGGGCAACTGCCACAAGCCACCGCAAACATCCGTCGGCATACGCCAATCCGCACGCGGGGAAAGGGCAATGGAGCCCACCTTGGGGCCATCCGGCACGCAGGTGCGCTTGAACTGCTGCGTGAAGAAACGGCGCAGGAAGGTACGCAGCGTCTTCTCTATCAACTCCGCATCATACTCATCCGCAAAGGCCTGCAATGCCAGCACCAGCAACTTGGACGGCTCTGCCCCGTATTTGATGAAGTGGTAGAGGAAGAAATCATGCAAGTCATACGGCCCGAGCACCTCCTCGGTTTTCTGCTCAATGGAGCCATCATCCGCCGGGGGCAAAAGCTCCGGGCTCACGGGGGTTGCATTCACATCGCGCAGCACGGCTGCAAGCTCCGCCTTGCTCTGAGTAGCAGCATACTCAATCAAGCAGCGGATGAGCGACTTGGGCACGGAGCAGTTCACGCTGTACATGCTCATGTGGTCACCGTTATAGGTAGCCCAGCCGAGGGCAATCTCCGACAAATCACCGGTGCCGACCACCATGCCGCCGGTCTTGTTCGCGAGGTTCATGAGGATTTTTGTTCGCTCACGGGCCTGCACATTCTCATAGGTATTGGTGCGCAGGGCGGGGTCAAAATCCAAATCCTTGAAATGCAGCAAGCAAGCTTCCTTGATGTTCACCTCCTTAAAGGTGCATCCCAGCAGCTTAATGAGCTTCACGGCATTGTTATACGTGCGCCCAGTGGTGCCGAAGCCCGGCATGGTAAGCGCAAGGATGCAGTCATTACTGCGGCCAAGCAACTTGCACGCGCGGTCACACACCAGCAAGGCAAGCGTACTGTCCAAACCACCGCTCACACCGAGCACCAGCGTTTGGGCATGAGCGTGCTCCATGCGCTTGGCCAGGGCTGCAGCCTGAATGCTCAGGATTTCTTCACAACGGCTCTCGAACTCCTCCTCCGTCGGCACAAAAGGCTGTGCAGGCAAATCCGCATACGACAAATCACACTCACCGGCAATCTCTCCGATGTTAATCATGCGCGCGGCGGGCGTTCCCTGCGGCAGGGGTGTCTGCGCAAAGGTACCCTCAGTCAGGCGAGCAGCCTGCAAGCGCTGCATGTCCACATCTGCAAAGAGCATGTTGCCCTCACGCTCAAACCCGGGATTCTCCACCAGCAAGCTGCCATTCACAGCAATCAAGCCTTGCCCGCCATACACGCCATCCTGCGTACTCTCACCTACACCGGCGGAGGCGTACAGAATCGCGGCCATACGGCTGCCACTGCGAGCCACTACCTGCGAGCGGCGGTAATCCGCCACGCCCACATACTGCATGGCTGCTGCCGGGGTAGCGGTGAGCAGTGCGCCCTGCAAGGCCAAGCGACAACCGGGAGCCAGCGGGGCGCAAAGATCGTCCGCCATCTCCACTGCAAAGCGCAGGTCATCCCCATCCGTGAAAATCAAATCCGTGCCTACGGGGATGGCCTCTTGGCCGATGATGTTCACCTCCGTCGCGCACAGGGCTGCAGCCGGGGAGAACACGCGGGACTCCGCGCACTCCCGCTTGCCCGGCAAGGTGGACTTAGGCACAAGCCCCATCACCCAACCGTCTTTCACCACGGCAGCCATGTTGAACACCTTGTTCTCCAAAAGCAGGGGCAAGGAGACCACCGCAGGCACAGCCAGCTCAGCAGTTTCCTCCGCAAAGCGAGCCAGCCCCTCCAGCGCGGCGTTCAGCAGCACCGGGTTGCAGAACAAATCCGCACAGCTTGCACCGGTGATACACAACTCGGGAAACACCACCAGCTGAGCGCCCTCCTCAACAGCATCTTTCATGCTCGTTATCAAGGCCTCCACATTATAATCCACATCCGCCACGCGTACGGGCGGAATCACTGATGCCAACCTATAATAGCCGTATGTGCTCATCTCGGCTACTATTCTGCCAGAAACCTCACATTTGTCAACGAAAATGCCACCCTGCCACCTTCTAAATTCCGTTTTTTCTCGCTGCTCATTCCGCACTGCTCCTCAGCATTGCAGTCTCCGCGTGAAAAACGCCCCACAATGTCAGAACTATACTTTGACAATACCCCCTGCTTTTGCTACAATGCGCGCGTAAGATGAACACAGCATTCGTACCGGAGGATTATTTCAAGCGCTACACCGCCGCCGACATATTCGGAGAGGGGGTGGACAACTTTGAAGTGGATTTGGGCTGCGGAGATGGCGGGTTCCTGCTGGCCATGGCGGAGCACTACCCGAACACCCGATTCTTGGGTGTGGAGCGTCTGCTGGGTCGCATACGCAAGGTATGCAGCGAGAGCGCTAAGCAAGGTCTCAGCAACGTAAAAGGCCTGCGCGCCGAGAGTCGCTACTTCTTGGAGTGGATGGTTGCCCCCGGCAGCATTCACCGTTTGCACTACCTCTTCCCGGACCCCTGGCCCAAAGAAAAGCACCACAAAAACCGCCTTGTGCAAGACTCATTCATCCCCGTGCTGCACCGCGCACTGGCAGAGGGTGGCGAGGTGCTGTTCAAAACAGACCATGAGGACTACTTCATCTGGGTGTGTGAGAAGATGAATGCCTCACCCCTCTTCACGCAGGCGGAGTGGAACGCCCCGTTCTACCCGAAAACAGACTTCCAAAAACAGTGGGAAGCCATGGGTAAGCCCATCTTCTCCGCCAGATTCATCCGCAACAACGCATGAGCTTTACACTACACAGCACCGACCCCTCCGGGGCACGCCTCGGCACCCTGCACCTCCCCCACGGTGATGTGCCCACCCCCATCTTCATGCCCGTAGGCACACAGGGCACGGTAAAAACCCTGCACCCGGAGGATTTGGAGGCGCTCGGCGCTCACATCATCCTCGGCAATACCTACCACCTGTGCCTGCGCCCGGGGGATGAAGCCATCCGCAATCTCGGTGGGCTGCACACCTTCGCAGGGTGGAACCGCCCCATGCTGACGGACAGCGGCGGCTTCCAGGTATGGAGCTTGGCTCGCCTGCGCAAGATTACGGAGGAGGGCGTGCGCTTCTGCAACCACATCGACGGCTCATACATGCTGCTCTCCCCGGAGCGCAGCATGGAAATTCAGGCCAACTTGGGCAGCGACATCGCCATGCTCTTCGACGAATGCCCGCCCTACCCCTGCGACCGCAAGTATGCGGAAAAATCCTTGGGCTACACCCTGCGCTGGGCAAAACGCTGCAAGGCTTGGGTGGATGAGCACCAGCCCCGCAGCGGCAACGGCCTGCAGCAGCATTTCGGCATTGTGCAGGGCTCCGTCTATGCGGATTTGCGCCGCCGGTGCGCGGAGGAGCTCTCCGCTATGGATTTTGACGGCTACGCCATCGGCGGTGTGTCCGTCGGTGAGCCGGAGGAGGAAATGCTGCGAGCCATCGAGCACAGCACACCTTACCTGCCGCAGAACAAAGCCCGCTACGCCATGGGCTTGGGCACACCCACCCAGCTGCTGGAGATGATTGAGCGCGGGGTGGACATGTTTGACTGTGTGATGCCCACGCGCTTGGCTCGCCACGGTGTGGCACTGACGCCGGATGGCCCCATGCACATCAAAAACAAGCGCTGGGAGAACGACAGCAAGCCCATAGACCCCGAGGGGCACCCGCATGTGAACCGCTTCTCACGCGCGGCCATCCGCCACTTCTTCCGCGCGGGTGAGATGCTGGCGCTGCGCCTGCTCTCCTTCCAAAACCTCCACTTCTACTTACGGCTCATGGCGCAAGCGAGAAGCGCCATTGCGGCCGGTCAATTCGCTGCCTTCAAAAGCAGCTTCATCTCGCGTTACCAAGCAAACGACATATCATGACCAGCAACATAGTAATCGCCAACGGTATGGCTATGGTTCAGCAGTTCCTGCCGATCATCCTTATCATCGTCATCTTCTACTTCCTGCTTATCCGCCCCCAGCAAAAGCAGCAGAAGGAGCTTCGAGAGCGCCAGAATAACCTCAAGGACGGCGACAAGATTGTGACTGCCGGTGGCATTCACGGTATTGTGCGTGAGGTGGATGACAAGACGGTGAAGGTGGAGGTTTCCGCCGGCGTTCTCATCAAGTTCGAGAAGGCCAGCATCGTCAACGTCATCAGCAAGGAGGACAAGTAAAGCCCCCTGCCCCCACCGGCAGCCCCGCGGCGCCGGTGATGGCTGAACAACACCATTTACACAGCCCTGCGGCAGGAAATACCGACTGCTGCAGGGCTTTTCCATACCGTTTACTGCCATGCTCAGCGTTTATACAGAAGCGCAACTCACCACGGAGCAGCTGAGCCCCCACCGCATCCGACTGGGGGTTATCGGCAACCCCATCGCGCACTCCAAATCCCCGCAAATGCAGCAAGCTGCGCTCGATACCGCCGGGATTGACTGCCGCTACATCCGCATCTTGGCGGAGACCGCGCCGCAGGGCTTTGAAAACGTGCTGAGCAAGCTGGCTGCGGGCGGTTTCATCGGCGCGAATGTGACCGTACCCTTCAAAAAACAAGCTTTTGCCATCGCTACGCAGGCGGATGCGCTGTCCTCCCTTTGCGGTGCAGCCAACACCTTGGTACGCAAGGGTAATGAGTGGCACTGCCACAACACGGACGGCCCGGGATTCGAGCGCGCCATCCTGGAGCTGAGCGGTAAGCAGCTCCGCGAGCTCAACATCGTCATCCTCGGTGCCTGCGGTGGCGCCGGCTCAGCACTCGCAGCACAGTGCGCCCTTGCCGGGTGCAGCAAGCTCACCCTGGTGAACCGCCCGCGCCCCGAGCTGCAGCAAATGCAGGCAAAACTTGCTCCCGTGACGCAAGGTGAACTGCGCACCGCCCATTTTGACTCCCCACAGCTACCGAAGTTGCTGGAGGAAGCGCAACTCATTGTAAACGCCACCAGCCTGGGGCTGGCGGAGGGCGACCCCATGCCCATCCCCACCGAGCTGCTTCACAGCGGGCAGATGGTGTACGACATCGTGACGCATGACACCCCCCTCCGCCGCTGTGCAGAAGCTCAGGGGTGTTTGACTGATAATGGCTTGGCCATGCTGCTGTGGCAAGGGGCATACGCCTTTGAGCACTGGTTCGGCTACATGCCGGATGTCGCAGCCATGCGAGCGGGGCTGCTTTCCTGATACCCCAGCCGCTGCACTAAAGTTGCGCATGGCGTGATTGATACTTGCCAGAGGCGCACTCCATGTGTTATATTTGTTTCATGGCACGTGTTTTCAGCATCTATCTTCTGGTGGTAGCGTTTGTGGCAGCATTCACAGGCGCGAACGCATCCGCAGCCACCATGGCGGAGTTTACGGATGGCGGCAAGTGGGCGCTCGTCCCCCTGGCGGATGGCTTTGACTTCCCCGTCGGCAAGCCGAATGGTGATGGCTACTACAAAGCACGTGGCCTGCGCCTCAAATCCCCCCGCCACTTGGGTGAAGACTGGAACGGCAACGGCGGTGGCAACTCCGACCTCGGCGACCCGGTGTACACCATCGGTCACGGGCTTGTTACTTACGCTGCGGATGCCAAGGGCCGCTGGGGCAAGGTGGTGATTGTGCGCCACGCTTTCCGTGAACCCCGCAGCGGGCGCGTGCTTTGCTGCCAAACGCTTTACGGCCACCTCGACCGCATTGATGTGAAGCTGGGGCAAATCGTCAAACGCGGTGACCAAGTAGGCACCATCGGCACGAACCGCGGCATGTTCCCCGCTCACCTGCATGCGGAGCTGCACTTCAACATCTTGGCAAACTGCGGCCAGCAGGGCATCCCCAAGACCGCCAAGAACTACGGCGACCTCACCTCCTTCATCAACCACTACCGCCGCCTGCGTGCGGAGAGCAAGTATGTGAAGGTGCCCGTCGGTTGCTTCCTGCCCTACAAGGATACGGAAGGCCTGTAAACTCTCACTCTTTTTACCCCACGCATGAAGACTTGCTTGTTCGGAGGCTCCTTTGACCCGGTGCACGCCGGTCACTTGGCCATTGCACAGGCAGCCGTGCAAGAGGCCGGGCTGGACAAAGTGCTGTTCCTGCCCGCGGCATGCTCCCCCTTCAAAACCGGCAAAAGCAGCTTCTACACAGACGCTCAGCGCCTGCACTTGCTGCAGCAAGCCACCGCACACTTGCCCTGGGCAGAGGTGTCGGACATGGACCTCACCCTACCCCCGCCCAGCTGGAGCTGGCGCTTGGTGGAAGCACGCCGCACCTCCCACCCGCACGAGGAGCTTTACTGGCTCATGGGCACGGACCAGTGGGAGCAGCTGCACAAGTGGGCTCGCTATGATTACCTGACGCAGCACCTCACATTCATCGTATACCACCGCGACACCGCCCCGCAACCCCGCGAAAACGTACGCGCCATCTTCATCAGCGGAGACCTGCCCGCCTCCTCCTCCGCCATCCGCGCAGCCCTGCTCCAAGGCTCCGCCGTCCCCCATGATTGGATTCCCGCCGGCATCTCCCATTACCCCCAGCCGGACAGAATTGCTTAACTTCACATCAGCACCTGCGCCTACGACAGCATGGGGCACCGCAGCTTCAAGAAAGTAACCGTAAACGGCACCGTCACGCTGCACCGGCGCTATCTGTACCGCGGTTACCTGCAAATCGCCTGCATCGACCTCACCCGCAGCCATCACCCGGCGCTTTGGTTCATCACCTGGGCCCCACCGAACCCATCGCCACCCGTCCGCTGGCTATCCAAAAAGACGGCACTTGGTACACCTACTGTCTCGACCTCACCAAGAACGTGTGCGAAGTCTTCAGCTCCGCCGGCTACATCGCCACCACCTACACCTACTCCCCCTACGGCCCATTCTCGTTCGCTTCTAAGGTGGTTCTATTTAACTATGTAATGCAAATCAAAATAACGTTGCGGATTTTTTGATGGCATCAAGTGAAAAAAACCTCCATATAACAAATCATTAGTATTGTTCTGACGAAGGAATATGAAAAGGTATATTCCCTGAATATAACTATCTTTCTTAAATTTATTTTTTTTGTGAGCAATGATGAAATAACACGCTCTTCTATCATCATCATAATGAGGCCTATCTGTATAGATATTCTTCATTTTCATTTTTGATTCTGCTAAAACATTGTAAGAATTCATCTTGAGAAAATTAACAATATCCTGAAAATAAAGTACTTTTTCGCCCCATTCATCCAATTCTTGAATATCTAAATCTTCTTCAACCCATAGCGTCATAGGAGTATGCGTCCATTCGTGTTTCCCAAATCCATATTTTTCAAGTGTTTGATTAATATAAACTCTTAATGTCATTTCTGTTGATTCATCGTCATCAGATGTATCTGAAAAAGCATAACCAGACAACATCAAACACAGGAATAGCAAAACGGAAAAATTATGTCTCAACATATAAAAAAAGATTTCTATTGATTTTCTAAGCTGTCGCTATAGTAAGTTTTCGGAGTAAGCCTGTTATTCAGATATACGGGAATGTTTGATTAACCATTCCGAAGCTGCGGTATCGCCTTTATCCGCGGCTTCGGTCATTAGTTTATAAGCAAGCTCCTGATTCTTTTCTACGCCACAACCATTGGCGTACATTAATGCTAACGCATATAAAGCTTGGGCATTTCCACAATTTGCGCTCTTCTGAAAAGCAACAGTGGCCATTACGTAATCGCATTCGCAACCGGCTAATCCGTTAGAATAGGTCAGGCCAACAATAAGGTACCCAGAACCGGTAATGTCGCCATACTCTATAGTCTTTTTAGCCCATTTCAAGGCACACTCGTAATTTTTACTCTGATAATACACAGCAGCTATATCTGCAATCATCTTGGGATTTCGTGTCTGCGCGATTGATTCAGTCAATTTTTCAGCTTTCTCCAGATTTTTTTCGATTCCCAAGCCCAAAACATAACAACGGAACATGAAAAATTGACCAATTTCATTACCAATCGCTGCGGCCATCGTTGCATATTTTACACATAAATCATAATCTTTCATATTCCAAGCCACACAGACAAGAGCAGCCATTGCTTCAACATGACCTTGATTTGCCGCTAAAGTCCACCATTTGAGTGTTTCTTTTTCATTCTTAGCGACTCCATCGTTACCGGTATAAACAGCACCTAAAAAATACTGAGCTTCAGCATTGCCTTGTTCTGCCGCTTTTGTTAACCAAAAGAGTGTTTTTTGCATATCTTTCGGGACATTTGTTCCGGTCTTGTATTCCAACGCCAACCATACCTGAGCCGTTGCTTCGCCTGCTTCTGCAGCTTTAGTCAGCCAGAGGCTAGCTTGAGCCATGTCCTTTTGAACGCCAATACCGTCTCTATAGCATACTCCCAAATTACGCATAGCAAGCGACTCCCCTTGCTCTGCAAGTTCAGAGAAAATCTCATACGCTTTTTGTTTATCACTCTCCATATCACTTTCAGCGTAATATGCAGCCAATGCTATTTTCGATTTTACATACCCCTTTTCGGCCCCAAACCGAGCTAATTCCATAGCCCGGGGCACATCTCGCTTAACACCCAACCCATCACCCAAACACATTGACAGAGAATGGACAGCAGGCACATATTGCTGAGCAGCAGATTTTTCATACCAATAAACGGCAGTTTCCCAATTTTGAGCAACCCCATTTCCCAAGCGGTAGCATTCACCTAACTGCCATTGAGCCTCGGCTTCACCGGTTTCCGCGCGTTGGATGAGGGCATCCGTTACAACGGGCGCCTCCGGCTGGTTTTGAGCCAACGACATGCAGGGTGAAAACAACAGTAAGGCTAAAAGGCGGAGTAATTTCATGATGGTATATGGGGCTTCTTGCCGAGAATGAAGTTATCATTTTCTTTATTTAGAGTCAAGCCGATATTAGTTTTTTTTGCTAAAAGGAAAACCATCCAATGGAATCAGGGCAAATTGCACTTTTGAGTTCTTAGAGCTCCCCCGGGCATAAGTTTTCCGGCCTATGTGACGGCATAGGCAGAAGAAATACCTGAGAAGTTTTTTTACGAAAAGCATCACTTGCAGCTTGCACGAATCAACAAAACGTGCTAGAATATCCTCCGATAAAGTAGGATATGCGACGCAAGTTTCTGATATGGCTGTTACTGCTGGTATGTGTCACCTTTGTAATCACGGGTGCCATGGCGTACCGTCAGTTTGAGCGCCAAGCCCAAGAGCGCGCGGAGCAGCTGCTCCACACCCGGCTGAATGACCTCTCAGAGCTCATCAGCCACACCCATGACAACATGGCGCATGTGGAGGAGATCAACAACACGGGGAACTTGAACCGCACACGCGCCGTCGCGGAAATTCTGAAGCTTAATCCCGCCATCATCCAAGATGAAGAGGCCATGCACGGGCTGTGCAATGAGATAGGAGCCTCACAGCTCATCGTCACGGATGCGCAAGGCTTGGTGATAGCAGCCGTGCCGACGGAGCACCGCGGGTTCGACCTCAACTCACACGAGCAAAGCCGCCCCTTCCTCAAATGCATCACCGCCCCGGGCACGGAAATAGTGCAGCGCCCGCAGGGCAACGCCGCTAATGGCGAAATCATCCAGTACGCAGGCGTGACCCGCCGAGATGCCGCGGGCGTGGTGCAGCTGGGCTTCACCTCCATGCATGAGCAGGCCGTGCGCGCGGGCACGGCATTCGGCGTGCTGGCGGACAACTTCAAACTCGGCAAAAACGGGCATATCATCGCCTTCCGCGGGGGGGCCCTGCTGAACAGTGACGAGCTGAGCTACCCCACGGCGCAGCTGCTCTCCCTCCCCTTGGAAAAAGCCGGGCACATACAGCTGGCGGACACGGAGTACTACACCTACGCGGTGGAGAAAGGCGGCATACGCATGGTGGGGCTGCTACCGGTGGAGGAAATGACCGCCGTGAGTCTGGAATCCCTCAAGCAGCTCTTCATCAGCAACGTATGGCTCTTCCTGCTCATGTTCTTGGCCGTGTGGGTGCTGCTGCAAAAACTCGTTATCAAGGGGCTTACCAAAATCAACCGTTCCCTGCACCGCATAGCAGAGGGCTACATGGATGAGCGCGTGAACGTGCGCGACACGCCGGAGTTCACCCGCCTTTCCACCGGCATCAACACCATGGTGGACTCCCTCCAATCCTACGCCGAGCACCGCCGCGAGCGCCTGCGCCGTGAGCTGCTCATGGCGCGCTCCGTGCAAGATACCGTGCTGCCGAACAAGTTCCCCGCATTCCCGGACCGCAGGGAGTTTGACCTCTTCGCGAACAAACTGGAGGTGAACGTGGTGGGTGGTGATTTTTACGACTACTTCATGGCGGACCAAGACCACCTCTGCTTCATGCTGGGTGATGTGTCCACCGCGGGCATACCCGGCGCGCTGTTCATGATGCGCGCACTCTCCATCATCCGCGGGCTGGCCTCCGGGGGGCTCACGCCGGAGGAGCTGATGGCGCAGGCGAACATCGCCCTGTGCGAGAACAACGTCACCCGCACCCGTCTTTCCCTCTTCTTCGCGCGCTTGAACATCAAGAGCGGCATGCTGCGATTTGTGAACGCCGGCACCCCGCAAGCCCTGCGTGGCCGCAGCGCCGGCACATACACCATGCTGCCCATGCGCTCCGGCTCCATGCTTGGCCTGCACCCCAAAGCCATGTTCCGTGAGTGCGTCATCAAGCTGGAGGAGGGTGAGCGCGTGCTCCTTTACTCCCAAGGACTGCTCAACGCGGCGGACTCCTCGAACACCCCCTTCGGGGCGGAGCGCTTGCAACACTTCCTGCGCGAGAGTACGGATAACGTCACGGACCTCCTCCGCAGCCTGAAGCTCGAGCTGCGCAGATACACCGGCAACAAAGAGCAAACGGATGACTGCTCCCTACTTTGCCTGGAGTACAAGGGCCGCTGGCCTGCAAAGGCGGACCTGAGCTTCACCGTGGAGCAGCAAGATGCCCACCTCACCATCATACAGCAAATCACCCCGCCGCTGGAGAGCGTGTTCGCCGCCCCCATAGCCATGGAGGAGCTGGCAGCAGCGCTCAGCAGCATCATCACCGCACTCCCCGCCGGGCTTGAAGTAAGCCTCTCCCTGCGCTGCAATGAGGAGGAGGCGGAGCTCACCCTTCACTACGCCGCACCGGGCGTGAACCCCTTGAGCGCGCTGCCGAAATTGCCGGTGGACTACGCTCACTTCACCTCCGCCCCGGAGCACGGCAGCAACATCATCCTCCGCAAATCACTGGCATGAACCCACCACCACCACCTCGCATCGCCACCCGCAAAGTTGCCTCCCCCGCCCCCTTGAGCGAGGGCACACCGCCCCCCACCCCGGTGGCGGAGCCCAACACGCGACTCCCCCTGCCCCCGGGTGCCCAAGTGGGTGAGTACACCATCCTTTCCAAGCTCGGCAAAGGCGGCTTCGGCATCACTTACCGAGCCCAGCACACGACCAAGGGCACCATCGCCGTCATCAAGGAGCACATGCCGGAGGGCATGGCCATCCGCATGCAAGACGGCTGCTCCGTCATCAGCCCCTCACCGGAGCAGGAGGAAAACTTCCGCACCACCATGGCGGAGTTCATGGAGGAAGCCAGCGTGCTCATGGGGCTGGAGCACCCGGGCATTGTGCCCATCATCTCCGCCTTCGAGGCGAACGGCACCGCCTACTACGCCATGCCCTTCGTGGAGGGTGAGCAGCTGAACATACCGGAGCAACCCACCCTGGACCGCGACAAAAAGCGCGCGGAGGCGCGCCGCCTCAAGCACTTGCTGCGCTCCATGCTCCTCACGCTCGAGTACCTGGAGCAGCACAACATCGTACACCGTGACATCAAACCGGAGAACATTGTTGTGAATGAGGAGAACCGCCCCATCCTCCTCGACTTCGGCTCCGCCCGCCAGCTCCACACAGGCAAAGTCTTCAGCAATATCTACACCCCCACCTTCTGCGCCCCGGAGCAAAGCACCGCCAAGACGGATGCCGAGATGAGCCGCAACATCAGCGTCCGCACGGATCTCTACGCCCTCGGCGCCAGCTTCTACTACCTCATCACCCGACTCCTCCCCCCGCGGGCGGACATGCGCGTGCACGCCAACCCGGACCCCTACAAGCCGCTCGCCGGCCGTGCGGACCTTCGCCTGTACTACGAGCCGCACTTCCTCCAAGCCATTGACCGCGCCCTCAACCTGGACCCGGCAGAGCGCTGGCACGACGCCGCCACCTGGCGCCTGTGCACGGAAGACGGCATCGTCCCCCCGCCGCGCGCCACCATGCTGCGCATGCGCATCTACATGGCCGTCGCCCTCGCCGTCATCATCGTGCTCGGTGGCCTCTACATCTGGGCGCTGCGCGAGAAAGACCAAGCGGAGCAAATGTACCACCAGGGCCTCAGCTTCACCCAGGGACTCATGTATGACTTCAACACCGAGCTGGCGGATCTCCCCGGCTCCACCCAGCTGCAACGCAAACTGGGCACCAACCTCAAAAACTACCTCGACTCCATGGAGAAGCTCCCGCTCGCGGACAATGCCAAAACCCAGCGAGCCCTCGCCACAGCTTGGCAAAACCTCGGTGACGTATACGCCCAGCAAGGCAATCTGGAGCAAGCCACCAACTCTTACCGCAAGGCTACCCAGTTGCTGGAAGCCCTGCATGCCGAGTCACCCACCGACCTCAGCATCCGCTACGAGGTCAGCCGTACCCTCATCAAACGCGCGGAAATAGGCCGCAAGCGCAACATGCTCAAAGAAGCGGCCAAACTCGCAGATACTGCCATCCGTGACCTCAACCTCATCTGCAGAGAATCCCCCGGCAACCCGGACTACCTCTGCACCAAGGGAGATGCCATGGCAGCAGCTGCAGCTATTGCCGGCAGCAGCGGTGAGGCAGAGCGCCGCCACAAGCTGCTTGAGGACATGCTCGCCCTCTACAGGAAGCTCTGCAACCGCTACCCGGAGCACACGAACTCCCGCAAGGGCTTGGCCCATGCGCAAATCAGCCTCGCCATGCTCTACATGGATCGTAACGACTACACCAAGGCGGAGGACCTCCTCGTCCAAAGCAAAGAAACCTTCTACGACCTCTCCGTCAAAAACCCCAACCGGCTCTCCTTCCAGTACGGGCTCTCCACCGCCTACTACACCCTCGGCGTCATGCACACCCGCATAAGCACCGCCGCCAAAGACGACAAAGAGCGGACCGAATACGACAACCGCGCCATCACCGCCTTCGAGCAGTGCAGTAAGCTCGCGCGACTCCTCGAAACCATGGACAAAGAAAACGCACAGTACCCCTTCCAGTACTGCCGCTCCATGGCGCACCTTGCCAACATCTTACTGCGCAAGGGTGAGCTCAACAAGGCGGAGCGCATTTGCACCGAAACCATCGGCAAAATCACCCGCCTGCAAGAGACCGCCCCCAACAACGCCGACTACGCCCAAATACGTGCCGGCGCCATTCGCTGCCTCGCCGTGGCACATAGCCAAAAAGAGGAAAACCAAGCCAAGGCCACCGCAGAGTTTGCTGAGTACCGTGAAATCATTCACGCCCTCTTGGAGCAAACACCGAACAACCCCATCATCAAGTTCATGTATGCGGATGCCCTCGCGGAATCCGCCCTCCACATGAACAACATGGGTCACCACGACACCGCCATCCTCTGGCTCCGTGAGTCCGAGAGCTACCTCGACACCCTCGCCGGCAACAACAAAAACAACCACGTCTGGGCTGCCCGACTCGAAGAAGTGCGCCGCCTGCTCTCCGAGCTCACCGCCCCCGCGGATAGCAAGCAGGAATAAGGCGCCCTGCAGCTTGATGATGGGTGCCATTATATACGGCACTGCGCGATAAATCGGAAGTTGGCGGGGTGTTCGCGAGCGTCAGCGCCTGCCACGGCGTAGCTGCGCAGCAGCGAAGACGGGAGCGGAATTCTGAACCCGCGTCAGCGGGTGACCTAACTTAGCCTAGGGCGTAAGCCCTAGGTTATGAACAAAAATACAAATCAGAACCCGCAGCCAGTCGAGGCTTGCCGAGACGGTATGCGGGTGGCATAACCCTCCCG
>CAJGCY010000041.1 GCA_904501955.1 uncultured Akkermansia sp. | reverse complement strand
TGCCGCGTTCGGGCGCGATGATTTGTTGGACGCCATGAAGGCCTGCGGTGGCGGTAAAGCCCCGGAGGGTACGTGCGGTGCGCTGTACGGTGCCATGATGGTGGCACCGGATAAGGCGGATGCTCTGCTGGAGGCTTTTGCGGCGGATTTGGGCGCGACCAAGTGCCGTGATTTGAAGAGCCCTTGCTCCCGTGTGGCTTGCCAAGATTGCGTGCGCAAGGCTGCCGAGCTGCTGGAGAAGCTGAGCTGATACAGATAAATCGGAAGTTGACGATTAGTTGGCGAGCCGCAGGCGAGCGGAATTTTAAGCCCCGATAGGGGCGGCAGCTCTTAGGCAGGCGGTGGAGTGAGCGTCAGCGAACGGAACCCCTGCTAGGATTAAAAAATTAAATGGAACCCAGGGAACCTGTGGTGACATATAATGGCGAGGACCGGAGCGAAGCGACGCTCCGAGCCGGGACGGGCGCGTGTTTTTGGTGTTTGCGGCATTTTGAAACAATTCGTCATTTTTGCGCCACGCTTTATGCCACCCCTCCGGGGTTCGCATTTATTTTTTTGGGGGCGGTTCCCGGGGTTCCGCCCCTTACGGGGCTCCACCGCCGGGCTATTTTATGGCGCCCCTCCGGGGCTCAAATTTAGGCTCGCTAACGCTCGCAAAATTTCCCCACCATCGTCCCTTCAAATTCCGATTTATCGGGTTAGTTGGCTATTGCCGCCTGCTGTTGCAGTGCGGCTTCGAGCAGGGCACGTATTTTGCGTGCGCGGTTGACGTGCTTGGGTAACCACAAGTCACCCTCTATGTGGCTGAGGAGCTGCAGGGCAGTATCGCCACGGCTGCTTTGCTTGGCGGCATCTGCCCCATGCTCGAGCAGCAGCTCCACCAAGGCGGGGCAGAGCGCTTGCACCGCGCACATGAGGGTGGTAAGACCGTCTTCCGTTTCATCCGCGTTCGCATCCGCTCCGGCATGCAGCAGTGCGTGGGTTATCTCCACATGGCAACCTGCGGCGGCATCTTGCAAGGCGTTCGCCCCGCTTTTGCCACAGCGGGCGTGTATGTCCGCCCCGGCTGCTATCAATAACTCCACTGCGGGCAGAGAATCCGCACACACGGCGCTCAGCAGCGGTGTGTAGCCGTGCATGTCCCCCTGGTTCGGGTTTGCTCCGGCATCCAAAAGCAGTTTCACAATCTCCGCACGCCCCTCTACAGCTGCCACCATGAGGGCGCTTTCATCATCAATGCCGTAGCTTTCATTGGCATCCTCACCCGCTGCCAGCAGTTTTTGTACGGCTGTGGCATTGCCATCCGTGATGGCGCGGAAGAGCGGCGTTGCTGTTTGGTACGCTTCGTTATCCATAGCGATGGCATGCTAGCACACCTTGCTTGCGCATGCAATAGCAAAGTGTGTGCTAATTCATATTATTTTTATATGTTTTGTCTTAATTGCCCTGAAGCTTGATTTCAGCGCGCTTGCGGGCGGTGGCGTCCAAGATACGCTTGCGCATGCGGATGAAGTGAGGTGTTGCCTCCACAAGCTCATCTTGCTCAATGTATTCAATGGCGCGCTCCAAGGAGAAGACGCGGGGGGGCGTCAACTGGATGGAGTCGTTCTTGGTAGCGGAACGGTGGTTGGTAAGGTGTTTTTCGCGCGTGGGGTTCACGGGGATGTCGATGGGCTTGGGGTTTTCACCCACAATCATACCCTCGTACACCTCATCACCGGGGGCGATGAAGAGAGAGCCACGCTCCTCCATGGCCTGCAGTGCATAGGGGCGGGCAATGCCGTTCTCCATGGAGATGAGCGTGCTGCTCTGGCGGGTGACGATTTCTCCGGCGTAGGGGGCGTACTCCTTGAAGAGGTGTGAGAAAATGCCGTGACCGCTGGTCAGGTTCACCAGCTCGAACTCAAAGCCGATGAGACCGCGCGTGGGGATAGTGGCTTGGATGTAGGTGCGCCCGGTGCCGGTGGTCTCCATGTTCTCCAAGATACCGCGGCGGTTGCCGAGGATGCGCACGGTGCCGTTGGCGCATTCATCCGGAACCTCAATGAAAACGGTTTCAAAGGGCTCGCAGGTCACTCCGTCAATCTCCTGCGTAATCACCTTGGGGCGTGAAACGAGCACCTCATAATTTTCACGGCGCATTTGCTCCACCAGAATGGCAATCTGCATGGTACCGCGGGCGGAAACCATGAACACACCGGCGAGGTCCGTGTCCTCCACCTTGATGGAGATATTGGTGCGCATCTCGCGCATCAGGCGGTCGCGGATGACTCGGCTGGTCACATTTTTGCCGTCCTTGCCGCCCAAGGGACCATCGTTGATGCTGAACTCCATCTGCACCGTGGGCGGGTCAATCTGTACGAAGGGCATGGGCTCAGCCTCCGGATCCGCCGTGAGCGTTTGGCCGATGTCGGCATCCTCAAAACCGGAGAGGCCGATGATGTTGCCCGCCTCGCCGATGGCGGAGTCCGTGGTTTGCAAACCACTGTATTCGAAAAGCTTGGTGACTTTACCCTGTACCTTGGTGCCGTCCTGGCGGTGCAGGTAGAGGGTATCGCCCTTCTGCACACGCCCACTGGTGATGCGACCCACCGCCACACGGCCTACGTAGTCATCCCAGTCAATGTTGGAGATGAGCATCTTGAAGGGCTTTTCCGTGTCGGCATCTTTGGGCGCAGGGATGTGGTTGACGATTTGGAAAAGCAGGGGGGTGCAGTCCACCGGCGGCTCATTCTCCGGGCTGTTCATGAAGTAGCCGTCACGGGCGGAGCCGTACACGAACGGAGCCTCGAACTGCTCCTCCGTGGCATCCAAATCCAGCAGGAGCTCCAGCACTTGGTCATGCACCTTCATGGCATCTGCATGCGGGCGGTCAATCTTGTTCACCACCACGATGGGCAGCAAGCCCTCCTCCAGCGCTTTGCGCAGTACGAAACGCGTTTGCGCCTGCGGACCTTCGTAGGCATCCACCACCAGGATGACGCCATCCACCATCTTCATCACACGCTCCACCTCAGCGCCGAAGTCGGCGTGTCCGGGGGTGTCCACAATGTTGATGGTGTAGCCGTTCCAGTGAATGGAGGTGTTTTTGGCTTTAATGGTGATACCCTTTTCACGCTCCAAATCCATGGAGTCCATGGCGCGCTCTTGCACCTCTTGGTTTTCGCGGTAGGTGCCACCGGCTTTGAGGAGCTGGTCTACCAGCGTGGTTTTACCGTGGTCTACGTGTGCGATAATGGCCAGATTGCGGAATTTGGTGGGATCACTCATAAGTTGTCAGGCTGCGCGGGTGTCACGCGCGGCGCAATATTCTACCACAATCATCACGCAACGTAAAGCCTGAACTGCGTGCGCAGCGGTGCTTTTACGCTTTTTCTACATCCACACCGGGGTAAAAACGCTTCATGAAGTGCGGGTTTTGCTCCGCGTAGAGTATCTCCGCCACCTCATCCGCCGTTTCGATGAAGAACTTCTCAGAGCAGCAGAGGAAGGGGGACACCTCATTGATGCGCCCTGTGGAGGCGTGGTTGGTGCAGCCGCAGGAGTTCGTGCAGCGGGCTCGCAGGGTGCAGAGCTTGCAGGCGGGCGTTACATTGCCGCGGTTGGCTATAATCCAATGTTGCTTAGCGCGGTTAATGCCCTCACGCACATTGCCGAAGTTGAGCTCCTCATCATCTCCATTGCCGACCAAGCGAGAGCAGGGGAAGAAATTGCCATCCACGGAGACGCCGATTTCTCGCTCGCCGATGGTGCACTGGGCGCATGCAGCTGCAGCCTCCGTTTCAGCAGAGCGAATGTGTGACTCTATTTTGTACTCAATGTTGCTGAGCCGTATGGGCGAGCCTTTGCGGTAGGACTTGAGTACCATGGTGGCAACTTGGCGGTATTGCTCACAGAGGAGCTCAAACTGCTCATCCGTCCATTCGCTCCAGTAGTCGATGTTGAGCCCTATCTCGTGCCGGAAATGGGCTGCCAGCCACTGCACGCCCTCCGCCAGCAAGTGCACATTGTTGGGGGACACCACACAAATGGCCTTGGTGCGGATGTGGGGGGAGTTGTTCAGCAGCTCCAGCGCCTTTGCCACTGCTGCGTGGCTGCCTTTGCCGTTCACGTAACAGCGGTTGATGTTGTGCATGGCGGGTGAGCCGTCCACGGAGATACCGATGAGGAAATCCCGCTCCTCCATCCACGCCAAACGCTCCGGGGTAAGCAGCGTGCCATTGGTGGTGATACCGTAGCGTGGCGGGACAATGAGTTGCTCCTTCCGAGCCTCCAGATACTCATAGCACCACTGTAACAACTCCCATTCCAGCAGCGGCTCGCCCCCGAAAAAGGATAAATCAAGTCCTCGCCCCTGAGCAATTGCCTCATTCAGGCAAATATCGATGGCGCGTTGAGCCGTTTCCTTGCTCATGGCGTGGTTGTACTTCCTGCCTGCGTAGCAGTAACAGCAGCGCAGGGTGCAGGCATGGGTCAGGCATAAGGTGCAGGTGATGACTCGTATCATGAGGGAATGTGAGAGGGGATTCGGGGAAGGAAATCGGCCAGGAGGCGTTATCTGTTGCGCTTTTTAACGGAATCATTAGGTACTCGAACCCAAGTGCCGTCTGCGGTCTCGATGACTTGGCGGTTCCTCAAGTCTTGGCCTCTGTCCTGAATGATTTTTCGGCGTTCTGCCGGGGAGGAGTATTGAATCAAACCACTCAGCATCATGACGTCCCGGTTTTGGGAGCATGCAGTGGCTCCCACCGCTGCCGTAACGGCCAGCGATGCCGCAGCTAATGCCGGATATTTGTTTTTGCGAGGAGAGAGTGACGGCTCAATGTTCATGCTGCTCTATTCTATATATTGTTAGCGAACGAGTAAAGAGAAAACTGCACTAACACGTTCCAAAAAAGGCTTATGAGAGAGCCTAATCCGTCTTTCCCGCTCGATAAATCAGAAGTTGGCGGTGTGATTGTAAGACAAGGTACTGAAGTTCCCTTATCTTATTCCGAAAGTATGGTTTTATAGAGCCCGAGGCAAGAGTTCGCCGTATCCGTGAGCCGGTAAGGGTAGGGGATTTCCTCCGCAGTGGCAGGTGGGTATGTGTGCCATTGCATCAGGGTGTCAGCCACGGCGGCTGTGTCGCCCGGGGCTACTCTCCCTTCCGGCAGGAAGGCCGCCAGCATTTCACCCACGATACCGTGGTCATAACCCACCACGGGGCACCCCAGAGAAAGAGCTTCCAGAATAGCGCGGTCACAGGTGGAGGCTTGCTTGTTAAGAGAAAGCGTGACATCGCACGCACACATCACTTCACGCATATCCGGGCGGGCTCCGAGCCAGCTGATGTGCTCAGAAAGATTGGCCTTGGCAAAGTGTTGCTTGAGGTATTCCGTGTAATGAGGGTCCGCTTTGCGGGAGTCACCTGCAATGTAGGCATGCGTGGGGATTCCCTGCCGCAAGAGCTCCGTAAGGATGGGCTGCAAATCTTCCAGCCCGTGCAGGGGGCTGATGGCGCCGGGAATGCAGAGGGTGAGGCGTTTTGCGGCCTCGGGGTGCACACTTACCCACTGTGCACGGTGGGGGGCCGTGTGACGGAACTCCGGGTAGCACAGGCTCTCATTAACGCCGTAGGGAACCAAGCATAACTCCTTGCGGTGGTTGCTGAGCAGGCCTGCGAGTAAATGTTTACGCAGGTGCCGAGAGGTAGTGATGAAGGTGTCACACTTTTTCCAGAATGCGGAGAGTAGCCCCGTTTGCGGGAATCCGGTTAATACGCCGATGCAGTGAGGCTTTCCGGGGCTGGTGAGCTTTTTGCATGCTGCCCACGTGAGGGCAGCAGCCTGTGCCGAGTAGACTTGAATGATGTCCGGTTTTGTTTTGTTGATGTGCTTGCGCAGGCGCTGCATCTCCGCCCAAAAATTGAAAAGCGTGGGTTTGCGGCACAGGAGGTGCTCCGCCCCGCTTGCTCGAACCCTACTTACCAAAGCATTTGCCGGGGAGAGCACCGTATTACTGCATTCGCCGGTGCGTTGCAGCGCACAGGCCAAATCCGCGGCCAATTGAGCCGGCCCCCCGGGGGTGAGTCCCGGTGAAAAATGCAGAATACGCATGCTTGCTTAGCTAAGGCAGAGTTCGTGATAAAGCTTGAGGTGCGCGGTAATCATGTCCTCCCTGCGGTAGGGGGCAGGCACCGGCAGCTGCGGGGTGGGCGGGTTCTTGTACCAGCCAGCCAAGGTAGCAGCCATGGCAGCCGGGTTGCCGGTTTCCACCCTCCCGGAGGGTAAGAATACATTTAATTGCTCCCCTACGCCCCCGTGCTCATAGCCGGCTACAGGGCGTCCCAAGGCAAGGGCTTCCAGCGTCGTTTTGCCGAAGGATTCCGGCTGCAACGTGAGGGACAGCGTCACATCACATGCGCACAGCACATCGCGCAGGTCTCTGCGGTGCCCCGTCCAAGTGACATCTTGCGTTAATCCTTTGTCTGCAAAAGCTTGCTCGATTTCTCGCTTAATGGCTTCTTTGCCTTTTTTCGTTTCGCCGACAATGACCGCATGCGCCGGGATGCCCAACTCTTTGAGAGCTCTGATAATGGGGGGAAGGTGCGTGGCACCTTTGAGGCGTGTGATTCTGCCCGGGAGGCAGAGGGTGTATTTGCCCTCAAGCTCCGGGTAAGTTTGCTTCCACTCCTTCATCCACTCCTCAGAGGGGCGGTAATCCGGGTGGTTCAGCTCCGTATCCACAGAATTGGGGATGACGCAGATGCTGCTTTCCGGCGTGTTGCGGTAATTTTGCAAGATGTGCTCCTTCATGCATTCCGACACGGCAATAACGCGCTCTCCGCGAGCCATGATGCCGGAGTAGAAGTTCACGGAATGGAAGCCGTGAAAGGTGGTCACGACGTGTGGCCGAAGCTGTTTCGGCAGGCGTTTCACCGCCAAATATCCCACCCAAGCCGGTACTCGCGAGTGCAGGTGCAGCACATCCGGGCGCTCCTCTTTGAGTAAACGCGCCAGTTTGCTGACCTGTAACAAGGTGAAAATACTTTTCTTGCCAATGGGACGCGTGATGTGGCGAGCCCCTGTGGCCTCGATGGCTGCCACCATGGGGCCACCGGCGGATACGACGATGCACTCCTCACCATGAGCTGTGAGCCCTTGACATAGTTCCAGAACTACTTGTTCAACGCCTCCCGATGAGAGGGATGGTAAGAGGTGCATGATTTTCATGGTATCAGATGGGGTAACTTGGTTAAAATGAAATCCGCTGCTCGGCCCGCTTCATCCAACACTTTGCCGTTTTGCGGGAGTTTGTGTTCCTTTGCCCAAGCGGTGAAGGTGCATACTTCACCCTCGTCGGTCAGCATGCCCAGTCCTCGCGTTACGCGAGAAGCTTTCATCTTCTTTTTGTGTGCGTTCTTGTGGGGCATTTCGATAATGCCCACCGGTGCACCGCTGCTGAGTGCCTCGTACACCATGGACACGCTGTCTTGCGTGACCCACACTTCGCGCGCGCATGCCAAGTGATCCGCCACCCACGTGGGGCCGGTTTGCTCCACCGGCTCTACTCGAATGCTGGGGCAGGCAGAGGTAACGTCCTGCACAAAGTCCTGAGGCGTGCGGCGGGAGGTAGTGAGCACGATGTTGTTCGTGCTGTGGCGCACAATGGTGGTAAGCTGCGTGAGCACGGTTTCCGCATCCCACGTGAACTCCTTGCTCGGGCCGCCGATGAGGATGAGCGTGTCCTTTTTCTCCACATCCGGGCGGGGCTTAATGTTGTTGATGGCTCCGACCGTTGTGAATACGTTGGCATGCGGCTTCTTACCCTCCGGTATGTCATGGCGGGGTACCACGCATACGTCGAACATACCGAGCGGCAGGCTGGGCTTCATGCATACCACGCGCGGGCAGCGCAGGTGCCGTGACAGGCTGATGGCTGCCAAGTGGGTGCTGTGCCCGGCGCACAGAATGAGATTGGGCCGTGGCAAGTCCAAATCCTTACCCTTGTAGAAGAGCCTTGAAAACCAACTTTTGCCTACGATGGAGATTTCGTGTACGGAGTGCGGGGCATTCGGAGCTTTTTTCTCGGCTCGCTCAAGCAAAGCCGCTGCCAGACCACGCGTTTGTGAGAGGTGTCCTTTCTTTTCGTCACTGATGATGTAAATAACCATATCGGAGAGAGGTGGTTAGATTCAGCAGAGAGGCAGGGTGATACCACCGCGCAGTGTTTTGCCCAACAAGGGGGTATTCGTGGTGCCGCAATTCATCAATTCCTCCGTTACGGTGAACTCCTCATCCGGGGCAAAGAGGAGCAGCGGCGCCGCGATGGGGGTGCCTTCCTCTTGGTCGTACGGATTGGCAATGATGGCCGGATTGATGCAGCAGGCGCGCACAACTTCAGCCCAGCTGAGTTTGCCGGGGAGTACCAGCATGGTGTAAATGGTCTGCAAGAAAGTATCCAGAGATACCATGCCCTGCGGAGCGGTAACGAAATCCTGCTTCTTGGCAAAGGGGATGCACGGTGTGTGGTCGGATACGATGCAGTCAATCGTGCCGTCTTTCACGCCCTGCAGCAGAGCATCGCAATCCGCCTGCTCACGCAGCGGGGGCAGCGTCTTGAAGGTGGTGTCGTAGTCGCCCACATTCTCGTGCGTGTAGAGCAGGTGGTGCAGGGCCACTTCCGCCGTCAGCCCCTTTATGCCGCTCTGCTTGGCTCGGCGGATAATGTCCACACCGGCGGCGGTGCTCACGGTTTGCACGTGAAGCTTGGCTCCGGCATCCTGCGCGAGGCGAATGATGGTCTCCAGTCCGATTTCTTCTGCGCAGGCGGGGGTGCCATGCAGGCCGAGCTTGTATGAGGTGGTGCCGGGGTGCATGTAGGTATTGCGCGTCAGTGCAGGCACATCACCGCGAATGGCGAAGGTAAGGCCGAGCTCTGCCGCATACTTCATGGCGCGGTGCAGCATCAGCAGGTTATCCGTCACGTGCTCGGCATCACTGAGGATATTCACCCCGCGTGCAGCCAGCGTGTTGTAGGGTGTTTGCTGGGCGCCCTCCATGCCCTCCGTGATGCAACCGGCCGGTATCATGGTGGCGGCGGAGCGCTGGGTGACGGCATCCGCAAAGCTGTCAAGCGTAGAGGCATTGTCAAAGCAGAACCCCTTAGTCGGCATGACCAGCATACCCCATACGCCACCCTGTATGGCGGCTTGGCCGTTGCGGTAAATGCACTCGCGCTTGCTGCAACCGGCAATCTCAATCTTGGCGTGCAGGTCGAACAGGGCGGGCAGCAGTAGCTTGCCCTCTGCATTGATGACTCGGGCGCCGGCCGGTATCTCCATTTGCCCGGCCGGGGCTATGGCGCTGACTCCGCTCAGCGGAATATCATCCAAAAACAGCGTAGTGAGCTCATCGCCGGGCGTGCTTGCCATGCGCAGGTCAATCTGCAGGCCGCTTTGCGCCCATGTGGCATTGGTGATGTAAGTGTCAGTCATTGTTCTGCGTTTGGGGGGTAAGGTGGTAAAGGATGCTCATACGTGCAGCAATGCCGTTTTCCACTTGATTGTTGATTAAGGTGTTTCTGTAATCCATGGCAGCATCGCAAATCTCCACCCCACGGTTCACGGGGCCGGGGTGCATGATGCTGAGGTTGAGGTCGTCGATGCGGCGCAGGCGTTCTTCTGTAATACCGAATGCCTGGTGGTAGTCCCCACGCGGGAAGAAGGGGGTGTCCATGCGCTCATTCTGTACGCGCAGCAGGTAAATGACATCCGGCTTCCATTGGAACACTTGCTCCCAATTCGTGAAGCGCGGTATGCCGGTGTGTTTCTCCTGGGGTACAAGCGGGCCGGGGCCCATGTATGCCACCTCCGCGCCGAGCCTGCGCAAAATGGTGCTGGTGGAGCGCGCTACACGGCTGTGCAGAATATCACCGATGATGACCACGCGCTTGCCGCCGACTTCACCGTATTTTTCTTTGATGGTGAAAGCATCCAAAAAGGCTTGACTGGGGTGAGCATGAGCGCCGTCACCGGCATTGATGACGGAGGCCTTGCAGTGGCGGGCAATCACCGCCGGAATGCCGCTGTTCTTGTGGCGCACGATGATGTAGTCCATCTTCATGCTCATCAGTGTGTCGATGGTGTCATGCACGCTCTCACCTTTCACCACGGAAGAGGTGGAAACGGTGAAGGTGGTGACATCTGCCGAAAGACGATTGGCTGCTACCTCAAATGAGGAGCGCGTGCGCGTGCTCGGTTCATAGAAGAGGGTGAGCACGGACTTGCCCTTGAGCGCCGGCACTTTTTTGACGCTCTTGGTGAAAATGTCTTTCATCGCGGAGGTGCTTTCCAGAATGGTCCGGATGTCCTCATCGCTCAGAGAATCAATGGTGATTAAATCTTTTCTCGGATTCATGTGAAGAGATGTAAAGTTTTTTTGAGGTCAGTAATTGATGTTTTCCTCGCCGTCTATATCTTGCAGCTTCAACTGCACCCGTGTGCTTTGCGGTGCTGTCAGCGTGAATGCTGCGTAGTCCGGTTGAATCGGCAGTTGGCGGTCGCCTCTATCCACCAAGCATTGCAATTCAACTCTTGCAGGCCGCCCATACTCAAATATCACTTCCATGGCGGCTCTTGCTGTGCGCCCCGTGTTGCAGACGTCATCTACCAGCACAAGAGCCATGTCATCCGTGGAAAACGGTAGATGTGAGGAGCGCAGGGCGGGGCGGATGCCTCTCAAACTGAGGTCATCGCGGTACAGGGTGATGTCTATGGCGCCGTATTCCGCAGGGCAGCCGGCTTGCTCCAGCTTTTGCACCAGTCTGCGTGCAAGTACATCACCATGAGTAATCAGCCCCACGATAGCCAGCTTGCCGGCTGCTCGCGGAGCTGTATTGCTCAATAAGTGCTTTGCCCAGGCATCAAGTGCCTGTTCAATTTCGGCTTGGTTGATGGTGGGCATGGTCGTCTATATGGGGGATGAGGTTACTGTGCCAGTTTGATGATGCGGTGGGCTGCCATGGCTGCGTTGATGGGCGTCTTCTTGTGCAGACCCACCGTCGTGGCCGGTACTCCACCCGGCAGCTGCGAGATGGCCAGCAGGGCATCCACGCCGTTCAGCGGACCGCAGGGAACGGGGACGCCGATGACCGGCAGCTCCGTGTTCATCACGACTACGCCCGGAAGCGCTGCGGAAAGCCCCGCCACGCAAAGCAGTACCGCCTTCGTGCCGTCGGCTTCCAGCTTCTTGAGGTATTCAATGAGCTCGGGCAAATCGCGGTGAGCGGAGTATACCACCTCCTCATGCTCCACGTTGTTCTCTTTGAGGTACTCACGAGCCGGTTCCATGAAGGGAAGGTCACTCTTGCTGCCGTAAATGGTAATAACTTTCATGCTACCCCGTATATTATCACTCCGCCAGGGCACATGCAAGCAAAAAGAAAGGCATGCCGCAATTAGACTCGGCATGCCTTTTCCGGTGTTATGGGGGTATGGGCCCGACTTCAGTAGCCGTAGCCACTGTTGTAATAAGTGTTGCTGTAGCTGTTGGGGTAATAAGGATTCCCGAATCCGCCGGAATAATAAGGCGTGCCGTAGCTGTTGGTGTAGTTATTGCGGGGATTTCCGCTATCATTGAGTCTATAGTCCACGTAAGCACCGGCAAGGTCGCCGCCTATTCTCATGTAAGGATTCTCTGTTCGCATCATTGTGCGCGCTGTAGTACCGGAGGTGCGCCCCAAGGCTTTTGATGTCGCCCTCGCGCCGGGGCAGGAGGTGAGAGACGTCGCGCACAGAATGGCACCGAGGCATAAAACGGAGTATTTGAGGAGTGATTTCATGGTGTGTAAAGCTGTTTGTTTGTGGCTTATACTCGGTAGACGGATGGAGGATGAATTTTGTTCTGTATTTTTTTGGTGTGATTTCAAGCCGCGCGATAAATTGGGAAGTTGGCGAGCAACAAAATCTATCGGAGCATGGGACTTTAGTCCCACTAATACCCGCGTGGCTAATTCATAAGAGGGACTAAAGTCCCTCGCTCCGAGTGAATGAATGTTACAAATTCCCCCCTTCAACTTCCGATTTGCCGTTCAGCGTAAATCGAGGCTTCAACCATAAGCGTTAACAATGCCTTTCAAAAAAAGCCCCCTCGCCGGTGTGAACCATGGCGAGGGGGCAGGGTAAGGCATTGGGATGTTACTCTGCTCCGGCTGCGCGGAGCATGTCGGCAATTTCCGTCATGCCGTGCATTTCTGCGAATTCGAGAACTGTTTTCACTTCGTCTCCGACGTCTACCATGACATTGGGGTTGATGTCCGGGGCTGCCAGTAGATTTTTAACAACCATCAGCTTTACGCCTGGCGGCAAGGAGCCGCTGCAGATGGCAATGGACAAGGGCGTGTATGAAGTAGAGTACTCTTCGCTACTGAATACATGCCGTTTGTTGACATCCGCTCCTGCAATGATGAGCAATTGCACTAAATCACAATTACCCTTAAATGCAGCGGAAAAGAGCTCATCATCATACTGCTTTTTCTTGATGCCTTTCTTCTTCAGTTGAGCCCGCGCCTCTTTTCGTGAGATTTGGGGTAATACGGATTCAGAAGCAGCATCCTCAGAGCAAGAGACAAGGCTGATGCCGACTGCCGGCATGATAAGCAGTGCCAACAGTAGGGTGAGCAAAGTCTTCTTCATACGGGATAAAGGGGGCGTTAATTAATATCCGTAGCCGCCGTAAGAGTTGCCACCGCCGTAGCCGTAGGAGTAATTATTGTAGTTGTTGTTACGGTCCTGATTGCGGCGGTATTGGTTATACCCGCGGGCAGCTGCACCTGCTGCTGCGCCGTAATTGCGGCTGCTGCGACCGGCTGCGGAAGCTGCTCTGGAGGCGACTTTGGCGCCGGGGCAGGAGGTGAGAGACGTGGCGCATACGATGGCGCCGAGGCACAATACTGAGTATTTGAGGAGTTTGTTCATGATGTGTGAGAAAGTGGCCGGTATGGTATCATAAAAGTTGTGTCAGTCAAGTAAAAATGCGTACAAAAGTAGCAGAAAAGGTAATAAATGTGGAGCGATAGGTGCAAAAGTAACGGTGTGAAGCCGGGGTGGGCGGCGGATAAGGGGATGTTGTATGTCAAAGAAGTCATGCTTACCGCTTGACGGGGGAACGGTGATTTGCTAGTGTGGTGGGCATGACATATTGGATAGTGGCCGCCGTGTTGACAGTGATACTGGTGGCTTGGCTCACAAAAGGGAGTAAGCGAGATAAGGTGATAGCAGCAATGGAGGCTGCGATTGTGGATGGTGATGAAGAAATGCTGAGCCGCCTGTTGAAGGAATCTCCCGCCGTGGCGGAGAATGTGAATGATGTTACCTTTTTGCTAGTGAAGGCCGTATGCCATAATCGCGGGAGTATGGTACAGGAGTTGCTGGATTTGGGACACTCCGGGCGCGATATCCAGTTATGTGCCTTAGCTCATGAGGTGGACGTGCTCAGCACGGCTATTAAGGATGCGGATGCGGATGTTCTGCGGGTATTGATGGTGGCCGGTATGGAGGCGGAGGCGGAGTTTGCCTCGCCGATGCTTTGCTGTTATGTGCTGGGACGCCCTGAGCATTTGCGCGTGCTGAAAATGTTTGATGCTTTGGGGGCAACGGAGGAGCAAAACGAAAGAAAGTTTACATGTTTGCATGCCGTTGCTCTTTGTTTTGAGGATAATGCGGAAGTGCTGTTGCAAATGGCGGAAGAGGCGTTGAAGAACGGCGCGGATGTGAATGCTCTCTCGGCAGCCGGTAATACACCCTTGGATTTCGCCATGGATAGCACGCATGTGGGGGCGGGGGACCGCACTGCTTTGCAGGAATTGCTGTTGCGCTATGGCGCCAAAACGGGGCGTAGTTTGCGTATTCCCAACCCGAGTTATGAGGCGGTAGCCTATTTTTCTGACAAAAGCCCTGATTTGGTGGCGTTAGCACTGCCGGATGGCGTGCAGGTGCTTGGGGTGGATAGCCCGGATGCTGAGCCCTTGCCGGTGGATAACTTGGCGGAGAAGTGCGCGAAGAATCCGGAACTGGCCCAGATTGCCGCTCACCGAGCGCATGTGAGAGTGAGCGTACAGGGGGCAGGCGGGGAAGACCCCTTGGTGGTGGTAAAGCGCATGTTGGGCGTGTTGATGCAAGTGGCAGCACTCCCCGGTTGTGCCGGCGTGCGCCATGGGGGTGCCCTGGTGCCGGTGAGTTGCTGCGTGGTGGATGCGGAGGCCCCCGACTTATTTTACCCGCTACTGTACACGGATGTGATGACGGGACTGACCGGGGGCAAAGTGTATGCGGTGGACACGGTAAGCCTGACCGCCTACGGATTGCCGGAGGTGGAGTTGCTGGTAGAGGAGAAGCTGCTGAAAAAGAAAGGCTGCCATATTCAAGAGCTGGTGTATTTGTTGCTCACGGAGCTGGTTTCCGGTGCATCCGTGTGGGAGGATGGGCATACGGTCACGTTGAAAAATCTGTTTTGTCTCATCGCTTCGGGAAAGCACTTGGTTACTGAAAAACAGGGCTTGGTGTTTGTGGCCTCGATGAAAACAAATTAACTGATAACTCGGTATGTCGATGAATTGGGAACAGCTGTTGAGCAGTGTGCGCTTGAGCCACCCGGAGTTGCCGGATGTCAAACGCTCCGCCTTTCACAAGGATTATGGGCGCGTATTATACTCCAGCGCCTTCCGTCGCTTGCAGGATAAAACGCAGGTGTTTCCCCTCGGGCGTAATGACTACGTGCGTACGCGACTGACGCACAGCTTGGAGGTGGCAAATGTCGGTGGCTCATTGGCAATGGAGTTGACGGATGTTGCGGAGAATCGCGAGGGTTCCATACCCGGGCTGCAAGCTGCCGCCGGTGAGATTGTGGCTACAGCCTGCCTTGCGCATGATATAGGGAACCCGCCATTCGGTCACTCCGGTGAGACGGCTATAGAGGAGGCTGTGCAGGATGCTATCTCTCAGGGCTTATGTGACAGCTCGTTTCGTGACTTTCGCTTTGAGGGTAATGCCCAGGGGTTCCGCCTGTTGACCCGCACCTGTGACCCGATTCGCGGCATGGGGCTGGATTTGACCGCTGCCACGCTGGGGGCTTTTACCAAGTATCCGTGTTGCAAAAAAGGTGTTTATAAAAAGTTCGGCCTGAATGCGGATGAGCTGGAGCGTTTCCGCGAGGTGGCTGCATTGTGCGGCTTGCCTGAGATTGAAGAAAATACCTGGGCTCGCCACCCCTTGGCGTATTTGATGGAAGCTGCGGATGACATCAGCTACCTCATTGCGGATATGGAGGATGCCGTGGTGTCAAAAATCATACGCTATGAGGAGGCTGTGGAGCAGTTGGCGCGGCTGTGCGGGTTTGAGGCTCACACACTGGACAGCATTGAGCGTGAACGCGTGCGCAGTGGGCCGCTGGCAGCCATGCGTTACGTGCGCGCCCGCGCCATCGGTACCTGCATTGCGAACCTGCGCGGGGCTATTGAGCAGCATTATGATGCCCTGATGAATGGCACCCTGCGCAGCAGCTTGATGCAAAGCTCTTGCATGGCTGAGGCTTATCGAGAGGTGCAGCAGTTCTCCCTGCAGCACATATACAGCCATGAGAGCGTGGTAAAAATAGAAATCACCGGTTTCAACGTGATTAAGAGCCTGATGGAGCTCTTCCTTAAATGGGTGCGCGACCCGTCGCTGCCGCTCAGCCGTAAAATAGGCGCGATTTTGCATGCCGACCCGCAGCTGGAGGGCTCACTACGTTATCGCTTCCTGCATGTGGTGGACTATATTTCCGGCATGACGGATTCATTTGCCTTGCAAACCTACAACACGCTCTTCGGAAAATAAGCCTCATTGCCGGGTTGCAGCATAGCGGTGCAGGGCCTGCAACAGCACGCTTTCTGTAAGCGGTACAAAACGAATGGGGGGAAGAGTACCCCGCATTTTCGTCAGGGCGTTGTAGCGTATGCGTTCCATCAGTCGCGAGCTCCAGGCCGGGGTATGTAGGTAGATGCTTTGCGGAGCCAAGGTGCAGCTGATGATTTGTAAGAGCTTAGCCACGAGTTCTTCTTTGAGCGTGTGATCATCGTGATTCAAGTCTTGCCAGCGCACCGGTAGCGGCAGTAGCTCCAATGCGCCACACTCATGTACCTGCGCCCCGCGATAGATGGCACAGGTGGGGGCTTGCCCCATGGGTAGGCTGATGACGGCTACGCCCTCCGTAGGGGGCACAAGTATGGCTGCCGTGCTCGGTGTATGCACGGGGCAGCGGTACCGCTCACGCAAATGCTCTGCCAGGCCTTGGAGGGGGGCCTCTCTGCCGCTGTATAGGGTGATGCTGCGCAGCTGTAAGCGCGCCACCGCTTCATCCAGCCAACCATCCAAGCTCCCCGCCTCTATGTATGAAAATCTGCCCTCTTTCACAGACCTCGGTGTCCCGTGCAGGTCCAGCAACTCCAGTTTTACGCTCCAGGTGCTGCCCTCAGAGCGGAGATGGAACATGGCGTGTTGGCTGTGTAGCTTGTTGTAGTGGTATACTCGCACCGGTCGCCCTCCTCCGGAGGCGATGAGATCGCCCGGGAGCAGCTCGCCGCTGCGGCATAGCTCATCCACCGCGCTGTTTACGGCTACCAAGCTCAATCCCGTGAGCTCTCGCAGCTGTGGGCGCGTGGCTTCTTGCACCTCTTGCATCGCCTGCCGTATCAGTCGGTGTGAGCGTTTCATGACAGTAACTTAATTAATCCGCTTAACAAAGTATATGCGGATTTTTGAATTTTTCAAGCAAAAATTACAACTTCTTGAGTCAAAATGAGTAGAATAGTGCTTGTGCGGGGCAGTGAACGCTGAAAAAAGGAGGAAGAAATACGCAAAAGCTCGACAAAAGGCACAATGTTTGCTAGTATAAGCCCAACAACAACGTAGCACAAACATGAAATACATTTTTGTTACCGGCGGCGTCGTGTCCTCTCTCGGCAAAGGTCTTGCAGCAGCTTCTATCGGTACGCTTCTTGAGCATTGCGGCTTAGAGGTCACCATGCAGAAGTTCGACCCCTATCTGAACATCGACCCGGGCACCATGAGCCCCTACCAGCACGGTGAAGTGTACGTGCTGAATGATGGCGCCGAGACGGATTTGGATCTCGGCCACTACGAGCGATTCATTCACTGTGAGCTTTCCCGCCTGAACAACCTGACCAGCGGTAAGGTGTTTGAGACCGTGTTGGAAAAAGAGCGCCGCGGCGACTACCTCGGCAAGACCGTGCAGTACATTCCGCACGTAACCAACGAGATTAAGCAGCGTCTTTACGACCTGACGGAGAAGAACAAGGAGTGTGATGTCATCATCACCGAAATCGG
>CAJGCY010000040.1 GCA_904501955.1 uncultured Akkermansia sp. | reverse complement strand
GTTTTGCCCGTATGCGATGCTCCTGTAACTAAAATAATCATTATCTCACCTACAAATTCCGATTTATCGCGCACTGGGGAGGCAAAGGCGCGCAGGGGAATGCCCCTACGCGCTGGAAATATGCTGTGTGGAGTGGTTTAGAAGCTATAGCTCGCGCCCACGTTCAGGCTGTGGCTGGTGCTGTTCTCCATGAGCTCCAGGCTGTAGGAGGCATTCACGCTCCAATCTTCGCTCAGCTGATGCTGTGCGCCCACGCTGAGGTTGAGGCCCACGCGGCCGGGGTTCGTGCCGTGGGTGCGGTCATCACCGATGACGGCGGTGGGATTGTTGCGCACCATGTCGCCGATGAAGCTCAACTCACCGAATACCAGCGTGTTTTCACCCAGTTTGAGGCTGGCACCCACGCCGAGCTCGGCGCGGAGGTTCTGCAGCGAGCCTGTCTTGATGCCTGCGCACTCCCCGCTGTCCGTAGTGAGGTACTGCAAGCCCGCAAAGGCGCTCACGGCGGTCTTGTCGCTGATGCTCTTGCCCCAGGTGAGGCGGGCATCCAACTGCAGGGCATCCTGCGACCAGCTGTAGGGCGCGCCGAGGATAGTCGCCTCGCTCTCCGTGCGGGTGTGCGTGGCCATCCAGCTCAGCGTCAGGCTCTTGGTCAGCGTATGGTTGCCGTAAATTCCCACGTGCATGGAATCCTGGTCCACCGGGAAGGCGGAGAAGGTGCTCACCTTGCCCCAGCTGTTGCCCACAGCCACACCGAGCGTGGATTTCTCACCCACACGCCCCTCCACACCGAAGGCAGCACCGGAAAGCGTGAAATCCGCCCCATTGTGCCCATCGGCAGAGGAAATGCGGCTGCTGCCACCCATCACGGACAGCCATGCAGCGCCCTTGCCATCATCCAGCTGCGTGGCGTTGCGGCCACGGCTTGCAATCGTCTCGCCGAAGGCGCGGGAGGCGCCCACCGTGCCCCAAGTGCTCTGCACCAGCGTATCCGCCACCTTAGCCAGCAGCGGGTCAACATCCGCGGCAGCTGCAACCGGCTTCAGCAGCAGCTCCTCGGCCTCCACCTCTTCTTCGGGAGTGTCTACAGCGTCCGCCACAGCCGGAGCGGCATCCAGGGATTCCTGAATATCTGCCACATAGGCATTCCATGCAGCGGCATCATCCACCGTGAGGGTAATGGCCGTGCCCTTGGCATTCAGCGCCAGCGTGTATTCACCCTCGTAGCCCAGCGTCAGGTTGCTGACATCTCCCACCAAGCTCTTAAAGCTGAACAAGGTATAAGCCTTGCCTTTGGCGACATCCTTTTCCGTCACAGTAAAGCCGAGGTCGACATCCACCACGCCGTTGAGTGTGAGCGCACCGCCCACTTTCACCGTGCTGAGCTTGGCGGAGCCGAGCATCAAGTAGCTACCGGCCTCCAAGGTCAGATTCTTGGCGGAGAGCGCGCCCGTAAGGCTCAGCACACTGCCAGAGCCAACCGTAAGGTCGCCCTTCACACTCAGCCCCATGGCCTTGTTCTTGCCGGAGTAATCACGCAGAGAAATAAAGGAACCCAGCATCTCCAAATTTCCCGCCACAGACATGCTGCCATTCACATACAGAGCACTGCCGGTCAGCACATTATCCTGCGGCACCCCCTTGGAGAGCTCCTTACGGGTGAGCTTCAGGCTCTGAGCCGCGAGGCCCTCCTGCGCAGCGATGGAAATGACGCTACCTGTCGCCGTGAGCGCAGCGGCGCTTACCGAGCCTGTGGTGGACAGAGTAGAATCCTCCACCGCCAGCGCTCCCTTGACCGTCAAGCCTTGAGCCTTCGGTTTGGCTGCCCCCGCCACATCATGCAGCGACAGGGAGGAATCCGCCAGCGCCAAATCACCTGTCACGGATACCTTGCCTGCGATATCCAGTTCGCTGTTGCTGATGGTGTTGAGCACATTTTTGCCCTTGAGGGTAATGCTCTGCGCCTTGGGCTGCACCTTCGGAGCGATATCCGCTTCATCCATCGCCAGCGAGAGGTCCACGCCCTCCAGCGTCAGCTGATTGGCCGTCAAAGCGCCGTACAGGTCGATATCCGCGCCATCCGTCGCAACGAAGGCATCCTTGAGCGTGATGCTCATCGGCTTAGCGTTGGTGACATCCAGTGTGCCTCCTGTCATGTTCATGGAGAAAGCGGAAATCTTACCCTCCGAGCTCAGCGTACCTCCACTGAGCGTAATGACGGAGGCCTTACTGTTCATGGCCAAGCCCTTGGAGGAAACGGAAAGAGAGCCCTGCACATCAAGCGTATCCGCGGTAATCTTACCGGAGGTACCCAGCATTACATCCCCGCTCACCACCACGGTACCCTCACCGCTCAGCGTGCCATTCACCACGCCAGCCTTGAGCGTAGCCACTTCTGCCACATTCACCACCGAGCCCTTGAGCAGCTCGCCCTCGCTCATGGTGAACACGCCTGCATACTTCTTGCCCCCCTTCACGGCGGCGGAGCCCTCCAGCACGATGTCATTGGCCACGGCCTTGCTTGCCAAGTCCACAGCACCTCCGCTCAGGGTAATAGCTCCGGAGCCGAATGAAGCCACCCCGGCGGCTTTCACCGTACCGGCCTCAATGAAGGTGCCCCCGGTGTACTCGTTGCCATCGTTCAGGGTCAGCGTGCCTTTACCGCGCTTGGTCAACACGGCTGAGCCCGTCAGGGAACCGCTGAATTCTCCAGTCTTTTTATTGTAACTTGTCTTGAAAGTCACGGACTTATCCGCCTCCACCAGCACAGCGGAGGGAGCGACCTCACCCTCAATCGTCAGGGTGGCGGAGCGGTTGATGATGACGAAATCACCGGCGCAGAAGCCGGAATCCGCCGCGGAGCCGTCCTCCTGCCCCCAAGCGGAGATGGCGCCCTCCGCCCAGGTTCCCTTGGAGGCGTTCCAATACAGCACGGCGCTGCTGTCCAGCACGCGAACGGAGAGGGAATGCTCATCCAACACGAACTCATATTCAATGGGGGAGTGATAGCGCGTGGTGAGCGTCAGATTCTCCAAAGAACCGCTCCAAGAATCAAAAGAAAGCAGCGTGTAGAGTTTTTCCTCCGGGCGAGCATCAAAGATGAACACCGTATCCTCCGCCAGCACCACCTGCTGCGCCACGCTCAGCTGCGTGCCCGCCGCAGAGGAAGAGAACACCACATTGCCGCCTTGCAGCTGCAAATCACCGCTCAGGCTTGCAGCGCTCTGCACCACCAGCTCACCGGACTGTAGCGTGACATTGCCCTGCAGAGCGCCGCCATTGAACACCAGCGAAGAGGAGGCAGCGGACAGCGTGAGCTCCCCCGCCGTAAGCGTGCCACCCTGCAACTTGATGGCACCCGCAAACGCGGTAGCCCCGCGCAGGGTCGCATCCGCCTGCACCTGCACGGCATTTGCCACCTGCAAGCCTGCAAAATCCACCACACCGTCCTCAAGGCACAGCCCCCCTGTGCCGAATGCCGCAGCATGCCCTGCCACCAGCGTGCCCCCCTGCACCTGCGTGCCACCGCTGTAAGAATTCGCCGCGGAAAGCAGCACCGAGCCCGCTCCTTGCTTCACCACAGCGGCGGAACCGCTCAGCACATTCGCCACCGAGCCGGACAGCAAGGAGGCATCCTTGCTCAGCTGCACGGCAGAGCCACTCAGCGCGCCGCCTTCCAACACCAGAGAGCCCTTGTAAGAGCCGGCATTCAGCAGCTGCGCCTCACCCGTTACCCGCAGGGAATTAGCCACCGCCTTGGCATTCAAATCCAAACAAGCCGCACCGAGCGCAATCTCCCCGGAGCCGAAGGCGGAAGCATGCCCCGCCACCAGCGTGCCCCCCTGCACCAGCGTGCCGCCACTGTAGGAGTTCGCTGCAGTCAGCGTCACCGTGCCCGCGCCGAGTTTCTGCACGGCGCCTGAGCCCTTCAGCACATTCGCCACACTACCCTCATGCAGGGTAGCAGCTGCAAGCAACTGCAGGGTCTCGCCCTTGAGCGCGCCGGACTGCAAGGTGAGCGCGCCCGTGTAGGCTGAGCCCCCCTTCACCGTGGCAGCACCCTGCACCAGCAGCGCATTTGCCACCGCTTTACCGCCCAAGCTCAGCGTACCGCCCTGCAGCAGCAAAGCTCCCGAGCCCGCTGCGGTGGCATGACCGAGGGTGAGCGTACCGGCTTGCACCAGCGTATCTCCGGCATATGAATTGGCAGCACTGAGGGTCACGGAACCGGAGCCGAACTTCACCACACCCGCCGTACCGCTCAGCTGCAGCGCCACCGTGCCGGATTGCAGCGTGGCATCCTGCGCCAAGTGCAGCACCGAGCCATTGATGCGGCCGGACTTGAGCGTCAGCTCGCCTGCATATGCCGCAGCATGCAGCGACACCGTACCCTCCACGGTAAGCGCATTCGCAAAAGCGTGGTCAGCAGCATCCAAGGTGCCGGAAGTAAGCGTTACCTCCCCGGAGCCCAAAGCCTGAGCAGAGCCCAGCTGCAAAGTACCGCCGGACACACGCGTACCACCGCTGTACGAGCTCTCACCGCTGAGCAGCACCGAGCCTGAGCCGGACTTCACCACGCGCCCGCTGCCCACCAAGGCATTGCTGATGCTGCCGCTCTTCACCTGCATATCACCCGCCACATTCAGCGCATCACCGCTGAGACTACCGCTCACCAGCTCCAACGCACCGGCATAGTTCGCACCGCCCAGTAGCTCCACAGCACCCTTCACCTGCACGGCATTTGCCACAGCAAGCGCATTGAAATCCAGCGAACCGCCGCTCAGCACCACCTTGCCCGAGCCCAAGGCCTGCGCATGCCCCAGAGAGAGGGCTCCGGCGCTCATCTGCGTGCCACCCGTGAAGGTGTTGGCCGTGTGAATCTCCACCGCACCGCCGGGGGCGTCAATAGCCAGCGCCGTTTTACCTGCCAAGCAGGCATCAGCATCCTCCGCCAAGAATCGCAAGGTGCCGGAGCTCAGGTTAATCTTCACAGAGGCGGGTTCCACCTTGCCACGCAGCCTTACATCCGCCGCCTGAGAGAACACCACGCTATCCCCGTTCAAAAAGTTCAGATTGTTTGCCGAACCGCTCCAGCAGTGCTCAAAATGGCCGTAATCCACCGCCCACACACCGTCATCCGCCACCCACGTAAGCGTAGTGGCCTTATCACGGGGGCGCACCAAACCGCCATCCGTCACACTCAGCATGAGGGTGTACCAATGCACGCCATTCACCACGGAATCCGCTAAATACAGCTGTGATTCCCCCTGCTCACCCAAGGTCAGAGCCTCCCCATCCAAGGAAAAAGCCAGCTTATCCAAGACGATATTCAGTGTACCCTCATAGGTGAACAGCTTGTACTCACCATTGTACATCTGCGCTGCATCGTACACCAGCTCAAAACCATCCAGCGTGATGCGACCCGTGCGCGCGGTGTTGTCCACCGTCACCACGGCGGATTTTTCATTTTCCGGGGTAAGGTTCAGCGTCCACGTCGTACCGGTGAGGGCGGAGGTCTCAATCTCATTGCACCCGCTGAAGCTGCCCGCCTTGGCTGTCACCCCATTCGCCAGAATAAAGCCATCTCGCATGTTCAACGCGCCGGTGGTGGAGAGCATGCCACCCACCCCGAAATCACCCGTATATACAGCGACGGACGCCGGGCGCACGGATTCCTCAATGTACAGAGAGCCGGAGTTCACCGTGATGGAGCCATCGAAATCGCTCATATCACCGGTGAAGTTCTGGCGCCCCAGCCCCTGCATCACAATGGACAGCGAGCCGTACACCTTACCACGGAAGGTGTGCTGTAGGGTTTTATCCGCGTTGATGGTCAAGGTATGCGCCTCTTCCTCGTAAAAGTTCTCGAAGGGGATGTCCACGTGGATTTCATGCGCGTAGTCGGACTCCAAGAGGCGCCCGCTGTACACACGGGTAGAGCCGTCCGCACTGTTCAGGCCACCGATGGTCAAATCCCCCGCCACGCCAAAGGCGATGCGGTTGCGGTCCTGATTCGTGCGGGTATCCGCCGGTTGCATGCCGATGAAGCCCGCCATCTCGCAGCTCTCCAGCTGCAGCACCGCCATGTTGAAGGTGGTGGTGTACCGCGAGCACGCTAGACTTTGATTTTCAATAATAATATTACCACTGAAATCATGCACATCCGACACCTTAAAGATATTCACCCCGTACGTACCACAGCCCACGAAAGTCATCAGCCCGCTACCGCTGAGGGAATCCACCTGAATCTCCCCCGTAAAAGCGGAGCTCCCCATGGCCCCCTGGCCATAATAGGCATCTGCAGCAACTCCCACCACATAACCACCGTACCCACTCACCTTCAGCTGCTCGATAGAGGTTCGGTAGCGCATATCATAGCGCACATCCTCCTCCGCCAAGGGGTAATGCATGGTCACCGCCCCGTAGTCCATGAGCGTCACCGTATCATACGCCACACCGTATTCCAAAAGCAGGTTGGTGGTATTGTTCAGGGCACTCAAATCATTCGCGGCGGTGGCGGTACCGCCCAGCAGCATCGCCCCCATCACGGCGGCGCGCAGTGTTTTGTTCAGTCGGAGTTTCATGTGCTGATAAAACGTGTGTGGTAATGACTCCCTCTATACTACGGATTCTCCCCCGTGCTGTCAAACCAAAATCAAGACACGCTCAGCAGGTTTCCTACAATAACAATCAACTTCTCCTTACAATTTTTGACATGTACGCAGATGGTGCTTGCCTTGAAGAAATCTGTTTGGTAGTATTACGTAAATTATATGAAACTTCATCTTCCGCGTCTCCTTGCCACTGCTCTTTTGGCATCTTTGGTGTCAGCTCCGGTGTATTCTGCCACGATTCCGGACGGATATAATCCGAGAGAGATTTACACGCCTGATACATTGCCGACGCTCAATAGTACCCTTTCCCAGCCCACGGGGTTACTTTTAACAAACGGAACGTATTCCTACACCCGCAATGATGCTACAGCTACAGAGGCATTCTATAGCGGGCCTTCACTCTTTATTACCTCCGCGCCGGAGCAATCCGAGGTGAAGATGATTTTTACAGGTGGTTATACCAAGGCTTTTGACTCGGTTCATGCATTAACCTTTGCCGACATGCAGCGTCTGGAATTCACCGCGATGCAATCCGGCGTCATTTACACTTGGGGGCACGATTCGAGTTTGACCATTTCCGGAATAACAGACGAAAAATCAGGCAACTGGGATGTGGAATTTTTCGGAAATAAAACCTCGGGAGCTTGCGGAGGCGCCATCGATGCAGATTATGCCCGGGTGCGCATTGAAAACAATGGAGGTGTTCGATTCTCTGAAAATAACGCGCTGGCAGGTACTGTAAGCAGCGAAAATCAAAACCAAGGGAGCACAAGCTCCGGAGGGGCCAGCGCAAGTGTCGGGCAAAGTTACACTCTTAACTTGTTCGGGTACAAGCTGAGTTTCGAGTTTGGATTCGGTCTTGGATTCTCATACGAACACGACAATCCCGAGACGCCGGTAGTAGAGCAAATGGATATCTGCGGCGGTGCCATTAACCTTGTTGATTCATCACTGACGATGAACAACAATGAGGCTGTCACCTTCACATATAATTCCGCAAAGGACTACGGTGGTGCCATTTCTGCCAGCCCCGGAATTAATAGCACCATCGAAATCAGCCAAAATGGGCATGTTCTCTTCTCTGAGAATAAGGCTCACGGTCATGTTCAAAACGACCATGTTGCCGGTGGTGGTGGTGGTGCCATTTATATCGGGAGCCAAGGCAGTCTCGTCATGAATAGCAATACCGGCGACATCATCTTCAGCAAGAACCTGGCAGCTGCGGCCGGTGGCGCTATTTACCACGGTGGGCAAACTCTCCAGAATGAGGGGAATAGTCTCTTGTGGTCAAATAATACAGGTAACATCATTTTCGAGGACAATTCTGCCGGTGGCTCCGGTGGCGCTATTTACCTACATGAAGGCGGCCGACTCGAGATGTCCGGCAACACGGGAGTCATCCGCTTCGACCGTAACAACGCAGGCGTCAGTGGCGGTGCCATTTCTGCGAAAGATGCCTTCGTGACGTTGGAGCACAACTCGGAGATTTTCTTCTGTGACAACCTGGTCTACCACCAGAATGTTGCTCCGGAAGACAGAGATAGCTTCTCCAGTTACTATGTGGGCGGTGCCATCTACGGCTCGAATATACAGATTCACAACAACGGAACGGTTCTCTTCCAGCGAAATGCGGAAATTGCGGACGACGGTTCTTTCCGCCTGCGCAGTATATACGCAGACGGCACCGAAGAAGTTTCCCTCTCTGCCGCAAGTGGGAACTCTATTGAGTTCCGTGACAGTATCTATGTCGCCTCCGACCTTCACCTGAACTCCGAGTACGATAATCAACCGCAGGGAGGTGATATCATCTTCACCGGTGAGACGACGGTGGAAGACTTGGAAACAGTAAAGACCTACTATAAAGAAAACTGGTGGAATACCCAGAATGTAGATCCAACACCAACGCAGGATGAAATCGACAATTCCCGCACTTCCATCGTATTGGGCGACACTTGGCTGAACGGTGGACGTCTTCGCGTGGAAAAGGGAGCTATTTTCAAAAGCGGCTACCTTACCCTGAACAACGGTTCGAAGTCTACCCTGCGGATTAATGACGCCAAGGTGGTCAATCTCTATAACGATTCACATATCAGTGTGGGCGAGGGAACGATGCTGGAAATACTCGGGCATTCAGCCATAGAAGGCGGCAAATTAATCTTTACCGATGGGTCAAAGTGGAGCTTCGACCTTAATCCAACGCATGAATCTTGGCTCACCGATTCAGCGGCATTGACCTTCGATGGTCAGCTGAACATTGACGGGGGACTGACGCTCATCCTGAACCTGAGCAATTCGGACATGAAACATTGGTACAAGCTGTATGATGGCACGGATACCCCAGACAAGCAAATGAAAGGTCAATGGACAGCAGGGAACATCACCGTGGTCGGTACCGGAGATGCTGCCGGTGCTACTTTCGATGATTTGGTGTGGCAAAACGGCGATCTATATTACGTGGGCACCATGGTGTGGAACAATGGTCAGAATACCGGCGAGTGGGACTTTGATGACAAGAACTGGCAGAACGGCAGAACCTTTAATCATGGCATGAGCGTAAGGTTCTCGAACACAGGTTCCGGTACGGTAACATTGACCGAAGAACTGTCTCCCGGTTCTATAATGGTATCGAATGACAAGGACCACAATTATACATTTACCGCCGAAACGAATGAAGACGGCACGGGCGGAAAACTGACGTATCAGGTAGATTTAGAAAAACGCGGTGATGGAGCTCTGACTCTGGACTTGGCCAATGATCACACCGGCACAACCAAACTGGAAGAAGGCACCCTGAACCTGCACGATGACAAAGCGCTGGGTAACTCCACCCTCACAACAGCTGAGGGGACAACACTGGGTGTGGGCGACGGCGCCGATGTGGTGCTGAAGAACGCGGAACATGCCATCAATGGTGACGTGGTTGTCGCAGAAGGCGCAAGCTTAGAGGTTGGCAGCGGCTCATACAAGGCCACTTCTTCCACAGTAGATGGCACGCTGACTTTCAGCCAGCTTGCAAGCGAAGCCGGCACTCTGTCCGGCTCCGGTACGCTGGAAGTAACGAATGGCGCCAACGTAAAATTTGCGGATGCTTCTTCTTTCACGGGTAACATTGCCGTAACGGGCAGTTCGTCCTCACTCTTCCTTGATCTTCTCGATTACGGCGTGAGAGCCGGCGAGATTATCGTGAATGCCGGTAACCTGACACTACAGGCTACAGACAAGCTGACGATGGTCGGAGGCACGGTACTCTCCATGGTTGCCGGCGAGGTGGCTGAAAGGGTAACGACTGTGGTGGCGGATAAGGTTATTGAGCTCGCACAAAATGCCATCATTTCTGCAATGTTCTCCTCCATGCTGGATATAGATGGAGATGACATGATGAATGAGATTGTTGGCGGTCAGATAGTGGGTGCCGGCCTTACTCTGAATGCCGGTTCTACACTGGAGCTTGATAATTGCCACATCAATATGAATCGCGGCAACGCAGAAAGCACCACACTGACACTCAATGTCACCCCCGAGGATTTTGAGAAGATTAATCTGGTCCTGCGTTTGGATGAGATTGTAAATGAAGACAGCATGGTTCTGCTGTTCTCCGGAGTGGACAAGGTAAACTTTGTATTCGACGACACCAGCATTGGCGGCAACGGTAAATACGAGTGCTCCGCCAATCAATATTTCACCGGCAGCATGGTGGGCGAGAATACTAAGCTGGTGTTCAATGAGGGTAACGTGTATCTGACGAACTTGGCACCTGAGCCCACCACGACCACGCTCAGCCTGCTCGCACTGGCAGCCCTTGCCGCCCGCCGCCGTCGCCGCTGATAGCCGACACAACAAACACGAAACGATTTTGTTCCGCCAAGCCGCTGCTCACGTGATAGAGCAGCGGCTTTTTGTCGGTAATGTTGAAAGGTGTGGCCAAACTACTCGATAAATCGGAAGTTGAAGAATAGATTGCGAGCCGTAGGCGAGCGGAATTCAGAGCCCCGTAGGGGCGCCATATAATAGCCCGGCGGTGGAGCCCCGCAAGGGGCGGAACCCCGGGAACCGCCCAAAAAAATAAATGCGAACCCCGGTAGGGGTGGTATATAATGGCGAGGACCGGAGCGAAGCGACGCTCCGAGCCGGGACGGTCGCGTGTCTTTTTGTTGTTAATGAGTTGCGGGTATTGCGAATCGCCACAAAAACACCAAATACACAAAGCATCGCATTCTGTCGGCCTCCACTCTGTCGCTATCGCTCCGTCGCTCCGGGCTCGATTATTAGGGGGGAGCCTACCGGTGGTTTCGTCGCTGCGCGACTCCACCACCGGCTACTGTCTTTCGCCCCTATCGGGGCTTTGAATTCCGCTCGCTGGCGCTCGCAAACACCCCTTCAACTTCCGATTTATCGCGCTGTTTGCAATCAACAAAAAAACTTTAACACAGCGAAGCAATAAAAAGATTCTCCCCGACCTCTGCCCAAGATTCGAGCGCCCGGGGGCGTGCTCATTTTCCCCAAGCGCTATGCAAGGGGGTGGGGAGCAGAATCAACAGCGTATCGCAACCGATTTTTGACAGAGCATCAACGTTTGAGCTGCTCCTCCGTTGCGGGTTTTACCTCCAGCTCCACCACCACATCCGGCAAAGATTTGGGGCGTATGGTCACATTCACCTTACCTTCGCCTTTACGTTTGGAACGCACCACGGCGAGCAATCGCCCATTGAAAAACTCCTGTTTGGGGTTTTGCATGCAGGTGTGGTCCACCGGGTTGCCATTGCAGAACCCCACCAGCTCCGCCGGGCCATCTATGGAGAAACTGACCGCGCGGCAATCCGTAGGCACCACATGCCCCTCAGCATCCGTGACGGAAAGCTCAATAAAGGACAAATCCCTGCCATCGCCCACCAACTCCACGTGATCGGCGGATGCCACCACCATAGCGGGCGCCCCGGTCGTAACACGAGTAGCGCGTGCCCATTTTTTGCCATTTTTGCGCACCTCCACCCGCAACTCACCGGGCGCATACTTCACCTCTTCCCACACAAAGCGGTAAGCATTTTTACCGATTTTCATACCCCCTTGAGAAAAGTGACCGCCATCGCCACGGCGGCGAACACCTTGGCTTTTGCCGTTGAGAAACAGCTCCGCCTCATCCCCTGAGGTAAAACACATCACCGGAGTCACCTGCCCCTCCCTGCCTTTCCAATTCCAATGCGGCAGTAAATGCGCTTGCGCCACGTGGGGAGCCCAGCGGCTCATGTACAGGTAATACGTATCCTTCGGGAAGCCTGCTAAATCAATAATCCCGAAATAAGAGCTGCGGCTGGGGGCTTTGTCACCCATTTTGCGGTATTCACGCATCAGCGCCTTGCGCTCTTTTTCCGACAAGTGTTTGATATTGTTCTCAATGGAGGCATCCTGATTGTACGGAGTCGGCTCCCCCAAATAATCAAAGCCCGTCCACACAAACTCACCGGCGACACGAGGCGTGGCATCTTGCGCGGCAAACTCAGCATCCGGGCAATACCCCCAACCGGGAGCGGATAACCCATACGCACTGACTTGGAAAGGCACGGCACCCGCCCCTTTATAGCCGCCATCCACCCCCCAGCGCAACGGGAACACATACGTATCGCGCGTGCCGACACATGAGGCGGTTTCCGACCCATAGAAGGGCTTGGCGGGATATTTTTTTGCGAAACCGGCGTAGTGAGAGGGCTTGTAATTGTAGCCGAAGGCATCTTGCGTATCCCCGAAGCCATTGTGAGCACCATTCGCAGCATTTGTGCCCACGGTATACGGGCGGGTGGTATCGTAGCGGCGTATTTCATCACGCAGCTCGGTGGATATTTTCACACCGTCTTTATGAGTAATCTCCGGCACCTCATTACCGCCACTCCAAGCAATGATGCAGGGGTGATTGCGGTCACGCAGCATGATATTGCGCACATCACGCCGCCACCAATCTTGCCACCATATATGGTAGCCATTCACCTTATCATACTTACGGTGTTTCCAGATATCAAAAAGCTCATTCACCACCAGCATACCGTGCTTATCGCACAGGTCCAGCACCTCCGCAGCAGGCGGGTTGTGAGTCATGCGTATGGCATTGCAGCCCATCCCCTTCAAAATCTCAATTTTGCGTTCGTAGGCACGCGCATGGAATGCCGCGCCCAGCGGGCCGAGGTCATGGTGCTCACATACCCCCTTGATTTGCACGCGTTTACCGTTGAGGTAAAAGCCATCCGCCTTCCACTCCGCGAGGCGCACCCCGAAAGAGGTTTCTTTCGTGTCCAGCACCGTACCACCTTGCAGCAAGGAGGTTTTCAGGGAGTAAAGATGCGGGGTTTCACAGCTCCAGCGCTTGGGGTTACGCAAAGTTATCTCCTGCGTGACGGTATCCGTAGCCCCGGGCTGCAGAGTGAGGGAAACGGGCTTTGCCTCCGCAGCGCCCAGCTGTTGCCGGAGCTCAAGCTTCACTTCACGCTTACCGGTATTGCAAAGCGTGGTCTGTATGCAAATGCGCGCGCGCTCATCTGTAATTTCCGGAGTTGTCACGTGCACCCCCCATTGCTCAATGTGCGCCGGGGAGGTCTTTTCCATCCACACGTGGCGGTAAATACCCGCCCCGGGGTACCAGCGAGTGGATTGAGGGCGGTTCTGCACCAATACCGCCACCACATTCTTCTTCCCGCCTCGCAAATAAGGGGTAATATCCACCCGAAACGGGCTGTAACCATACGCCCATTCCCCTGCTTTGCGCCCATTGACAAACACCTGAGGATTAGACATCACGCCGTCAAAATCCAGATAATAGCGCTCGTTCTCGGCATCAAAATCCGCCGGTAGCGAGAAGACACGCCGATACCAGCCATAGCCCACCCAGGGGAGCTTGCCGGTCTCATTCGGTTCTTCCGGCAAAAAGGGGCTTTCTATTGCCCAATCATGTGGCAGCTGCACCTTTTTGAAGCCCTTATCATCAAACTTGAGCAGCGTTTCAGGGTAACACGCTTCCTGCGGTATCACCTTACCGGCAGCGTTCAAGAACTCCACCTCGCGAATGCTCGCCCAATTCCCCTTGCCGGTACCATTCACGGTGATTTTAATGGTCTTAAAAGACTTTGAGCCGGTATCGACCGTTGATTCCGCGCCTTTCGTCGTGAGCTCAATCTCTTTTTTCTTAGCGCCGTAGTCGAGCTCGATTTTTACCTGTTTGGTGCGGTCATTTTCCCAAAGGATGCGCACGCCGGCCACCTTCGCCCTAGCGGGAGGCGCAAGCGTGATGTTATGGCCGGGCTTGCCATCTTTTGCACACCAGCGGGTGGATTTATCGCCATCCACCGCCTTCACCGCTTCGTGCCCCGGCTCACAGCCGTCTGCTTTCACGCGTTCATCATCGGATGCGGGCTCGCCCTTGCCGTAGTATTTGAACTCCCAACCGGAATCGAAGCTCACGCGGGCCCCGCCCCATGCAGGCAGAACACTCAGCAACAGCATCCCTAACAGTCGTATCATTGGCTCTATCTGCCTACAGAGTAGCAAATGCCCCCTCTTGCCTCAAGCAAAAAACGATTTTGTGCGCTTTTTACTTGCAGATAATGGCAGGAAAGGGTAGTATAGACGCTATGAAGAAAACGCTCAAAATCGGCACAAGAGGCAGTGAACTTGCACTTAAACAAACGGAACTGACCATAGCAGCGCTCAAGGCTCAGCACCCCGAATTGGAGACGGAGGTTGTCATCATCCGCACAGATGGTGATGAGCGTACGGACATCCCCCTGTGCAAGGTGAACAAAGCAGCCGGCACGCAGGACAAGGGCGTTTTTGTGGCAGCTATTGAAAAGGCGCTCGCCAACGGCGAAATCGACTGCGCCGTGCACAGCCTGAAGGACATGCCGGGACAAGCTGCGGAGGGCTTTGAGCTGGCAGCCATCCTTCCGCGTGAAAACATTTGGGATGCGCTCATCCTCAAGCCCGGCGCCGACCTCAACCGCCTGACCATCGGCACCAGCAGCGTGCGCCGCGAGCAACTGATTAAAAACTACTGGAGCGGTACGGCTAAAACCGTTTCCATCCGCGGCAACGTAACCACCCGCCTCCGCAAGTTGGTAGAATCCGCCGAGCTGGATGGCATCATCCTCGCCCGCGCCGGGCTGAACAGGCTCGGCATCACCGGCGACAGTGTAGAGGTAGCCGGCACCACGCTGAGCATTGTGGACATGAGCAGGGACTCCTTCATGCCCGCCCTCTGCCAGGGCGCCATCGCCGTGGAAATCCGCAGCGATGATGCCGAAACCCGCGCACTGGTAGCCCCCATCAACCACCGCGAAACGGAGCTGTGCGTGCGAGCGGAGCGTGCCTTCCTTTCCCTGCTGGAGGCGGACTGCTCCGTACCGGTGGCAGGCTACGCTACGCTGAACGGTGACTTCATGATGTTCCGCGCTATCTACTTCATGCCCAACGGCATGCCCGCACGCATCACGCACCGTGGCGAAACGGAAAACCCCGAGCAAGTAGCACGTGAGGCATACGCCAAACTCCGCACCATCATCGACTGAGCCCTCAAGTAGGTATTTTTATCAGCTTTTTACCCGAATTTGCTTGAATTGACGGCTCAAAAACTGTAGTATAGCATAAAATTAAGGCGCATGACAGCTACGGATCTTACACACCACGTTTTTGAAAACTTCCTCTGGATACGATGCTCCGGCAGGGGGAGTTTTGTGAACAGCCCCGCTCTTAAAGCCATTGCAGACAAGTACTTGGAAAAAGCTACGGGCGACATCATCATTGACTTGGAGATATGCCCCGGGGTGGACTCCACCTTCATGGGTACACTCGCAGGCCTCGCCCGCAAGGTTATGGCCAATGGCTCCACCCTGCAAGTGGCCTCCCCCACGCAACGCACCCGCGCCGCGATGGAAAGCCTCGGGCTGGACATGATTATCGACTTGGACCCGGCGGATGCCCCTTGGCAAGCACAGCTGGCGGAAATACGCGCGACCTTGGCACAGGGCGCTGAGCCGAACAAAGAAAACACGGTGGCGGATCTCTCCGAACTGGAGCGCACACGCCACGTCTTGGAAGCGCACAACACGCTGCGCGCCATGAACCAAAAGAATGACGAAACGTTCGGCTACGTCTGCGAAACGCTGGAGGAAGACCTGCAGCGCCACGAAGCCCAAGACAAGCAATAAATGAACCTAGAACTGCAGCAGGGTGCGGAGGCATACGCGGAACTCCACCGTGCCGTGTTGCAGGACTGTGGTGGCTACCTTGCGGCAGAGGAGGATTCCCCCACCAAGCGCAAGCTCGGCGAACTGGAGGTGCAGAGCCTCTGGATGGCCGGGTTGCTCGGCAATGAGGGCGTAACCCTGCGCCACGGCGCGGTGCGCATCATCGACTTCGGGGAATGGAACCGCAGCGTAGGCCCCGATTTTCGGCGAGCGGAAATCGAGATTGACGGCGTGCGCATGCGTGGCGATATTGAGCTGGACCCCACCGCGCAGGATTGGGAGCACCATGGGCACGGCAGCAACCCCGAGTACAACAAAGTCGTGCTGCATGTGGTACTCTCCCCACCGCCGGAAGGCTGGTACACACGCGATTCTCAGCACCGCGACATCCCCATCCTTACCATCAGTGAGCAAACACTCTTAACCGCCACCGTGGCCTCCCCTCCCTTGCCCGCGGAAAAATTGGAGCTTTGCCGTGAACCGCTTGCTGCCATGGGGGCGGAGGAAATCACACACATGCTGCAAGCTGCTGCTGCTTACCGCATTCTCAACAAGCGCAAAGCATTCCGCAAAAAAGCCACCAACTTAGGCCTGCGCCAAGCTTGGTATGAAGCGCTGGCGGAAACCCTCGGCTACCACGCCAACAAGCTCGCCATGCAAATGCTGGCGCGCCGCGCCCCCATCCGAGAGTTGGGCATCCACGCGGAAAGCATCCTCTTCGGCACGGCCGGGTTCCTGGTACCCGTGTTACCGGAACAAGCCACCCCTGAAACCCGCAGCTACCACCGCAGTGTGTGGGATGCGTGGTGGCCGCAGCGCTCGCAATATGAGCTGGAAACCTCACGCGCCATCAACTGGCATTTTGCCCCCGTGCGCCCCGGTAACCACCCGCACCGCCGTGTGGCTGCACTCGCCACCGCCGTGGCACAGTGGAAAAGCATAGAGCCCCTGCTCAACGCGGCTCGCGCACGAGAGCTTACGAAAAAACTCACCTCACTGGAGCACCCGTACTGGAGCCACCATTGCACCCTGCCCTCCGCACCGCTGCGCAGCAAAATGGCGCTCATCGGTGCCTCCCGCGCACGTGATTTCCTCATCAACCACGTCTACGTGCAAGATGAATCCCCCGCCTGCTGGCACACCTACCTGAGCCTCAAAGACAGCAACATTCCCTCCGCCGTACAGCGCACGGCCCACCACCTGTTCGGCGACCGCGAGGATGTGCAAGACCTCCTCAACCACGCATACGCCCAGCAGGCGCTGCTGCAAATTGATGCCGATTTCTGCGCCGTCTCTCCCTGCAAAGAATGCCTCTTCCCCGCACAACTCTGCCGCGGGATAAAAGCCCCTTGCCAAGGCTAAAGGCGAATTTTCGCCGGCTTACGCCCTGCTCGATAAATCGAAAGTTGAAGGGGGAATTGCGAGCGTAAGCGAGCCTAAATTGGAGCCCCGATAGGGGCGAAAGACAGTAGCCGGTGGTGGAGCGGCGTAGCCGCGCAACCACCGGTACAACACAAAAAGAAAATGGAGTCCGGAGCGACGGAGCGAAGCGACGCAGCGTAGGCCGACAGACAATGGCGAGGACTGGCGAGCCACGGCGTAGCAAGCGAGCGCAGCGAGACGCGAAGCCGGGAGCGAAGCGACGCTCCGAGCCGGGACGGGCGCGTGTCTTTTTGTTGTTAATGAGTTGCGGGTATTGCAAATCGCCACAAAAACACCATAGACACAAAGCATCGCATTCTGTCGGCCTCCGCGCTGTCGCTATCG
>CAJGCY010000039.1 GCA_904501955.1 uncultured Akkermansia sp. | reverse complement strand
GCAAGCGGAATGAAGTAGAACAAAAGACTCAGCCCGCTGCGCCCCGTATCATGCAAACGACGAATGATGACCGAAAGCAGCGGCATCAGCATGAACGCGCGGTATGCTACGAACAGGAACCCGAAGATGCCTGCCAATACCCAGCATGTCGTGACGTCGTAACTGCCTAAGAATGCCAGTGTGACTGCTGCTGCGGTCAATAGTTGCAAGGTGAGTGATATGATGAAATCTCCCGCAACCGCATACCAAAACTCCGAACGCGAAGCGCGGCCTTTCAGACATGCATAGCGGCGTATGCAGGTTCCCAACGCTGTAAATGCTCCCCATTTGCCTTCTTTACCGATGGGCTCAGGAGCACGGGCGATGGCTTCCGCCTTTTCGCGTTCTTGTTTTTGTTTTTGATCTTCTGCTGTCTGCTGCGGCTGGGCGAATTGCTGCGGCTGGGGATACTGCTGCGGCTGGGGGTACTGCTGCGGCTGGGGAGATTGCTGAGGATTTTGAGCATTGGGAGCACCCCAGAAATCTTTAGCCATACATGATACAATACTTTGGACTTCTTTGTGCCGTACAGAGTCCTGTTGTTGATTGTTGCCGAGAGGAACGTTGTTGCGCGCAGTCATAATCAGTTAAAACGTATGCGAGATGATGCAGAAATTATAATGCGTTAAGGTATGATGTCAAGCTTTATATCTTTTGTCGATTCTTCAGGTTGGCACCTTTTGTCCATAGCATGAGTATTTTGGAATTTCACACTGCTCGATAAATCGGAAGTTGAAGAGGGGGATTTGTAACATTCATTCACTCGGAGCGAGGGACTTTAGTCCCTCTTATGGATAAGCCCCGCGCGTATTTGTGGGACTAAAGTCCCACGCTCCGATAGATTTTGTTGCTCGCCAAATCCCGATTTATCGAACTTAATGGGCTTGCTTGAGGCCTTTTGGCAAAATACTACCTCTGTTCTGTGGCGGGGAAATGTGGGGGAGGGTGAAAAAAACTTTACCACATCGAATAAAAAATGTAGAAAAATGGAAACACGTCGCGTTCCTACGGGCAGAGACGCTGAAAAAATGCACTCTTTCTCTCACAATTTCAACTAAATAGAATACGATACAATGAACAAATTGTGCTTAATCGCTATGGTGCTGGCTATGCCGGCTTTCGCTCAGGATGCTCCTCAGACCAAGGATATGCCGACTCCTCCGGAGGGTATGCGCCCCGGCCATTGGGGTGCTGCCGGTGTGATGCCTTCCCGTGAGGATTTCCACAAGAAGATGCTCGAGAAGTTCGATGTTGATAAGGACGGCAAGCTCAGCGATGAAGAGAAGGCTGCCATGAAGGCCGAGATGCAGAAAAAGCGCGCCGAGCGTGGTGAGCGTGGCCCGAAAGGCCCCCGTGGCGAGCGTGGTGATCGTGGCCCGAAAGGCCCCCGTGGCGAGCGTGGTGAGCGTGGCCCGAAAGGTCCCCGTGGTGATCGCGGTGAGCGCCCCGGTATGCCCGAGCAGTTTAAGAAGTTTGATGCCGACCAGGACGGTAAGCTGAGTGAGGAGGAGCGTAAGGCTGCTCACGAGGCCATGGAGCAGAAAATGCTCGAGCGCTTTGATGCCGACAAGGATGGCAAGCTGAGCGATGAAGAGAAGGCTGCCATGAAGGCCGAGATGCAGAAAATGCGCCGCGAGCGCGGTGACCGTGGCCCGAAAGGCCCCCGCCACGGCCGTGGTAACCGCGGCCCGAAGGGCCCCCGTGGTGCTGAGCAGCCTGCCGTAGAGGCTCCTGAGGCACAGCCCGAGGCCTAATGATTTTCACTACCCGGGAGATATAAAATAGAAGCGAGTGGAGCCGGTCAGCAGCGATGCTGACCGGCTCTTTCGATGAAAAAAAAGCGAGATTCGGTGTGGAAATCAGGGTTGCGGTTCCCTCAATCGCTTTTTGACGGCCTCCCAATCCGTATGGCGCAGCAGGCTCACGAGGTTCTTGTACCAGAACTCGTGGTGTCCGTATGTGTCGTCTCGGAACTCCTTTTCAGCTTCATCTACGCTCCATCCCTCGTAGACGATGCGGTACGCTGCAACGATGATGCCGGTGCGGTCTGAGCCGTGCCAGCAATGCACCAGTACGGGTTTAGGGGAAGCCGCGATGATGCGCAGGCAGTTTTCAATGTCCTTTACCGTCACGTCACCGGCAGCTACGGGGTATGCCACGAGGTGCAGCTTGGTGTGTGCTGCTTTTTTGGTGTCCTTGTGGTATTCGCGGAGGTTGAGCACGGTGCGTATGCCGTGGCGCTCCAGCTCGGTGAAGCCCTCTTTTTCCGGTTGACCGGAGCGGTAGAGCTCATTACTGATTTGGTGCATGTTTTCCACGCCGTTGAGGTGCACGGGTTGTGCATGTTTCGGCTGTGCCACATGGTGAGGTACGGGGCTGTGCTCCTTGCAGGCCACCATGCCCGCAAGGGGAAGGAGCACGCAAGCGATGACTTTGAGGATACCTTGCTTGTTCATGTGTCGTATGGTTCTGTTGAAATAAATGGAGGCGCTTAGGGTTTTGTGTCGTTCAATCGTTTTTTCACGGCAGCCCAATCAGTGTTGCGCAGCAGGGTCACAAGGTCCTTGTACCAATACTCACGGAAGCCGTAAGTGGTGTCTCGGAGCTCTTTTTCGGCTTGCTCTACGCTCCATCCCTGGTAAACAATGCGGTAAGCAGCCACGATGATGCCGGTGCGGTTCGAGCCGTGCCAGCAATGCACCAGCACGGGTTTCGGGGAGGTGGAGATGATACGCAGACAGTTGACGATATCGGTCTCTGTGATATCGCTTGCCGATACGGGGTATGCAACCAAGTGCAACTTGGTGTGGGCTGCCTTTTTGGTGTCCTTGTGGTATTCGCGGAGGTTGAATACGGTGCGGATGCCGTGGCGCTCCAGCTCTGCGAAGCCTTTCGGCGTCGGTTGCCCGGCGCGGTAGAGTTCAGCACTGACTTTGTGCATATTCTCCACGCCGTCGAGCTGCACGGCCTGCGCGTACGCAGGCTGTGTTACATGGGGCGGTACGGGGGCGTGCCCCTTGCATGCTACCATTCCCGCAAGGGGCAGCAGCATGCAGCTCAACACAGCGCGGAGAATACCTTGCTTGCGCATGGGGGGGCGGTAACGGTTAGTGGATGCCCAAGGCCTCATTTGCCAGCATTTGGCAACCGCGCAGGTCCATCTTGCCGGTGGGCAGGGCGGGGATGGCTTCCACGGGGATAATCTCTCGCGGGCACCACAGTCGCGGCAGGCCTGCCTCTACCAAGTGGGCGCGAATCTCATCCAGCGCCTGGTTGAGCTGTGATTGGTGCACGCATGACAGCAGCACCAGTGCCTCACCCTTCTGGGCATCCGGCACGCCCATGACGGCTACGGCGCGCCCGGCAAAACCTTCCGGTACCTGTACAAAGTCTTCAATGGCGTTCTCCACCACCTCGTGCGGTACCATTTCGCCACCCACCTTGGAGAAGCGGGAGCGACGGCCACCGAGGGTGAGAATGCCGTTGAGGTCCACTTTGCCGAGGTCGCCGGTCTTGAACCAACCGTCACGGAAGATGCCCTCGTTGAGGTCCTCGCGACCGATGTAGCCCTTGAACACGTTCGGACCCTTGAACCAAATCATGCCTTGCTCATTGAGCGTAAGGCGTACGTTGTCGTCATCCGGGTCAGTAATGCGTACGGCAAGCCCGGGTAAGAGCTGGCCGATACTGCCGGATTTGCAACCGGGAACAAAGTAGGGCTGCTCTGCTGTGGGGCCGGTTTGCAGTAAGTTTACGCCGCATACGGGTGCGGTCTCCGTAAGGCCGTAGCCCTCCAGCAGGGTGATGTTGCACTTCTCCTTGAACTCTCTTGCCAAGGTGTCCTGCAGTTTCTCTGCACCGACGATGAAGAGGCGCACGGAATCGAAGGTGTTTGCCTTGGCGCGGCGCAGCATGCTGCGGGCAAAGGTGGGCGTGGTAACAACGAGCGCGCACTTGTGCGTCTCGATAAGCTCGTTGAGGTTTTTCGCCTCCAGCGGGGAGGGGTAGGTAACCATGCCGAATCCGTATACCGGCGGCAAGATGGTGCTGACGGTAAGGCCGAAGCTGTGGAAGATAGGCAGGCTGCACAGGAATTTGCTACCGGGCTCAAGCTCCGCCTTGCTGAGTAGCTGAACCATGTTGGCCACAATCATGCGGTGCGTGAAGGAGACTCCCTTGGGCTCACCACTCGAGCCGGAGGTGAAGAGCAGGGCTGCTTCATCCTCACCCTTGCGGGCATCCAGCTTGAAGGTCATGTTAATGAGAGCCAGCGGTGAGAAACGTGCGAATGCCACCCAGCCGGCAATCTTTGCCATGCCGATGCCCTTGAGCGTTTTATCGAGGTGGATGATGGCGTCTCCCTGCGGCCAGGGGAACTGCGGCAGCTTGCTCATGAAGGCGCGCGCGGTGATGAAGTGCTTCAACCCACTCTGGCGCAAGATGCTCTTGAATGCCGGCTCGGAGGAGGTGTAGTTAATGTTCACCGGCACAATGCCTGCCAGAATACAGGCGTAGTTGGCAATCACACCACCTTTACCGGGAGGCAGGATGATACCCAAACGCTCATCCTTGTAGTTGGCTTTCAGCTCTTTTGCCAGTGCCATCGCTACGCCCAGTACCTTGTAGTACGGCAGGGAGGAACCATCCAAACCGTCGACGAGCTCGGTTTTGCCGTGGCGGCGCATGCCTTCCACCAGCAAACGAGCCAAGGAGGTGTTGAGTATCGGGTGCTTCTCGAAAGAATCGCAGGAGGCTTCCATCCAAGCTTCCAGCACGCGCTCGCCGGTCAACGGTCCGGGGCTGAGCTTGGGCAGGATGCTGATGGTAATCCAATCGTAGGTCTTATCCGTGGTGAAAGCTCGCAAGATGTTGTTGCGGTAATGCCCCACGAACACGGGAACAGGGGAGATGTGCAGTGCTGCCAGCTGCATCATGAAGGGCATGGGCACGTCTGACGTGCAGCCGATGATGCTGTTCGGACGTCCGGGGACGAAGATGACATCCATGCCCTGTTGCAGGAGGTCGAGCAGTTGCTCGCGCAGGAGTTTGCCATTTGCCTTGCGGAAATTGAACGAAAGAACGCGGCGCTTCTTCAGAAAACGCATCACGCTCTTCTCCGGGCAGAGCACTTCTTCTACCATGTATGCGACATTGCCTTCTCCGCCGAGCATTTTTTCCATTTCTTGCAAAACCTCAGCGTCTACTCTGTTAGGCAGGTAGAATGAGGGGGCGGACTGTAGATTTTCTGTGCCGGTAATATGAACCTTTGCCATGATGCCCTATTATACAGGAAAACCCGCCGGCTTGTCAATGCGAAAGGCGGCTTGTAGCTCGAGCTTGCTCTATAAATGTTTGTTTTTTGATGAAATCCCCCCTCCATCTGCGCATTTATACGGTAAAAAACATGTAATTTGCTTTACAAAGTCGGGTGGCGGGCGTATATTCCCTGTCGAGATGCACAAGCCCAGTCTATTTCAAGCTCTCAAAGAGTACAACAGAAAGACATTCCTCTCTGATCTCTCCGCAGGTCTGACTGTGGGTGTGGTAGCCCTCCCGTTGGCGATGGCCTTTGCCATTGCGTGCGGTTGTAATGAGATTACACCTTCCACCGGTTTGGTAACGGCTATTGTTGCCGGTTTCATGATCTCCCTGTTAGGTGGTAGTAAGTTCCAGATAGGTGGCCCTACGGGCGCCTTTGTGGTGATTATTGCCGGTGTGGTAGGCAGTTTCGGTATGAGCGGTCTGATTATGTGTACGCTCATGGCGGGTATTTTCTTGATACTGTTCGGCCTGCTGCGCATGGGCGCGCTGATTAAGTTTATACCCTACCCGGTCACCACGGGCTTTACCTCCGGTATTGCGGTGACGATTTTCTGCACGCAGGTGAAAGATTTGCTCGGGTTGAGCATTCCCGGGAGTGTGCCTGCGGAGTTTATCGGCAAATGGGAGTGCTATTTTGAGTTCATGCACACGGTGAACTGGTGGGCGCTGGGTATTTCCGTATTGACGATAGCCGTTATTTTGTTGACGCGCCGTTATGCTCCGCGTGCTCCGTTCATGCTGGTGGGTATGTTGGTGAGCACGGTGATTTGTGCCTGCTTTAATTTGCCGGTGGAGACGATAGGCTCGCGTTTCGGTGAGCTGCCGAGCAGCTTGCCCATGCCCAGCTTCCCGAGTGTTGAGTGGTCGCATTTGCCGGAGTTGGTGAAGCCCGCTTTCGTGATTGCACTGTTGGCCGCCATTGAGTCTCTGCTCAGCGCCAGTGTGGCGGATGGTATGACGGGTTCCCGTCACCATCCGAATACGGAGCTGATTGGTCAGGGTGCCGGCAACATTGCCTCCGCATTGTTCGGTGGCTTGCCTGCCACGGGTGCCATTGCCCGTACGGCTACGAACATCCGTTCCGGTGGTAAGACTCCCTTGTCCGGCATTATTCACGCCATCACGCTCTTGCTTATTTTGGTGCTGGCAGGGCAGTATGCCGTGATTGTTCCTCTGCCTGCGCTTGCCGGTATTTTGGCCATTGTGTGCTGGAACATGGCGGAGGTGAGCACCTTCTGCCACCTGTTGACCGGCCCGCGTCAAGACCGTGCCGTGTTGCTCATTACCTTCATTCTGACGGTGCTGATTGACCTTGTGGTCGCTGTGGAGGTGGGTGTCATTCTGGCTGCCTTGCTCTTCATCGGTCGTATGGCTCAAATCAGCAATGTGGAGTCGATTTCCAATGAAATTGAGGGTGAGGACCCGGAAGAGCTGCCCGCTCGCTCTCGCTACCTGCGCCATATTCCGGATAATGTTGAAGTGTTCGACGTACAGGGACCGTTCTTCTTCGGTGCGGTGGAGCAATTCAAGGATCGCGTGTTCCGCGCCTTGGAGCATGATATTGATTACGTGCTGTTGCGTATGCGCTTGGTGCCGGCTTTGGACGCCTCCGGTCTGCATGTGTTGGAGGATTTCCTGACTTACTGCCAGCGCCACAATGTGACCTTGCTGCTCTGCGGTGTGCAGGCTCACCCCATTAAGGTGATTCGTCGCGATAAGATGTTCATTACCGCCTTGGGCGAGGATAATATTTGTGAAAATATCGATACTGCTCTGGAGCGTATTCAGAACTTGGAAAAACAGAAAAAGACCATTGAATACGCCGGTTGATGTAGGCTCTCTACTCAGTTTTACCCATTAACCACCAGCCCGACAAGCACACTCTTGTCGGGTTGTTGGTTAATGGGGGGAGGGGATTACTCTAAACTGCTCGATAAATCGGAAGTTGGCGATTAGTTTGCGAACCGCAGGTGAGCCTAAATTGGAGCCCCGTAAGGGGCGTCAGCCCTTAGGCAGGGGTGGAGCGGCGTAGCCGCGGAACCCCTGTTAGCGGAAAAAATAAAATTGAGCCCGGTGCGACGGAGCGTCAGCGACGCAGCGTAGGGCGACAGACAATGGCGAGGACCGGAGCGAAGCGACGCTCCGAGCAGTGGTGGCGCGGTTTTTTGTTATTAATGAGTTGCGGGTATTGCTAATCGCCATAAAATACCTTATGCCCCTAGCCGTGCATTCTGTCGGCCTTCGCGCTGTCGCTAACGCTCCGGCGCTCCGGGCTCGAATATTAGAGGGAAGCCTACCGGTGGTTTCGTCGCTTCGCGACTCCACCACCGGCTACTGTCTTTCGCCCCTGTCGGGGCTCTAATTTTGGCTCGCTTCGCTCGCCAAATTTCGATTTGTCGGACATTGAAGTTCCCTCAAATATAAAGCGTGCGAGGGCGCGTGCCGGGCGTGTCGTATGAGGTGATGACCTCGTGCGGCGGTGGGGTTGTATTGAGGTCGATGAGGCGAATGGCCTGCACCGGGCAAGCTTGTTGGCATGCCGTTTGTGGTGTGCCGCTGCCGGATTGTTTGGCAGCGTTGATGCGTTGCACGCAGTAGGTGCATTTCTCCATTACGCCGTTGCTGCGCACGGTAACACGCGGGTTATGCGGGTGCGCCGTGGCTGCTTGCGAGGCTTTTGCGTAGTCGTGAAAGTTGAAGACTCGCGCGCCGTAGGGGCAGGCAGCCGAGCAGTAGCGTGTGCCCCAACAGCGGGGGTACACCATGGCGTTCAGACCGGAGGTGGTATGCACGGTGGCATTGACGGGGCACACGGCTTCGCACGGCGCTTTCTCGCACTGGCGGCAGGAGAGCGGTAGATAGTGCAAACTGGCGGCGGAGTCCAAATAACGGTCTATGCGCAGCCATTGGATGTCGCGCCCGCGGAGCTGCTGTTCCGCGCCGACGGTGGGGATGTTGTTTTCCGCACGGCAAGCCAAGGTGCATGCTCCGCAACCAATGCAGGCTGCCGTGTCGATGACTAAGCTCCACTGCGGACTCTCCTTTGTCACGGCGGCGACTTGGGGACGTGCCCGGTGGATGGTAGGACGGGGCTTGGCTTTGAGGTGTGGGTAAGTCTGCTGCGCGCGGAGGCGGATTTCCTCCGCCGTGGCGTGTTGCAGCTCCGGTAGCAGGGGAAGCCAGGTGTCCTGCAGCCCACTGTGCGCCCATGCCGGGTAGTCTTTGCCTCGTATATGTGCGGTGGCACATGCCGATGCGCCGGGGAGAAAAACATCCGCTGCTCCACAGCTGCCGCTCAGGGGGAAATATGTCTCCTGCAGCCACTTGTTGTGGTGGAATCGCCCGTCCGCATAGTATGGGTGCAGATAATAATTTATCTTATCAGCTTGCTTAGGGGGCAGGGGGGCGGGCACCGGGGCTGCCTCGCGTACAAAGCCACGGCGTAGGGCTTGCTCTGCACCGGGTACGGCCTGCTCCAGCCATTGTCTGGCGGTGGAAATACCTTTGCGATGCTCATCCGGTAGCTCCCCGCCGTGCAGCAGGGCATGCAGCACCTCTGCCTCGGCCAAGGCGGGCTTGATGGGGGTGATGACGGGCTGCCTCAGGCACAGGTTGCCGTAGGCATCTGCCTCCGCCCCCCATTCTTCCAAAAAGTGCGTTTGGGGTACGGTGTAGAGGCAAAGTGCAGCCGTTTTGTCAGCCTTGTGGCTGTGGAAGCGTATGGTCTCAGCCCCGGTGTTTTGCAGGGCTGTGGCAAAGGCAGCATCGTGCGCGGCGGGGTCCGCCGGGGTGAAGATGAAGAGGATTTCTACCTCCTTCATGACCTTGGTCAGCTCATTCAATGTGCCGAAACCTGTGGAAAACTGAACGGCTTTGCCGAAGGCGCTCTCCTGCACTTGCTCCAGCTCGGGAAAGCCGGTGGTGCGAGCCTCTGCCGCGGGGTCATATTCATAAAAGGATGCCCCCTTGTATTGCCGCAGCTGTTCGACTTGCAGCATACGCACGGCGGAGTACCCTGCGGGGAAAAGGAATGCCACGCGGCGCCCTTCTTTCAGCAAGGAAGCCCATGCGCGGATGGAGGCGCGCAGTGCTTGCCATGGGTGTTTTTTGCCTGCGCGCTGCGGGCTGTCTGCGCGCTGCCTGTCGTACACATCTAAGATTGCAGCTTGGGCAAATGTCGGTACGCCTGCGCGTATGGCGGCATACTCCGGGTTGGCTTGCAGGGCGCTCGGTACACCGTTGTAGCACACAGCCAGCATGGGGATGGCGCCCGTAGCCCAGGGCATGCTTACGGCGTAGCACGTGGCCTCCCCCGGCAGCATCCACTCCGGGCATTCTTCCGGCTCCACGGCGTATTGCTGCGCTCGCCTACATGCCGGTACTGCCAGCAGAGCCAATGCTCCCAGCCCCTTCAAAAAATCGCGTCGGCTGATACCCTTGCCTTTCTCTTGCCACGGCATGGCGCTATTCTATCATGTTTGCCCATTGCCTTTCAAGCGTGAAATCAGGCTTGCTGGCGAACGATAGTTACAACATGGGTAGGGGCATCATCAAAAAAGCCGCAACCCTTGCGGATTGCGGCTTTTGTAAGAATGATGTTTGCTGAAATTACAGCGTGGAGATATAGTAACCGGCGATAACGGCGGTACCAATCACACCGGCAACGTTCGGACCCATGGCGTGCATGAGCAGGAAGTTGCTGCGGTCTGCCTTCTGACCCTCGTTGTGGGACACACGGGCAGCCATCGGCACGGCGGACACACCGGCGGAGCCGATGAGCGGGTTGATGGGGTTCTTGCTCCAGCCGGGAACAAGGTTCATCAACTGAGCGCATACGAGACCGCACACGGTTGCTACGGCGAAGGCTACGATGCCGAGGCCGATGATGAGCAGCGTCTGCGGCATGAGGAAGCGGTCGCCCTGCATGGTGAGACCCACGGACACACCCAAGAGGATGGTCACGATGTTCATCAGCTCGTTCTGTGCGCATGTTACCAAGCGCTCCGTTACCTTACACTCACGCAGGAAGTTGCCGAACATGAGCATGCCGAGCAGCGGAGCTGCATCCGGGCAGAGCAGGATGGTAAGAATGGTCACGGTGAAGCAGAAGAACAGCTTCTCACCCTTGGATACCTGGCGCAGGCTCTTCATCTTGATCTTACGCTGAGCTTCCGTGGTGCACAGGCGCATGAAGGGCGGCTGAATCAGCGGTACCAAGGCCATGTAGGTGTAAGCAGCCACGGCGATTGCGCCCAAGAGCTCCGGAGCCAAGCTACTGGCCAAGAAGATGGACGTGGGGCCGTCTGCACCACCGATAATACCGATGGCACTTGCCTGCTCAGGCGTGAAGCCTACACATACGGCCGCCAAGAAGGTGAATGCCACACCACCCTGAGCAGCTGCACCCAGCAACAAGGCCTTCGGGGATGCCAACAGCGGGCCGAAGTCCGTCAGTGCACCTACGCCGAGGAAGATGAGCGGGGGGAAGAGCTCGCACTTGATGCCGAGACCGATCCAGTCGAACAGACCACCTTCCGGCTTGAGTACGAGGAGCTCGTCCGGCTTCTGACCGGTGACTTTGAACTTGCCCTTGCAGGGCTTGCCGTTCGCGTCATACACCTGCTCGAAGCTCATGGGCTCAGCCATGGCGAGGGCAAGCTTCTTCTCGTCTGCGGTGAGCTTGGCGCGCTCTTCAGCGGTAAGCTTGGGGGTAGCCTTGATGAGGGCGATTTCCTCTTCCGTGGCACCCTCGGGGATGTCGACGCTGATTTCTACCTCCTTGTGCTTAACGAGCTGCAGGCGCAGGAAGCCTACGTCCTTCATGGTGCTCTCCGTGTAAGCGCCCGTCTCCGGGTCGAGGGAGCGCACCTCGCGCTCCGCCTGAGTGATGACCATGCCGTTGTCCGGAATGTTGGCGATGAGGGCGCCGAAGGCAATCGGCACCATCAGCAGCGGTTCGAACTGCTTGGCAACACCCAGATACAGCAGGACTGCCACTACGCCCCACATGACGTACATCTGCCACGTCATCTGGAACAGACCGACGCCGCTGAGGAAGTCCATGAGGGAATTAATGAGTTCTTGCATATATGTTGCAATGTGAATTTTACTGTGCTAATACCCCCTGCTGCACATTGCGTGTGCGCAGGGCCTGTATAAGCCCTCCGACCCGGGAGGGTTAACCGAGGTAAGCCAGGGTCTGGTTCTCAGCAACGGTGTCGCCGGCGGCAACAGCGAAGGAGGTCACGGTACCGTTAGCAGGAGCGTAGATAACGGTGTTCATCTTCATGGCCTCAAGGGTCATGATCTGGTCACCCTCCTTAACGGCAGTGCCGGGAGTTACGTCCAGAGATACAACCTTGCCGGCAAGGGGGCTGGGAACGGGAGTACCTGCACCTGCGGCGGGAGCCGGAGCGGGAGCTGCTGCTACGGGAGCGGGAGCTGCTACGGGAGCCGGGGCTGCTACAACCGGAGCGGGAGCTGCTACGGGAGCGGGTGCGGGGGCTGCGTTGAGGTTGCCACCAACGGTTTCTACGGTTACATCAAAGGTCTGACCTGCGACGGTGATACGGAGCTGTTTCATTGTATTAGTATGTGTGTTTGATTGTTAAGTGAAAGTTTAGAGGGGGTGTGGCATCAGCCACGAGCGGGGGTGTGGGAGTTCATGATGGCGGTGCGACCGCTCTGAGCATAGCCGGTGTTTACGGGCTGAATGTCCAGAATGCGAGCCTCGGAGCCAACGGTTACCTTGACGGCTGCGGCAATGGCTGCCACGATTTCCGGGGTAATGCTGCTGGCTGCTGCATCATAAATGCCGGCTGCAAGTGCTGCTACCTGAGCAGGTGTAAGCTCAGGTGCAACTGCCACCGGCTGCGGTGCTACGGGCGCGGGTGCTGCTGCGGCGGCTGCCGCTTTGGCTGCTGCTTCCTGTGCCTTGCGCTTAGCATCCAGACGCGTTGCTACCGCGCCTGAGATGCTCAGAATAACGCAAAGCAGAATCAAACAGCCGAACACCACAATCATACCCGTGAGCTGGTACGTGAAGGCGTCTACAAAGGCGTCCCACGTAATAGCGAGTGTGTTGAATGTGTTGATCATGTTTGTTGCTAATTAAGAAAATGCTTAGAGCGGCATGTTGCCGTGCTTCTTCGCCGGGCGGGTCTCCTTCTTGTTGAGGAGTGTGCGCAGTGCCAGAGCAATCTTGGCGCGGGTTTCCTTCGGGTTGATTACCTCGGTCACCTGGTCGGAGGCTGCTGCGGAGTACGGGTTGTAGAAGGCCTCGGTGTACTCGTTGAGCAACTCCTGGCGGCGTGCCTCGCGGGCTGCGTCGTCCTCGATGCCCTTGAGCTCGCGACCGTACAGAATCGGCACAGCGCCCTGTGCGCCCATCACGGCAATCTCCGCCGTCGGCCATGCAAATACGGCATCGGCACCCAAGCCCTTGCAGCACATGGCGATGTATGCACCACCGTATGCCTTGCGCAGGATCATGGTTACCTTGGGAACCGTGGCGGAGGAGTAGGCGAAAATCATCTTGGCGCCGTGGCGGATGATGCCGCCGCGCTCCTGCTGCTTGCCGGGTAAGAAGCCGGGTACGTCCACCAAGTTTACAACGGGGATGTTGAAGGAGTCACAGCAGCGGATGAAGCGGGCTGCCTTGTCGGAGGCGTCGATGTCCAAGCAACCGGCTTTCACGGCAGGCTGGTTGGCGATGATGCCTACCACTACGCCACAAATGCGGGCGAAACCTACGATGACGTTGCCGGCAAAGTTAGCGTGCACCTCCATGAAGCTGCCTTCGTCCACCAGACGGGAGATGACCTTCTTCATGTCCAGCGGAGTGGTGTTGCTCTCCGGGATGATGTCGTTCATACCCTCGTCGTCTGCGATGTCGAGCGGGCAGCTCAGGTCGTGGGGCGGATCCTGCGTGTTGTTGGAGGGCAGGTAGGTGAGCAGCTTCTTGGCGATTTCGATAGCTTCCTCGTCGCTGTTAGCCACAAAGTGTGCGTTGCCGGAGACGGAGGAGTGAACGTCGGCGCTGCCGATTTCATCCATGGTGCACTTCTCGTATGTTACCTGCTCGATAACCTTCGGACCGGTAATGTACATGCCTGCTGCTCCACCGCGGCGGATGATGATGAAGTCCGTAAGGGCGGGGGAGTATGCTGCACCACCGGCGCAGGGGCCGAGGATGAGGGAAATCTGCGGTACGACGCCGCTGGCTGCTACGTTGTTGTAGAACACGTTAGCGAAGCCGGTGAGGGAGTCAACACCCTCCTGCAGACGGGCGCCACCGGAGTCGTTAATCTGGATGACCGGCATGCCGCCTTTCAGGGCGTACTGCTGTGCGTCACAAATCTTCTGGGCGTGCATGTACCCCAAAGAACCACCTTGTGCCATGAAATCAGCCGAGGCTGCTGCCACGGGACGTCCGTTGACGAGACCGAAACCGGTCACGATGCCATCACCCGGAATCTCTTTGTTGAGCATACCGAAGTTGCTGCAGTGGTGGCGCGTATGCATGCCGATTTCTGTAAAGGAACCGTTGTCAAACAGGCAAGCAATGCGCTCGCGGGCTGTCCAGTCGCCCTTGGCACGTCGTGCCTCGTATTTCTCCGGGCTTGCGGCGTACTTAATCTTGTTGCGGCGGGCCTCAAGGTCTTCCAGCAATTTGGGGTCTATAGCCATATTGTTCTTGTGTTTTAGTATGGTTATCAGCGTGCATCGCGCGTTTTACCCTCCTGCCTGTTTACAGTAGAGCACCGCGCTCCTTCTACGCTGCACGCATTCTACCACACCTACCCCGCTTATGGAAAGAAAATTCCGCGCCCCAAGGTGTTTTTTTTATCTAAAGTTAGAGTTTTCTCTAACTTGTAGGGCTCTTACCATGGTGATGCTGTTAATTTACACCTGCACGGTAATGCGAGGTGTGAGGATGGCGCGGCGGTAGGTGCCGGGGGTGACGTGGGTGCGCGGCCAGACAATGCAATCGTCCAGTTCGCAGCCGGCGGGGATGACGGCATCTTGCCCGACCATGCAATCCTCTCCTACTTCTGCCAAGGCTGAGATGGTGGCGGAGGGGTGAATACGTTGGCTGTTCGGAAGTTCTAAAATGGTGTCGAGGTATGCCTCGGGGGCGCCGATTTCGTGCCAGTTCGCCCAGTCAAAGACGACTCCTCCGGCGCGACCTTGGCGGATGAGCTCCAACCAAATGGGGAAAATGGAGAATTTATCTTCCTCCGGGAACATATTCGCCACCTCTGCTTCCATGATGTAGGTGCCTGCAAATTGGTGCGTGCCGGGGTTGATGCCCAGAGCATGGCGCATGTCTGTGATACGGCGGGTTTCTTCATCGAAGCCGACGTTTCGCTTGCCGTCGATGCTGCGCAGAGCCATGGTAAGCAAGTTGCCACTGCGGCGGTGTTCTGCCAACAGTTCACCGAGGGGGATATCCGTTAAAATATCGCCGTTGTGGACAATAAGAGGTCCCTCTTTCCACAGCGGAAGGATTTTTTTCACACCACCGCCGGAATCGAGAGGTTCTTCCTCATGGCTGAAGGTAACGGGGCAGCCTCGGTATTGCGGATCGGGGCAGGGGAATGCCTTATCCCACGCGAATTCCAAACAGGAGGTGTTGATGATGAACTCTGTAACGCCGTCCTTAATGAAATTATCCATCGTGTGCTGGATGAGCGGCTTTTGGAATACCGGCATGAGCGGTTTGGGAAGAATGAGGCTCAGGGGAGCGAGGCGAGTGCCGAGTCCGGCGCCGAGAATGAACGCTTGCATAGTGAGAAAATTACCAGAGGTGGGGAAGGTTAAAACAGACGGCGCATATGCCCATGGTGCCGTTTGCAACGGCATGCATGACGATGGCGGGAGTAATACGTTTTGTCTTGACTACCAAAAAATAGGTAAGGCTGCCATACAGGAAGGCACCACCCCAATCCGCCGGGTTGTGTATCAGCATGAATGCCAGCGTGGTGACGGCATAGCCGAGCCAACAGTGAGTGCCGATGGCGACATTTTGCGGGAAATCTCGGTTGACACACCAGCGCATCAGGAACCCTCGCCAGAAAAGCTCTTCTACCAGTGGTACGACTACCGCCGCGCGGGCGAAGCGCATGGCATACTCCGCCATGGTAAGCCAGCTGCCGGCACCGAACACTTTTTCTGGCATGAAGCCGTTGCCCTCATCGGGTATCCATCCTGCAAAGTAGGGAATCATCCACAGTCCGATGCCCAGTAATCCGAATGGTATAGCTAACAGGCAGGGCTTGAGCGCCCAATCCCACGCCATTTCTTTGCGTACATGCCAAAGCCACCATGCGCAGACCACCGTTTGCAGCGGATAAAGCGCCATTTCCGGTGCCTGCTGCCACCACGCCGCTTCCGGGTGCTCCCAGCGCACGGCATCTCCGCCGAATCCCAGCAAAAGGCTGAACCCCATGAACAGGGCCAGAGGATAGACGCAAGTGCGGTATAATGAGTGGTCTGTCTGCATGTGGAAGGTTTGTCTTTGTAAAGGAGAGGGCTTCGCTGATTGCGAAGCCCCTCAAATATCTGAATAGTGCTTTTTTTTGTAGGTTCCGTTATTCAGCGCGGAGTGAATCACAGAACTTTGCCATCTTATCACAGGCTTCGATGAGCAGCTGCATGCTGGTGGCGTAGCAGCAGCGCAGGTAGCCCTCACCACAGGCGCCGAATGCGGTGCCGGGAACGGCTGCTACCTTGGCCTCCTTGAGTAGGCGCATGGCAAAATCCTTGGAACTCAAACCGAAACGCTTGATGCTGGGGAAGGTGTAGAACGCACCACCGGGCAGGTGGCAATCCATGCCCATCTCATTGAAACGGCCTACAATGTAGTCGCGGCGGCGGTGGTAGCTGTCGCGCATCTCCAGCATGGCGGGTACACCGTTTTGCAAAGCCTCGATACCGGCCTCTTGGCTGGTGATGGTCGGGCAAATCATGGTGTAGGAGTGAATCTTCATCATCTGGTCGATGAGCTCGCTCGGGCCGCATGCATAACCGAGTCGGAAGCCGGTCATGGCGAATGCTTTGGAGAATCCGTGCAGCAGCAAAGTGCGCTCTTTCATGCCGGGCAGGGAGGCAATGCTGGTGTGCTCCTCGCCATCGTAGCGCAGCTCGGAGTAAATCTCATCCGTCAGTACGAAAAGGTCATGCTTGATGCAAATCTTTGCAATGGCTTCCAGCGTTTCCAACGGGGCAATGGAGCCTGTCGGGTTCGTCGGGAAGTTCAGCATCAATACCTTGGTGCGCGGCGTGATGGCTGCCTCCAGCTTAGCGGGATTCAGCGCAAAGAGGTCATCAATGCTGGTTTCCACCGCTTTGGGCGTGCCGTAGCACAGCTGCACGGAGGGTGCGTAGCTCACGTACGCGGGCTCGTGGTACAGTACCTCGTCTCCGGGATTGACCAAGCAACGCAGCGCAAGGTCAATAGCTTCACTCACGCCCACTGTGGGCAAAATCTCATTGACCGGGCTGTAGGATACATGGAAAAAGTCCTCTACATAGGTGGCAATGGCGCGGCGCAGTGATTCCAGACCATAGTTGCTGGTGTATGTCGTGCGCCCTTTCTCCAGAGAGGAGATAGCTGCCTCGCGGATATTCCACGGTGTTACGAAGTCCGGCTCGCCAACCCCGAGGGAGATGATGTCCTTGCTGCCGGTAACGAGGTCAAAGAACTCGCGGATGCCGGATTTGGGGAGCTCTACGACCTGCTTGGAAAGAATGCGGTTCCAGTCCATGGTGTGCTTAGGGGGCTACGCTGATGCGGTCGCTTTCCGGCTCTTCGTGGAAGAGTAGGCCGTTGAGCTTGTATGTTTTAAGTCGGAAGTGCGTGGCTGTGGAAAGTATGCCGTGCAGGTTGGAGAGCTTCTCACTCACAAAGCGCGCCACTCCCTGCAGGTTTTCGGCCTCCACCATCACCAGCAAATCATAACCGCCACTCATCAGGTAGCAGCTCTTTACTTCCTCGAAACGAGCGATGCGCTGAGCCAAGCGATTGAAACCATCCCCTCGCTCCGGGGTGCAGCGCACCTCGATGAAGGCGGACACGCCGACTTCGTCATGGTTGACGATAGTTTGGTAGCCAACGATGCGCCCTTCTTGCTCAAGGGTAGCTCGCTCTGCTGCAACTTCAGATACACTCACGCCGAGGCGGTCTGCAATCTGCCGGTCGCTCAGGCGCGCGTCTGTCTCCAATAATTTAAGAAGGGCTTCCTGTGTCATAAGTCTGCTCATATTAGCAAATCCATGTGTGAAGTCAAGCCCGAATCCGGTAATAATTCGAGTGAATGTAAGTTTGAAAAAAGGCAAGTATGAAAAATAGCCGTGAAAAAAGAATCTTTTATGGCCTATTTGAGGATGTTTGCGTAATTTTTTTCGTGAAGTGTATGGATGTCTGAACATCATGTTGAATGAAACGATTTGCGAACATATTCAAGCGAGGTAAGAGCTACACAAAGTGATGCAGGACGGCTGCATTTGTGCTTATGAGCAAAAAATGCCTGTAAGTTCAGAAAATGTGTCATTTGATGCCAAAAATGCTTTTTTTATATGCCGGTATAAGACTTTCTTCTTGCCAAGTCGTGCTGAAATATGTATAAGAAGTCTGCAAATTGTTTTC
>CAJGCY010000038.1 GCA_904501955.1 uncultured Akkermansia sp. | reverse complement strand
GCTTCGCTTCGCTACGGTCCTCGCCATTATATGTCACCACAGGTTCCCTGGGTTCCATTTCCTTTTTTGTTGCTATACAGGGGTTCCGTTCGCTGACGCTCACTCCACCGCCTGCCTAACGTCCGTCGCCCTAAAGGGCTCTGAATTCCGCTCGCTTCGCTCGCCAAATTCCGATTTATCGCGTAGTAGAGACTAGTTAGAAGCCCCCCATTAGCAAACTTTTTTCAAAAAAGGAGAGAACAAAACGCCACCATCATCCGTCTTGAGAATATGAACACAAAACTTTTCAGCTTACTGATGGCTCTTTTCTTTATCTTCGGCAATGTTGACCACGCTGCTGCGTACAGCATGGTGGAGGCACCGGGGGTGCAGCCTGTGGTCGGCGGGTTTATCAGCAAGGCTGCGCGACTGGGCAAAAAGGGAGCAAAAGCCGGGAAGGCAAGACGTGCTTCCGGGGTTGGTGTTTGTGCCGGTGGGGCGTATGTATCATCCCGCCTCACGCACGATGCTCAGGACGATGAGGTGTGTGAGACTGAGGAAGAGACCGCAGCTAATGACTACTCCACCCGCCGTAATGCCATCATTGGCATACTGAGCATTTTCGGCCTCATGATTGTGGCCTGCGTATACTCTCACTTTGCTTCCGCAGCCAAAGAGAAAGCACGCTTCAAAGCGGAGAGTGAGGAGATATTGCGCCGAGTGGGCCGCCCTCGCAAGATTACATCTTGCTGAGGATTTGGCGGAGCTCAAAGACGAAGGCTTGCTGCTCCTCCGGAGTCATGTCGCCACACACCTTGCTGCAGGCGAGCTGGCCCATTTGGTCGATTTGCCAAGCGACCTTGGTGCCGCTGGGGAACTCGCACTTGCCGCTGAGCAAGGTGCCGGGAATCTGGATGTCATCCAGCGTCATGGTGGGCACAACGGGGTGGGTACCTGCTGCGGGGGCTGCTGCCGGGGCAGGCTGCTGTTGAGCTTGGGGGGCAGGGGAGGCCTGCGGTGCGGGGGCGGGCTCCGGGGCAGCTTGAGCGATTTCGATACCGTGGTCAAGCAGGAGGAAACGCACCTCCATGTAGGTGAGGTGCACGCCGCAGTGGGCGACTAGGTTTTTCTGAATACCGTTCAGGTCAATGCCTTGGCTTGCCCACAGGCGTACCTGCTCCAGCTGGTCATCCGTCAGTTTTGTGCTCATGCACACATCATACCCGCTCCGCCCACGCAGCGCAAGCAAAAAGCGAGTGTGCGCCCATGCGCGGTGCGGGCAACTTTGTCATGCGCGGAGCACACGCTTAATCTTGCTGCGCCGGGGTGCTTTGCATGTAGCGGAGGATGAAATCCGACACGAGGATGGAGCCGCGCGCGGCGAGGTGGTTCGTGTCGCGGTAAAGGAAGCTGCCATCGCTGAGGCGGATGGGGTAGAGCCCGTTTTCCTGCAGGGCGGGGGAGGCATCTATCACCTCCGCGAGGTTTTGCTCCGTGAGGCTGCGGAAGAATGCCGCTTCCTCAGCTGTGCGTTGCGCCATTTGCTCCGGCGTTTGCGCCGGTAGCTCGTAGGGGATGCCGATGAGGCTGCGGCGCACGAAGCGATCCACATGGTTCTCACTGCGGGGGAAGAAGGGGGTGTCTTTCACCACGATGACGCGCTTGCCGGCAGCTTTGAGGCGGCGGCAGGTTTCGCGGAGTCCGTTTTCTTGATGGGCGCGAGCTTGCTCACGGGGCACCGCTCGCAGGTTCCAGTCGCGGATGTTTTTATCACGGAAGCGGAGGTTCCAGTAGACGGAGAGGACGACACAGTTGATGTCTTTGCTGTTGATAATCCACTCCAGCATGCGCTCACCGCGAGCGCGGTCCCACTTGGAATCACCGGCGGAGAGCAAGATGAAGGTATCCCACGCGGGTACGCAGGAGTTGTTCAGGTACAGCCCGCGGCGTCCGCCCTGCTCGCACAGCAATTTATCCATGCCGTGCTGCAGGTGCCAGGAGTGGCTGTCACCGATGAGCAGGAAGCTGATGGGCGCTGTGGTGTCATTACCCAGCAGGATGGGCGTGGAGTTGAACACCTCGCGCGGGAAGCCCTGCAGGTGCTCCTCCGTGGCATAACCGGTCAAGATGGGGAGCTCAAAGGAGCGTTGCACCTCGCTCGGGCGGTTCGGCAAGAGGTTAGCGAGGGGGAGATTCCACGTGAAAAGCGAGGTAATGGTGATGACGCCCGCAGGAACCGCCGCACTCAGCCAAGCCATGGCGCGGGGGCTGAGGGATTTTTGCCACGAGCCGCAGAGGGTCTCCACCCATCGCCACAGCGCCCACGCCAAGAGCAGTGAAACTACGGCAGCAATGGCTAGCTGTGCGGGGCTGACCTCATCGAACATGATGTAGCGCCACATGGCGAATATGGGCCAATGTACCAAGTAAAGGGAGAATGAAACAGTGCCCAGCCACTGCACGGGGCGCAGCCCCAGTAGCTTGCCGGTGATGCCGCTTGCCCCGTATTGCAAGAGCAGGATGCCGCCGAGCACGGCGCAGAAGACGGAGGCGGAGCCGGTCTCGAACGCATAGCAACTGCCGATGACCAAGCCTAAGCCCAACAGGGCTGCAGCTGAGCGCAGGAGTGTGCGTGTGGCGGGAATAACGGGCAGCATGAGGACAAGCATGGCCAGCATGGGCTCCCACAGGCGCGTGACGATGCTGTAGTAGGGGGAGAACCACTCCCGTCCTTGTTTGACGGTGACCACGGCGCTCTCCCAAGCCTCACCGTATTGCAGGAAGAGGTAGGCCGCAAAAGATACCCCGCCGAGCAGCCACCAAATGCAGCCGCGCGCGGTGGGGCTGAGCTTGCGCATGGCGATGGCTGCCGCCGGTAGCAGGATGTAAGTCTGCAAGATGAGCCCGATGTACCAGAGGTGCATGAGCGGGTTGCTCTGCGTGTTCGGACTGAAGTAGTTGCCGCTGTGTGCTACGTATTCATTGCTGCCTGCCACGCAGCAATAAGTGAGGGTTTGCAGCGCCATCCAATAGAGATCTTGCAGCAGAACGAAGGCGCCGATGACCGCCACGACAATGCCGACGGTGAGGGTGGGCGGCCCCAATCGCCACGCTTTGCGCAGCAGGTATTGGCCGTAATGCATGTTTTCCACCCGCTGCGGTTGCAGCTCTTTGCTGAAAAGGAAGTAGCCGGAGATGAGCAGGAAGACATCCACCCCGAAATAACCGCAGGGGCACCACTCAGCGTTCAGGTGATAGAGCACAACCAAGGCAATGGCCAGAGCGCGTAAGCCGTTGATGTGCGGCATGAAGTCAGCGTTTTGTTTGGGCATGGAAAAGGGAGGGTGGAAAAATCAATCACAGAGGATGCGCAGCATGGTGTCAATATCCGTACAGCGGCGCAGGGTGTATTCTTGCTCCGGGGTGAAATCCGGGTAGCAGTAAGCGAGGTATTTTTTCATGCGGTTGCAGTGCCCCGCGGGCGTGCGCTTGGTGTGGAGGATGCGGTCTGTCTCCTCCACCAGCACGCGGTAGTAGTGTTTCATCTCATCCGCAGTGGGGGGCGGGCCACCCTTGATTTCGCGGAAAATGTAGGGATTGCGCACGGCGCCACGGCCTATCATGACCCCGGCAGGGCTGATGTGGGTGAGCCAGCGCTGCGCCTCCGCGGCGGTGCCAATATCGCCATTGCCCATGACGGGGCAGGGGAGGGTGCGCACGGCCTGCTGCACGGCTGCCTCGCAAATGGTGCCCGGTTTGTAAAGCGCTTTGCGGGTGCGGGCGTGCACCATGGCGTAGTCCGGTGCGGCGGCACGTATGTGCTCCAAAATGGCGGGGAACTCCACAGTGTCCTCCCAGCCGAGGCGGCATTTTACGCTGAATTGACCGGCGGGCACGCAGGCCCTGAGCCCTTGTAGGGCTGCCGCCAGCGCGGGGAGGTCGCGCAGAAGCCCTGCACCCGCACCGTGGCGATTGACCAAGGGGGAAGGGCAGCCGGCGTTGAGGTTGATGCCGGCGACGGGCAGCTGCAGCAACCGCTCGGCATCGCGCACGAGCGGAGCTGCCTCGCTACCTGCCAGTTGTGCCAGAATAGGCACGCCGGTTTCGTTCTCCTCAATGCAGCGCAAGTTCGCCTCTGCTATGGCGCAGGTGGTCGGTGTGCTGCGAAAGTAGGCCGTAACGAATAAATCCGGCAGGGAGCCGATGCGCGCCAGAACTCGCATGAACGCGAGATCCGTGACGTCTTGCATGGGAGCAAGCGCTGTGCGCACACCGGCGTGCATTGTTAAGTGTGTGAGTGTTGCTTGCCGGGTGGAGGATTAGTCCTTCTTACCGGCAATGCCCATGGTGTAGCCGTTGTACTCACGCATGTTGTAGAGGGGCTGACCCTCCGGAACGGCATAACCGATGTTCTTGCGGATTTGCAGGAAGTCTGCAATACCGGCTTCGTCCACCTGGTTCAGGCCACCGCCGTGCATGTCTGCAAAGAGTACCATCTTGCAGTAGGCATCGGCGTTCTCCATGAACCACTCTGCCTCCTCAATGTGGCGGGCACCGGTGATGACACCGTGGTTCTCCATGAAGACCACGGTGCTCTGGTGGCAAGCCTTTGCCACAGCCTCAGCCGTCTCGGGAGAGCCGGGGGTGCCGTACGGAGCCAGCGGGATGTGGCCGAGGAAGATGTCAGCCTCGGGGTTGATGCCGTTCGGCGGTACCTTGCCCGCAAAGAGGAAGGCGTTGCAGCACGGGGGATGCGCGTGGATGCAGGCGTTCACACCTACCTCCTTCATCATGGCGATGTGGGTCTTCACCTCGCTGGTGGCGGGGCGGTAGCCGCAAAGCTGTCCGGCGTTCATGTCCACAAGGCAGATGTCCTCGACGGTCATGAAGCCCTTGGAGCACAGTGTGGGGGAGCAGAGCACGAGGTCCTTGGCTACACGGACGGACAGATTGCCGCCGTTGCCGTCTACGTACTCGCGGGCCCAAAGGCGGCGCCCCATGTCCACCATGCGCTCTTTGATGACGCGCACCTCGGGGCTGTTGAAAAACTCATCGATTTCTTCACGTGTCTGCGGATCGTAGTTCTCCCAGGGGAAGATACGGTCAGGCAGAGCCGGCTTGATATAAAGTTCAGGATTGGCCATAAGTTAGGTTCTTTTTAGCAGATAGCAGCCCTTAAGTCAAGTAACTTCTTAGGTGAAGCCCGTTAAATTGGGGGATATGAGCTTGACAGTGCAGGGGGGAGCCGTTACAATATGAGGCGATATGACGGAAAGCGCCCCGCGGAGGCTCAAGATTTTGCTCGGTTGTTATGCATGCGACCCCGGTTACGGCTCAGAGCCGGGGATGGGGTGGAACTTTGCGTCGAACATTGCGCGTTTTCATGATGTGCATGTGCTGGTGGAGGAATGGGAGTTTAAGGAGAAGTTGACGACCTTTGCGGAGCAGCATCCGGAGGCGGTGCGCAACATCACGTTCCACTTTATCCGCCGCTATCATCATGATACGCTGCGTAAAATATGGCCACCCAGCTATTATTGGTTCTACCGTGCATGGCACAAGCGTGCCTATGAGTACGCGGTGGAGCTGGATAAAAAGGAAAACTTTGATATTGTGCACCAAGTGACCATTTCCGGCTTCCGCGAGCCCGGTTATTTGTGGAAATTGGGTAAGCCGTTTATTTGGGGACCGCTGGGGGGCTTCACGGATACGCCGTGGTGCTTGATGGGCAGCTTGGGCTTGGGCGGTTGCCTGCATTTTGCCGCGCGCAACGTGCTGAACTTTATTCAGAAACGCTGGGGACGTGCTGCTCGCGCTGCTGCGGCTCACAGCCACACCATTTTGACCAGTACCACGAAAGCCGTGGAGGAGATTCAGGCTTTTTGGCAGCGTGAAGCCGTGTTGATGAATGAGGTGGGGCTGGAAACCAATCACACCAAGTATGAGCCCTCCGTGCATGAGCCCGGCACGCCTCTGCGCATCTGCTGGGCAGGGGAGCACATTCCCCGCAAGGCTCTGGATTTGCTCTTGCATGCATTGCCGCTTTGCAAGGAGAAGGTGGAGCTGCACGTGCTGAGCCGTGGCCCGCGCATGGCCGCTTGGAAGGCGCTGGCGCATAAGCTCGGGCTGGATGAGGTGGTTACTTTCCATGGTTTTGTGCCGCGCGAAGAGGCTTTCCACATCATGGCCACCAGCCACGTCTTCTGCATCACCAGCGTGCGCGAGGATACCTCTACCGTGGTCTTTGAGGCATTCCGCTATGGCTTGCCCATCATTGCGCTTGACCACTGCGGGTTCTCTACCGTGATTGATGAGACCTCCGGCATTAAAATCCCCATCCAATCCCGTAAGCAAGTCATTGCGGACTATGCTCGCCATCTGGATTTCCTCGCTTCGCATGAGGATGACCGCCGCCGCCTTTCCACCGGCGCCCTCGCCCGCTGTGAGAAGTTCACGTGGGATGCCAAAATGGAGGTGCTGAACGAAATTTACGCCAAAGCCGTTGCGGAAAAATGAGTGCTCCCGCCAGAGATGCCTACTGGGACAACTGCCGTGCGGTGCTCATGTGGTTGGTGGTGTTGGGGCATACCATTCAGCTGATGGACGCCGGGCATTTTTTTGCGAACCCGCTCTTCAAGGCGATTTACTTGTTCCATGTGCCGCTGTTTATGTGGGTAAGTGGGTATTTTGCTTTGGGAAGCCTCAACAAAGATGGGCTGAAAGTGATACCGAAGCGCGCGGTAAGATTACTGCTGCCCATAGCAACGATTGGGTCGCTACAGGTAGCTTTGTTGCTGTGGCAAGGTAAAGATTCATGGCAGGCTGTTCTTGGTGCGTACCATTGCATGTGGTTTTTGTGGAGCTTGTTTGAGTGTTTCTGCTTTGCTGCCATGATGCAGCTATGGCAAAATCGCCTGTGGAAGGCCGCTGCTGCACTGCTGCCGATTCTTGTGTCTGTTTTACAGCCGGAGGCTCTTCCGTATGGACCGTATCTGAGCTTTGTGTGGCCGTTTTTCTTGATGGGGATGTACTGCCGATACAAGGGGGTACAGACGTGTCACTTTAATTGGCGTTGGTTGGGGGTGTTGCCGGTTGCTGTTGTGATTTTCTACTGCTACCGCAATCATTGGTACATGTATTTGAGCCCGTTGAAGCTGCAGTGGGATTCATTGGGAATATGGAGCTTCCGTATTGCCGCCGCCGTAGTTTCCGGTATTATTTTCTTGGCTCTGATGCGCTTTATCAATTTCCGCTTGTTGAGTCAAATGGGAAAGGGAACCCTCGGTATTTACGTGGTTCAGTGCGTGAGCTTCACGCTGGCGGCTAAAATAGCCATTTGTCCCACTGATGTGCCTCTTTGGTTGATTGTTCCGGCATCCATCGTGCTGTTTCTTGCAGCATACAGCATATACTGCCTGACGCGCTCCATTCCCATATTGGGCACAGCCCTATACGGCGGACGAAATTAAGGGAATTACTCCTCCCCTTGGACGCGGCGGCCCCAGTGGGGGGTGGGGTGTTTGATGGTGATGGTGCTGCGCTCCGTGGCGGAGGGGAGGAAAAGGGAATAGGAGGAAGGGGCGGTGCAGAACATGTCGCGCAGGCGGCGCTTGAGGTTGCACCAGCGGTAGGCGAAGCCGTGGCGTTTGGAAACGTACCAGGGCAGGGCGGAGCAAAGCTCATCCCATTCGCGCTGTGAGGTCGCGGTCCATGCCAAGTTGGAGCCGGTTACGGTAAAGGTGGTGGTGAACAGCTCCGGCAGCACGAGGAAACGCGGGGAGGCGTTTACCAAGTCGCGGTAGAACGCGACATCCGCAATGGCTCGCCAGCGTGAGTCGAAGCGAATGCCGTGCTTGCGGAACGCCTCCGCTCGGTGGAAGCAGGAGCACGTGATAATCTCGCACACCGTCTGGCTGGTCCACTTATGTGGCATGATGGGGCGACGGTGGCAAATGTAGCGGCTCTCTGCATCCACAATGATGTAGGTGCCCAAGGCTACCTCGGCATGCGGATTCGCGTCCAGTGCTTTGGCGATGCCCTCCAGCGCGCCGGGCAGGTATTGCTCGTCACTGTTGAGGTGGGCGGTTACATCCGCATCTTCGGGCATTTTGCTCCATGCGGTGTTGATGGCATCGTACATGCCGGCATCTTTGGCGCTTTCGAAGGTAAAGGTGTAATTCGGTGTATCGGCATGGGCTGCTTGCCATTCGCTGAGCCACTCAGCCGTGCCGTCGTTCGAGGCGCCGTCTTGCACGTGGTGGTGCACCTGTACTCCCGGCAATGCTTGGTCTGCGACGGAGCGCACGCAACGCTGCAACCAGCTGATTGCATTAAACGTAGGAGTAACGATGTAAAACTTCATGGTGCGGTGTGGGGGTTATTATATCATGTGGCTACGTAATGGCAAGAAAAAACCACCGGAGGCACTTGGCTCTCCGGTGGTGAAAGTTGATGTTGTGTGTGCGGCTATCAGGAGAATACGCCGAATGCCTCGGAGGCGCAGGCGATCATGTAGTCGCGGTTCAGCTTGGCGATGTTGTCCACGCTGATACCCTTCGGGCAAGCTGCCTCGCACTCGTAGAGGTTGGTGCAGTTACCGAAGCCGAGGGCGTCCATCTGGCGCACCATGGCGAGAACGCGCTTGTTCTTCTCCGGGTGACCCTGGGGCAGCAGATTGAGGTGAGCAGCCTTGGCGGAGGTGAAGAGCATAGCGGCGCTGTTCTTGCAGCTGGCTACGCAAGCACCGCAGCCGATGCATGCAGCGGCGTCGAAAGCGGCGTCAGCCGTCTTCTTGCGCACGGGCATGTTGTTGGCGTTCGGGGCAGCGCCGGTGCGCACGTCCACGAAACCGCCGGCGGCGATGATGTTGTCCAGAGCAGTACGGTCTACCACGAGGTCGCGCAGCAGGGGGAATGCAGCAGCGCGGAACGGCTCAATCCAGATGGTGTCGCCATCCTTGAACTGGCGCATGTGCAGCTGGCAGGTCGTGACCTTCTTACCACCGTGGGGAACACCGTTGATGGTCAGGGAGCACATACCGCAAATGCCCTCTCGGCAGTCGTGGTCGAAGTGGATGGGCTCCTTGCCCTCGTGCACGAGCTCCTCGTTCACGATGTCAAGCATCTCGAGGAAGGAAGCCTCATCCGGGATGTTCTTCGCCTTGTAGGTCTCGATGCGGCCCTGTGCCTCTGCGGACTCCTGGCGCCAAACCTTGAGCGTAAGATTAAGATTTGCCATAATTGTGTGTAAAATTTAGAGTTTAGAACGTATCTTTACTTGTAGGAACGGATGGCCAAGTGTACAGTGTCGAAGGTGAGCGGCTCCTTGTGCAGAACCGGCAGTTCGCCTGTGCCCTTGTACTCCCAGCAGGCTACGTAGGCGTAGTTAGCGTCATCACGCTTAGCCTCACCGTCGGCCAGCTGGTGCTCAAGACGGAAGTGAGCGCCGCAGGACTCCTCACGGTTGAGGGCGTCGTAGCAAAGAACCTCAGCGAAGTCGAGGTAGGCGGCTACACGCCAAGCCTTCTCAAGCTCCTGGTTCATGCCTTCCATGCTGCCTACAACCTTCACGTTGGTCCAGAACTCCTCACGGATGGCGGGAATCTTCTCAATGGCGTCCATCAGGGACTCCTTGGTACGGCCCATGCCTACGTCCTCCCACACAAGCTTACCGAGCTCGCGGTGGATTTCGTCCGGGGTCTTGGTGCCCTTAACGTCCATCATCTTCTTGATGCGGGCCTTCACCTCGTCCTCAGCCTCCTTGAACTCCGGAGCAGCGGTGGTGATGCTGCCGGGCTTCTGCGTGGTGAGGTAGGTGGGAAGCGTGGCGGGGATGACGAAGTAACCGTCGGAGAGACCCTGCATGAGGGCGGAAGCGCCGAGGCGGTTAGCACCGTGGTCAGAGAAGTTAGCCTCACCGAGCACGTGCAGACCGGGGATGGAGGACATGAGGTTGTAGTCCACCCACAGACCACCCATGGTGTAGTGAGAGGCGGGGTAAATCATCATCGGCTGCTCGTGGGGATCCACGTCCGTGATTTCCTCGTACATCTCGAAGAGGTTGCCGTACTGGCCGTCAATCCACTCCTTGCCCATGCGGTTGATTGCGTCCTTGAAGTCAAGGAACACGCCACGGCCGGTGTTGGCAACACCGCGCTCGTCGTCACAGGCTTCCTTAGCGGCACGGGAGGAGATATCACGCGGGGCAAGGTTACCGAAGGAGGGGTACTTGCGCTCCAAGTAGTAGTCGCGGTCATTCTCAGCCACGTCGGAGGGCTTCATCTCGCCCTTGCGAATCTTGGCAGCCACCTCACGGCTCTTGGGTACCCAAATACGGCCGTCGTTACGCAGAGACTCGGACATGAGCGTCAGCTTGCTCTGGTAATCACCCTTAACGGGAATGCAGGTGGGGTGAATCTGAGTGAAACAGGGGTTGGCGAAGTAGGCGCCCTTCTTCCAGCAAGCGCAGGCAGCACCCACGTTGCAGCCCATGGCGTTGGTGGAAAGGAAGAACACGCGGCCATAACCACCGGTAGCGAGCAGCACGGTATCACCGGCATAGCTCTTAATCTCACCGGTCACCATGTCGCGCACTACGATGCCCTTGGCGTGGCCGTCTACAACCACGAGATCCATCATCTCGGTGCGGGGGTGCATCTCGATGTGACCCTTACCGATTTCCTTCTCCATGGCCTGGTAGCAACCCAGCAGCAACTGCTGGCCGGTCTGACCACGGCTGTAGAAGGTACGCTTGAGCTGAGAACCACCGAAGGAGCGGTTGTCGAGCAAACCACCGTATTCGCGGCCGAAGGGAACACCCTGAGCCACGCACTGGTTGATGATGTTGCAGGAAACCTCAGCAAGGCGGTATACGTTGGCCTCACGAGCGCGGAAGTCGCCACCCTTCACGGTGTCGTAGAAGAGACGGTATACGGAGTCACCGTCGTTCTGATAGTTGTGAGCTGCGTTTACACCGCCCTGAGCGGCGATGGAGTGAGCGCGGCGGGGACTGTCCTGGTAGCAGAAGCACTTCACATTGTAACCGAGCTCAGCAAGAGTAGCGGCAGCGGAGCCACCGGCAAGACCGGAACCCACGATAAGCACGGTGTACTTACGGCGGTTGTTCGGGTTGATGAGCTTGGCCTCGCGCTTGTACTTCGTCCACTTCTCAGCAATGGGACCATCCGGAATGCAGGAATCCGGCATGTAGTCGCTTACGGGAAACTTGATTTCGTTCATAATCGAAGAATGTGTAAGTAAGGATTATTTAAGGATGCCCAGCATGACGCACACGGGGATGGCGATGAAACCACCGCACACGGCGATACCGAAGAGGTAGGCAACGATGTTGTAGAGGGGGCGTACCTTGCGAGTGGCAAGACCGAAGGTCTGGAGTACAGACTGCAGGCCGTGGCGCACGTGCATGAAGAGGCAGCAGATGGCTACAATGTAGAAGAGGGAGCACCAGGGATCCTGGAATGCGTGGATGATGTGGTTGTAGCAATCGCTGGGGTCACCGTTGAACGTAAGCTGCCAGAGGTGGAATACGGCGAAGCAGAGAATCATGATGCCGGTGATAACCATCGTACGGGAAGAGAGCGTAGCCTTGAGCGTATTCTCCTTCTGGTAGTGGGTGCGGGCATTGTAGTTCTCATACTTGAGCACCAGAGTAAGCACAATGTGAACAAGAGCCACGGCCAGCAAGCCCAAACGAATGGACCAGAGAAGCCAGGCGGGCATTGAGTGCAAACCTGTTGCGTAGTGGTTAATCCAGGAGGTGCCACCCTCAGCAACATCACCACCGAAAATGGTCAGGTTGCCGGCAAGGTGCCCCACCAGGAAGAGGAGGAGACACGACCCTGTCAGAGCCACAATGATTTTGCGGCCGATGGAGGACGTGACGAATTTGCATGCTGTCGTGATAATATCGTTCATAAGTGCAATAACGTCTCTTTGCGCCCCATACTCTACCCCATTCTGCCGTAAAAAGCAAGCACCAATGCGTTTTTGAGTGCTAAAAAATGCGCTAAGCAGCCAAAAGCAGCACAGCGAAGCCTGCCAGCAGCAGCGCAAAAACGGCATCTATCACTCTTGTGTGGCGCAGATATTGCCTGCGCAGCGGTGCCCATTGCAGCAGGGCGGACCACAGTGCCCACCCCAGCCAGCCGGCTGCCGTGAAAGCGATAATGAGCGCTGCCGTGTACCATGGTATGTTGCTGTGGGCTTTGATGGAGCCGGCGCTGAGCGTCAGAATGAAAAGCATGCACTTGGGGTTCAGTATATTGCAGAGAAATCCCTGCCACAGGAGGACGGTGTAGGGCGTGTGTGAACGCTCATCCGCTAACTCAAGCTCCGTCTTTGAGCTGCTCTTGGGGAATATTTTCCATGCGAGGTACAGAAGCCAAGCCGCAGCAGCCCAGAGGAGGTAGGTGCATAAGCTGAGCTGCATCACCCAAGCCCCGAGCGTGCAGGCAATCGCCGCTTGAATGGCAAAACCCAGACTGATGCCTGAGCCCACGGCAATTCCGCCTCTGAATCCGCGGGCTAACGCCGTCCGGAACACCAAGATAACATCCGGTCCGGGGCTCAACTGAGAGAATACAAGTAGCCCGCTCAGCGCGGCGATGCTCCAAACTGCCTCCTCCATCGGTTACGCTTCCGGGGTGTATGTCGGCAAGGGGGTAACGGCGTTGCCGGTTAAACCGAATTTTCTTTGGCGGATGGTAGGCGAGAGTGCGGGTGAGGTCTCGTATGCACTGCGGAACATTTCCATCTTAGCGTCAATGTTGTCAGCGTGGTGCAGGATGAGTGCTTCCGGGGTTTTCGGGACTACGGGAGAGCCGAACTCAAGCGTGCCGTGGTGTGAGGCAATGAGGTGCAGCAGGTGCAGGCGCACTTGCTCCGTGGGCGGGGTCAGCGCCTTCCACTCGGCGCGTTGCTCTGCCGTGCATATCGTCTGCCAAAGTTTGTTAACGACCTCAATCCCTACGGAAATGTGCCCCAGCAGCTCCCCCATGTCGGAGTATTCTACGCCGAATCCGTGCTCCGCGCACCCGGTTTCCCACATTTTCCCGCAGTCGTGGAAGAGGGCACCCGCCAGCACTAAATCTCTGTTTACCTGTGGGTAGGCTGAGCAAATGGAGTCCGCTGCGCGCATGACGCCGGCCGTGTGTTCCGCTAAACCGCCACGGCGGGCGTGGTGCATGTTGCGAGCTGCTGCTGCGCGCCTGAACCTCTGCTCATGCGTGCCGACCAGTGCTTGGCTGAGGGCTCGGAGGCGCGGGTCTTGCATGCTGTTGATGAGCTGAAGAATATTTTCCCATGCCTCTGCCTGCAAAGCCACCAGCTCCGCGCCTCCGCTCAGCAGGGTGTCTTCTTCCTCCGGGGTGAGGGGGCGGTATTCCAGCTCTTTTGCCTCCATGCCATATTGACCGCTTGTCCAATTGGCTGTGACGGATATGCCCATGCCCTCTTGCAGCGCCATGCAGGCTGCGTGCCAGTATTCATTATCCCACACCTTGATGGTCATGTTGTCCTGCGCGTCTGCAAAAGTCAGCTCCAAGTACGGCTTGCCCGTTTTTGTCGTTTTGGTGACCTTTTGGGTAAGCTGCACCGCGATGCTGCCTTGAGTCATGCCCTCGGCGACCGTGTTCTTCAGGTGGATGATGGAATCGTATAGCACGCAGTGATTGTAGCGCACAAAAAATCACCTGTCAATACTTCCTCACCTGCTAAATGTGCTCCTCCTCATTTGCTTTCAAAAAAAATCAGCGTGTCCGGTACTATGAGCTTGCAGGCGGGCGCGTAGTGTGGTAGAGTGTTGAGAAGATGAGATTTCAGCATAACATTCTACGCGCCGCATTGTTGTGCAGTACGGCATTGGCTGTAGTGTTGCAGGGGGTAACTCGAGCCGAGTTGGATGATACAGCCCTCTCTCGGTTGATTGACGTTGGCAGCACGCGCTTGCAAGAGCTGGAACGCCAGCATAATGAGGTGAAAAATGACAAGGAGCAAAGGGACTTTGCCTCCGCGGTCAAAGCTGAGATGGATGCGGAACGCCGCCGGTGCAATGATGTTAAATCCGCCGCAAAAGCATTGCTGGCCAAGGTGAAAAAGAACGGGAAAATTGACACCCGCGATGAAAAAGGGCGCACCTTGTTGATGTTGATGGCGGGCTTGGGAAATGACGCCGCCACAGAGATGGTGCTGCGCGAAAATCCGGACCTGACCATCATGGACCATCACGACAAGATAGCCTATGACTATGAGCGCCGTGGCGGTGGCAGTGCTATAGCGAATTACTTGGGCTCCCGCTGGGTGCAGGCCATGGAGCGTATGGATAAAGATGCCGTGCAGATGCTGCTGTCGTGCGGCGCTTCTCCGGATTGGCCCGTGGGTGGTGAGCCACCCTTGGGCGTAGCCATCAACGCCGGTGATTCCGCCATGTTTGATATGCTCATGTTTGCCGGGGCCGGTGCCAAGAGCTCCATGCAAGACGGCACCCCCCTCATCGAATTGGCGGTAAACCGGCATGATGATAACGCCCTGCCGGTCATGCTTAATGCATTGGGGGAAGTAAACCCTCTGTTCAAAGACGGGCGTAGTTTGTTCCGCCATCTGTTGGGTGAGGATGATGCCGCTTGCCTTTGCGCGTGGATGACGGTAGCCTTGGAAAAGAAACCGGCGGAGACGGAGGCCGGCACTGCCTATTTGAACTTGGTGGTTCGCTTGGCTCACCCTGCCGGGGTCGGCGCCGTTGCTCAGCAGTACAAAAAGTATTTGAATGATGAGGATACCGAGGGAAATCTGCCTTTGTTTGAGGCGGCTCGCCGCGGTAATGTTGAGATATATAAAGCCTTGATTGCCTGCGGGGCTGACGTGCGAGCCCGCAACAGTCGCGGTGAAACGGTGCTGATGCATGCCGCGTTGAGCGCCTCCCCGCAAATGCTGGCTGAGGTATTGGCAAATGTACCGCAGGAAATCATACAAGCCTCTGATAATGCCGGGCATAATGCCCATTACTACGCTAAATTGGCAAAAGACGCCGCTGCCGGTGAGAGCCTGAAAGCTGCCGGCTTGCAGCCCAAATAAGAAAAACTGACGCATATATGGCTATTCACGTACGTTCTACGGATACTGTCCGGCTCAAAATATCAGCTATCATCCGCCGATTGGTGCTTTTGGCTTTGTGTTTGTCGTTTTTGGCTCTCACATTGCCGGCTGTCATTCTCTACTTGAAGAAAATTTATTGGAAGGGCGAGCCCGCAAGTTCCTTCGTGACGTATACTCCCCCCAAGAAAGCGCCCAAAAAGGTGAATAAACCCATTGAGAAGGAGAATATGGCCTCAGAGTCCGGCTCTACAGCCCCGCCTCCTTCCGTGGCGCTTACTTCTGAAATATCTCCGTATGTGATGGATATCACTGCTTCTGAGGGGGATATGAGCGAAGGCCTGGTCAGTGATGGTGATTCCGGCTTCGGGCTTGCCGGCTTTGGAGATGGCCTTGGTGACGGTTTGGGGAGCGGTGGCTTCGGTGATGGCGAGGGGGACGGTGACGAGGGCGGCAAGCGCGTTGGTTATAATGATGATATTCAGGTTGTTCTGCTGCTGGATGCCTCCGGCAGTATGCAAGAGCTTTTCCAAGCTGCTTCCCGCTCCATGGAAGAGATGCTTGCCACGCTTTCGCAAGCCAAGCTGAATGGCAAAAAGACAAAGGTGAATGTCGGCATCGTCATTTACGGTCAAGCGGAGCGTAACGGCGAGCCCATTCGCCTCAGCCCCTTTTCCACCCAAGTGCGCAAGATTCGCTCGCGCTTGGAGAAGGTGCAGTGCACCGGTAGTAATGAGGTGTGTGGCGCTGCTATTGACTTTGCGGTGAAGAATTTCCCCTGGAACCGCCGTGAGCGTGATGATATGCTCAAGGTAATCTTTGTGGCCGGTAACGAAACGATGGAGCAGGGGAATGTGGATTATCGCGTTGCCATCGCCGCTGCCGCAGAACAAAACATCATCGTCAATACCATTCATTGCGGTGAGCCGGATGAGGAATGGGAGCAGGCTGCCGCTTTGGGAGGTGGCATCGGCCTCACGATGGACATCAACAACTCATCTTCACAACAAGCCCCCTCTGCTGATGAGTGGTATAGGCTTTACAAGGCTTTGCATGATTGCGCGCCCTTGCCTTACGGTGCTCCTTCTGCGCAAAAAGTTCACATTGATCACTTGAATAAGGCCGTCGCTCCGCCCAAAAACAGCGAGGCGAAGATGAAGAAGTGGCTGCTGGAAAACAAGCAGAGAATCCTCTTCGGGCACGAGTGGGATGCCATCGAGGTCTGCCGTTTGACCCCGCCCGGGGAGTTCTCCCTTGCCTCACTCGGCGGCATGGGTAATGTGCCCGTATCTCTGCGCGGCAAAAGCGAGGTGGAAATTGTCTCTACCCTGCAGGCCTTGGCGCAAAAACGCCAGGATTTGTTGGATGAGTATAAGCGTATGAAGGCCTCCGGCGACCTCGGAAGCAAGATATTGAGCGTGCTGCAGGAGCAGGCTGCGGAGAAAGGAATCACCATTGAATTCTAAGTGCCATGTATACTCTGATTATAGTGAACGGTGATGGGGAGCAAGTGGCTTTCCCTCTGATGTGTGAGCTCGGTGCGGAGTTGCGTATCGGCCGCTCGGATGAATGCGAGATTTCTTTGCCGGATGAGCGCCATCTGTCCCGCGTGCATTGTTTCTTGGCATATACGGAGTACGGCTTTGTGCTGACGGATAATAACTCCAGTAACGGCGTTTATGAGGATGATGAACGCACGCAGCAAATCTTCATGCAAGCGGATAAGGAGTACAGAATCGGTGCATGCCGTATTCGCCTTTCCGGCTCGCCGGAGCCACTCGTTGCTGAGCCTCAGGAGTCCCCGGTGCCTCCCCCTCCGCTGGCTGTTGAGGAGGCGCCTCCCATTGAAGAAGATGAACCGGAGTTTGCGGAGGAGGCCACCCCGCTGCCCTCTCCTGAGCAGAGTGTTCCCGTTCCTCCTGTAGATGATGGGTGGGACTTCCCCGCGGATGTTTCGGAGCAAAACGAAGCTGTGGAGCAGCCTGCAAGTGCCCCGGTGCCGGCAGTAGTGCCTAGCCCGGAGCGCAAGCGCCGCGTGCGTTTCCAGCCTCCGCCTCCGCGAAAAGCCATTGTGAAGCGCCCTCCGCCCCGTGCCTTTTATACAGCTGCCGGTTCATTGAACACGGAGTCTGTGGTACGGAAGCCTAAGCAGCTCAAGCACCGCGCTGCTGCGCAAGGCCCGAAGGTAGAGCGCGCCCCATCCGTTCCGGCGGAGGAGTACGGCTTGCCGTGTGAGTTCGCTCTGGAGGCGCTGTTGATGAACAATGCTGCCGTCTTGCTGGAGGGGGATTTGCTGCGCTTCTCTATTCAGGCGGAAGAAGATTGTCGCGTCTACGTTATTCAGTATGATACTGATAATAACGCTGCGATGCTCGTGCCCGGCGTTGGTGGCGCGTCCAATAAGCTTTTTGCAGGGCAAAGAGCGCAGTTCCCTCCTCCCGGGAAGAATAGCGGCTATGAGTTATATGTAGAGCCTCCCTACGGAGAAGATACTATCTTGGTCATTGCTTGCACGGTTTCTTGCAAGTTTGATAAAATATGGGCGGAATGCTATCGCCAGTCTGATGAATGGCGTCAAATCGGTGAGGTGGAGCGCAAGGCCATTCAGTTCTGCCGTGAAATGAAGGGCGGAGATAATGCTCTCTGGGCTTCTGCCGTGCTTAAAATCCGTACCGGAGATGAGTTGGTTGTAGAATCATTACCCGCTCTTTAAGGCCTCCGTTACTTTCGCACTGCACGATATGCGAGAGCTTCTAATTAGTCTTTACTGCGCGATAAATCGGAAGTTGAAGAATAGATTGCGAGCCGTAGGCGAGCGGAATTCAAAGCCCCGCAACGCGGGGTGACGGACGTTAGGCAGGGGTGGAGCGGCGAAGCCGCGGAACCCCTGTTAGGGTAAGAAATTTAAATGGAACCCAGGGAACCTGTGGTGACAGAATGCGTGGCTTAAATTGCCGTATCGACCACAAAACAAATGCTTT
>CAJGCY010000037.1 GCA_904501955.1 uncultured Akkermansia sp. | reverse complement strand
GTGTTGTATCATGTTCGCGGCATTTTGAAACAATGCGGAATTTTTGTGCCACGCTTTATGCCACCCCTCCGGGGTTCGCATTTGTTTTTGTGGCCTTTTCCCGGGGTTTGGGGCTTCGAGTCTTCGCTTTCTACGCCCTCACAGGCCGCCCCTTGCGGGGCTCCCGTCTTCGCGTCTCGCTTCGCTCGCTTGCTACGCCGTGGCAGGCCACCGCCGGGCTATTATATAGCGCCCCTCCGGGGCTCAAATTTAGGCTCGCCTGCGGCTCGCAATCACCCCTCCAACTTCCGATTTGTCGCTCAGCGTAAATTGTTGCATCAAGCCAAAACCGTAACCGAGCCTTTTCTCTTTACGCGATGGCCTGCAGGAAGGCGTTGAGCTCATTGAGCGCGCGCTGCTGGGCAGGGCAGGCGCGGCGGCGGTCACCCAGTGCGAGGCTGCACGCCTTCTTACCGCTGAAGTGGTAGGTGTTCAGCCCCACACTGCGCAGGGTATCCATGCGGCGGCGCAGCTCCGTGTAGAAGAAAAGCGGCAGCGGGGCTTCACCCGCCAGCGTGTCCAGCTCAATATCCACCGGGGGTGTTTGCTTGCGCAGGTTCGCGGCTATCAGCGGCAGCCCTATCTGCTCCAGCAGGCGGCGCATCCGCTCAAACAGGAAATCCAGCGGCACGGAATGCAGCGGGCAGTGCGTCTCCAGGTACAGGAGGATGCCGTTGGCTATCTCATCCTTCATGGGCAGGGTGGTGCCGGCGGCCTCTGCCGCCTCTTGCAGCACGCCTGCCAGCCACTCGCGGTCATAGTCGGAAATGACGCAATGCCCGGTTTGCAGCACGGGCCTGTTGTTCTTGTAAGCGATCATCCCAGTGAAAGTTTGCCCTGTAAGGGGTCGTTAATGCTCTTGCGCTCCATCTTGCGGACCAAGTCAATGAACTCATCCACGTTGGAGAATTGGCGGTATACGGATACGTAGCGGATGTATGCCACGGGGTCAATGGCCTGCAGCTTCTCAATCACCTTCATACCGATGATGGAGGAGGGCACCTCTCGCTGGTGGTCGCGGTGCAGCTCTGCCACTATCTCATCCGCGGCAATGTCCAGCTGGTCCATGCTCACCGGGCGCTTCTCGCACGCCTTAATCATACCGCGCAATATCTTTTCGCGGTTCAGTGATTCATGCACGTTGTCGCGCTTCACCACGCGCAGCTCCATGCGCTCCACCTGCTCGTACGTGGTATAGCGGTAATTGCAACGCAGGCACTCGCGGCGCCGGCGTATGCACGTGCCGTCCCGCGACATGCGCGAGTCGATTACCTTGTCTTCCATGTATCCGCATTGAACGCATCTCATGCCTGCATCTTATCACAATTTGTTGTACCGTCAAGAGCAAAACTATGCCATATATTCTACCTCTGTGCCTTACGCGCTCGCTCACTTCCTAAGTTTTCTTAATTATTGAAAACACCCCCTTTGCCCTATCTCATCCCGCTCCATCCGCAATATTTGTGTCCCTTAGTGTTATGTGCGATTTTGACCCTGCCATTTCTGAGAACTCCCGCTTCCCATTATCGGTTTACAGATGGAAAATCCATTTTTTTTTACATCAGAAAGGAAATAAGACCCCCTATTTCCTTTCTGATTTTTTCATACAACGGGAACAGCTCATTATGACAAGAATCAAGCTTGATAAAAGACAATAAATCATGCTAATCGTAAGAAATGAGATTGCGCACTTTGTTTAATTTTTTGATTTGTATATGTATTATTGATATAGCAAATACAGCGTTAAGAGCTTCTGAAGAAGTGGATTTATCATGGGTTGAGATACCCGAATCTAATGAAAAAGTCTCATTAGACTTTGGCAATAAATATCATAATTCTAATGAATTTAATATACAGTCCGCGTACGTTTTCCCGGCTGACTCCCAACGTACACATAAGATTCTTATTGATGTTATAGCGCGAACTAGAAGACTTGAAATAAGAAGCATAATAAATAACAATTATACACACCATGTTTCGGCTCGCGATGCCCAACAACTTCTTGCCTTTCTCAGCAAAGCCACCCCTCGCCGCACAAGGAGCGATTGGCCGCTTGGCATCGATGATGATATATATATTGTTCTCATAGATAGTGAAGAAAAAGAATACATTATGAGCTGGGATACTCCTCTTCTCTTATGGTATTTTGAAGATGCCAGTGAATATAAAAACATCGTTATAAAATACTGGCACTCAAAAGAATCATCGGAGACGAATTAAAAGGCTTCACACTGACATTACGCAATAAGTTATACAAATCGCCAAAACAAAAGATAAATTTTGTCTTTCGTTTGTAACTTTATTTTTATAATCCGCACCAAAGCTCCGAAGGAGCGACGGCTGGCGCAGCCGCCAACGCCCACAGCTTCACCTACAATCACCTCGGCAGTTGACTCAGCTGACGGATGAGAGCGGAGTGCGCACTTTCGCCTACAACACCTACGGTGAGCTGGAATGCGATTCCCTTGCAGTGGATGGTGATACTCACCTCATCACCGAGCTACGCGACAGTTTTGGACGCTCTGTTGGCTACACCTACACCAAAAATGGCGACGTATTGCAAACCGTCAGCACCGGTTACGGCAGCGAAGGACGTATCTGCTCCGCAGGCTTCCTGCATGGTGACACGACCAAGATAGAGCTTTCTTAAAGGTATAGGGTAAGGGTTGCTATGAAATGGCGACTTTATGTAACTCGTGAATAATGAATGTGCTATTATATTCTTCAGAACAGTCCTCTAAAACGCTATATTAGAGCGTTTATAAATTTGCATAAATGCAATTTTTGTGACAATGAGTATTACTAAGCCGATATTCAATGTCTTAAATCCCATAAAACGGTTTACTCTAGATAAAAACACCAGCAAATCTGGAACAGCCCCCGATTCCTCAGCAGAAAAGGGCTTGACATCAATACATGAGGCATATATACTTCGCATTATGAGAGCACTTCCTGTAAGAAACATAATTACCCTTTTGGTATGCACTTTTATAATTCCGTTGAACCTTACCTTGACGGTAGAAGCAAAACAACTTACCTTGACGGTAGAAGCAAAACAAGAAAGTTCAACAAAAAAGCCCTGTATTGTCACTTGGATTGAATTGACAGACTCTATAGCTCCCATTAGCATAAGCGGAGAATACGTTACTGACACATTTCAGGAAGGACTAAAACTTATAAAAAAACGTCAATATAACGCAGCATTCGCTTTTTTATCCCCCCTTGTTCAACAGAATGATGGAGGGGCAATGGTGTTATTGGCAAGCATGCACCTCAGAGGCTGTGGCTGTAACGAAGATTTTGAGAGGGGTATCTCGTTACTTCAACGTGCCGCAGATTCGGGATTTTTACCTGCCTACTACTACTTGACGCTCTTGTACATCTGGCATCCCCAATATAAAGACTTCATTAAAGCAGAAGAAATAGCGAAAAATGCAACGATTAAAGACAATGGATATTGCTGTTCAAGACTATTTGAACGCTGGATTCGAGAAGGAGCGAGGGAGGAAGAAATACTTGTAATTCTAAAATGTATGCTTAATTTGATGCGAGATGACACAATGCGAAGCAGCTCGGAAATTAAAGAAAATCTTCGACTTTTGACAGCTGAGGGGGCAAAACATCACTTATTAAGGCAAAAAATAATGGGAATTATCTGTGGTTATATTAACTCAGAAATATGGGCGCAAGAAACTTACCTGGATATCCTGTTTTTTGATAAAAAATATCATGAATGCGAAGAAGCATCATTACTTCTTATCCAAAAAGAAACGACCACATATCCGTATTTTGTTCTAGCTCATTTGTATTCAGAGTCCATACCAAACAAGCAGCAAGAAGCTTATGATTACGCAACTACCGGAGCTAACAAAGGATGTGTCCGCTGCTTATGGCTATTGATAGATATGTTTTCCAATCCTAGTAAATACGCGCAACTGACAAAAAAAACACCGAACTACGAAGAAGCTTATAAATGGCTACTAGTTGCCGCCGATGCCGATTCAACCTATCATGCACATATACTCCTTAGCAAATTTCATATTGACGGCTTAGGTTGTGAAGAGAATCTTGATGTTGCAGCGTATTGGCTGGAAATGGCAATCAACGGAAAATCTCCATATGCTTCCGAATTTATAGAAGAACTTGAGAATAGAGGCAGAAAAGAGCCAAAAGTGCGAGAGTTTCTTCGCATATACGAATTGCGCTCAAAAGGCAAGAAGAATTAACTATAAATTACAGAAACATTTATGATAAGTAATATACATCCAAATTTGTCTTTCGTTTGCAACTTTGTTTTTATAATAGCTAATTCATAAGTGTTTTACAACGCAAGAAGGCTTTCGACTTCCATCGCCCACCCTTAAAGCATAAGCCCCGTGCCTGTCAAGGTACGGGGCTTATGCTTTACCAGAGTGGCAGGATTCGAACGCTCGGCAACCGAAGGGTGGAGAGGGCAAGTCTCGAAAACATACGATGCCTACAACCGCCTCGCAACGGAAACGGATGCACGAGGTAACGTCAAGACGCGTACCTACGAGCATGCTCGCGGTCTGCACATGGGTACTACCTATACCGTAATAGCTTATTTTTTGGGGGCGAAAATTTCAAATTGAAGTGCGGTTGGGGGCCTAGCCGTAGGATAAGTGGACAGAGAACTTGCCAAGGGCAGGGGGATATGTTAGAATGTAGTGCATGAGAAGAATATACATGATGTTGCTGGCGCTGGTGATGGTGGGGATGAGCGCGCAGGGGACAGCTGCTCCGCAGGGTGAGGTGGCGGGTGTTTCGCTGCATGTGTGGCAGGGATTGCCGGAGAAGGTGGTGCATCAGCGCAGTGCTGCCAAGGCGACAGAAGGTAAGAAAAAGGCAGAGCCGAAGGCGGATGCGAAGACTGCGCCGGATAAGGATAAGAAAAAGAAGCGCAAGTGGTGGGAGCGCGGGGTGGATATGGCTGCTGCTTTTACGGAAACGGCCGTGGAGGAGTTCGGTGAGGGGGATATGTCGCACACGCTGGCGTTCTCTCTGAAGGCAGCGCTGGATGTCATCATCGATGAGTACAAAGAGCAGTACAAGGATGAGGGGCGCCGCTACGCGAAAGAGCTGGGTGATAAACTGGTGGAGCGTGTGCGTGAGGACCCGGAAATACGGGATTCCATTACAGCGCTGCAGGCTTTGTGCTGGTCCGTGATTGCGTATTTGAGCTTGGTGACGCTGATAGTGTTTTTCTCCCTGATTGCCATTACTCGGGGCAACCGCAGGCTGCGCAAACAGTTTGACGAGTTGCAGCGCAAGTTCGATACCGTGCTGGAGGTGTTGAATAAAAAGTGAGGGGGGAGTCTGTTCGACAAATTCCCATTAGCGGAATGGCAAAGAAGCGGCTCTGTCATCAAACAGAGCCGCTTCTTGCTTGAAAATATGTCAGCTTGTCTTACTGCGCGAGGGCGGTGAGCAGCTTGCCGTGAATGCCGCCGAAGCCACCGTTGCTCATGACCAGCAGTACATCGCCCGGGTGCACGTGTGAGACGACGTGAGCCACGATGTCATCCACCCCGCTGCCGAGGTAGCAGTCCGTGCCGGCAGCGGCGATGTCCGCCTGCAGTTTGGCCTCATCCAAGCGCTCCTCGGGGGCGAGGCGCTTGTGGTTCTCCACAGGGGAGAGCACGGCGAAGTCTGCCGTGGCGAGAGCCTCCGCCAGCTCGTGTTGGAAAAGGTTGCGGATGGTGGTGTTGCTGCGCGGGTCGAAGAGTACCCAGAGGCGACCCTTGGGGAAGCGCTGGCGCAGGGCCTCCACCGCTTGGCGGATGGCCGTGGGGTGGTGGGCAAAGTCATCCACCACGGTGACGCTGTTCACGGTGCCGCGCACCTCTTGGCGGCGAGCCACGCCCTCGAAGCTGAGCAGGGCGGTGCGGATTTGCTCCGGCGTGAGGCCGGCGAAGCGGGCAGCGCAGGCAGCCATGGCGGCGTTGCGAATGTTGAAGTCGCCCACCATGGGCACGTAGTAGCTCTCATTGTCCAGCGTGAAGTCGCTGCCGTCCGTTCTGTGCTCGATGTCGGTGATGCGCAGGTCCGCATCCTCACTCATGCCGACGCTCACCAGCTTTACCATGCGCAGCTCGGCCGCGGCATGGGCGCGCACATCCGCGCAGTTGGGGCAATCCGCATTGATGAACACGACGCCGTCCTTGGGCACCACGCGCAGCAGGCGCTTGAAGGAGAGCTTGATTTCCTCCACGTTGGCGTAAATGTCCGCATGGTCCATCTCAATGTTGTTGATGATGACGACCTTGGGCAGGTAGTGGAGGAACTTGGAGCGCTTGTCGAAGAAAGCGGTGTCGTACTCATCACCCTCGAGCACGCAGTAGTCGGAATCCGTGAAGTTGCCGCCGCAACCCAGATTGCGGGCAATGCCGCCAATCATGAAGCTGGGGTCCAAGCCGTTGGCCTTGAGCATCCACGTCAGCATGGAGGTGGTGGTGGTCTTGCCGTGGGTGCCGGTTACGACAAAGTTCTTTTTGCCCCAGAGGAAGTGCTCCTTCATGGTTTCCGGCAGGCTCATGTAGCGCAGGTTGCGCTCCAGCACGGCCTCTACTTCCACATTGCCACGGCTCATGGCGTTGCCGATGACGATGAGATCCGCATCCGCGGGGATATTGTCCGGCTTGTAGCCTTGGAAAATCTGAATGCCCTCACTCTCAAGGAAGGTGGACATGGGCGGGTACACATTGGCATCCGTGCCGGTGACCACATAGCCCTTGCGTGCCATGGCGGAGGCAACTGCACCCATTGCCGTGCCGCATATTCCGAGAAAGTGAACGTGTTTCATAATAATGATTATTGTGGAGGAGTGATAGGTGAGAGAGAGTAGCGCATTCCGTCGCATTTTGCAAGCGTTTTTTACGTCCCCACGCCGTAGCGGGGCTTTTAGCGCCCTGTGCTGTAACAAAAAAATCAGATTTGCCTAAATAATTGCCCTGTTCAGTCCCTGAGACGCAGTGCGTGGGAAAAAAGAGTCTTTACACGGTGCGTTAGAGCGGGTAGAGTAGAAGCATGCTTAGGTTGTTGACATTTATTTTCGCGATACTACTGTGCTTGCGCGTGCAGGCGGGGGTGAATGAGGAGGTGCACGAGCGCAACCGCGCGTTGCCGGATTATGCGGCGCTGCATGCCATGGTGAACACGGCGGAAAAACCTATTTTTTGGCTGTTTGTGGGGGATAGCATCACGCATGGCTGCTTGCACACACATGGCGGGCGCAGCTTTGCGGAGCACTGGATGGAGCTGGTGAAGTGGGAGCTGATGCCGCGCCCCAAGCAACGCCGTACGAATGATTTGGTGCTCAATGCCGGGGTGAGCGGTGAGACCGCCCCGGGCTTTTTGCAGAATGCGGCGTGGCGTTTGGAGCAGTTCCGCCCGCAGGTGGTGTTTATCAACTTCGGCATCAATGACGCCTCTCGCTATGGGGATACGGCCGCCTTCCGCGCGGCACTGGCGGAGATTGTGCGGCGTGTGCGTGCTCTGGGGGCGGTGCCTGTGCTGCAAACGCCTTCCCTCACGCTGGCAGCGCGGGCGGACCGCCCGCTTTATGCCCAAGCCGTGCGCGCCGTGGCGGAGGAGCAGCGCGTGCTGCTGGTGGACCACACCGCCGTGTGGGAGGAATGGGCAGGGCAGCCCGGTGCCTCTTGCGGGGAGACGCCTACCTCCGTACCCGCCCCGCGTGAGTTGATGAATAATGACCTGCACCCCAACGTCGCTGGGCACTTGCTGATGGCGGATGCGCTGGCGCGTTCCCTGGGGCTTGCACCACCCCACAGCCCCACCCTGCAAAGGGTTAAGGGCGCTTCCGATGCGTCTACCAACAGGCAAACAACCCGATAAATCGGAAGTTAGCGATTAGTTTGCGAGCCGCAGGCGAGCGGAATTCAAAGCCCCGGCAGGGGCGCCATAAGCCCGGCGGTGGAGCGGCGAAGCCGCGGAACCCCGGGTAGCGTAAAAAAAAGAAAATTGAGCCCGGAGCGACGGAGCGAAGCGACGCAGCGTAGGCCGACATATAATGGCGAGGACCGGAGCGAAGCGGAGCTCCGAGCCGTTGTGGGCGCGTGTTTTTGGTGTTTGCGGCATTTTGAAACAATGCCGTATTTTGAGCCACGCTTTATGCCACCCCTCCGGGGTTCGCATTTGTTTTTTGGGGCGGTTCCCGGGGTTCCGCCCCTTACGGGGCTCCACCGCCGGGCTATTTTATAGCGCCCCTCCGGGGCTCAAATCTAGGCTCGCTTACGCTCGCAAAAATTCCCCCACCATTCCCCTTCAAATTCCGATTTATCGAGCAAGGAGGACCTATTTGCCCCCTATTAAACCACTGCCCAAGCCGTAACGGTGCAGGGGAGCTGCGTTGAGTGCTGCGTATTCTGCCTGCTAAAGGCGCTGAGTGGCGCTGTATGCGCTTTTTATGCGTCTTGGGCGGTAGGTGATGCTTGAGTGGTGTATGCCGCCCTGTAGAGGCTTTTTTGTGCATTTTTGCCACTATGACGTATTATATAATTGACGCGCGCGTATACGCGCGTATGATGGGTGGCGTATGACTGAAAACACACCGGCCCCGGAAGACACCGAACAGGTGGTCTCCACAGGGGCACAGCAAGAGTACGGCGCGGCGCAGATTGATAAGCTGGAGGGCTTGGAAGCCGTCCGCAAGCGCCCCGGCATGTACATAGGCGATCCTGATGAGCGCGGCCTGCACCACTGCGTATTTGAGGTGCTGGATAACTCCATTGACGAGCACTTGGCCGGCTATTGCACCAAGATTATCATCCAGATTCACGAGGGAGGCACGATTTCCGTGATTGACAACGGCCGTGGTATTCCAGTGGACATTCACCCGAAGTTCGGCATTCCCGCTGTGGAGTTGGTGCTCACCAACCTGCACGCCGGTGGTAAGTTCGGCCAGGGTGCGTACAAGTACTCCGGTGGTTTGCACGGTGTGGGTGCGAAGTGTGTGAACGCGCTGTCCGACTTCTTCAAGGCTGAGGTGCGCCGTGACGGCAAGCGCCACGTGATTACCTTCGAGCGTGGTAAGACCACGGAGAAGCTGCATGTGGTGGGCACTTGCCCCGAGGGGCAGACCGGTACGGCCATCACCTTCCTGCCGGATCCGACCATCTTCACGGACACCGTGGAGTTCAAGTTCGACCTGTTGGGTCGCCGCCTGCGCGAGCTGGCCTTCCTTAACCCCGGCTTGGTGATTGAGCTGGTGGATGAGCGCAGCGGCCAAGAGCGCACGGAGACCTTCTACTACAAGGACGGTATTCGCGAGTTTGTGAAGCAGCTGGGCGAGAACAAGACCCTCATCACCCAGGAGCCCATCGCCATGAGCGGTGTGCGCCACATTGAGGTGGAGTACGACGGCAAGACCCAGGAGGACGACGTGATTGTGGATGTGGTGATGCAGTACAACGACAGCGACCGCTACCAGATTCAGTGCTATGCCAACTCCATCTTCAACGCGGACGGTGGTACGCACCTTTCCGGTTTCCGCAGCTCGCTGACGCGTGCCGTCAACAACTACGCCAAGAGTAACAACCTGTTGAAGGACAAAGACCCCAGCTTGAACGGCGATGACGTTCGCGAAGGTTTGGTGGCTGTTATCTCCGTGAAGATGCCCAACCCGCGCTTCTCCTCCCAGACCAAGGATAAGCTGGTGAATACGGAGATTGAAGGCGTGGTGAGCAGCGTGGTGTATGAGGAGCTCAAGGAGTTCTTTGAGGAGAACCCGCAGGTGGCTCGCACCATCATTGACCGCTGCTTGATTGCCTCCCGCGCCCGTGAGGCTGCCCGTAAGGCCCGTGAAAGTGTGCGCAAGAGCGCCATGACCGTGGGCGGTGGCTTGCCCGGTAAGCTGGCAGACTGCTCATGCCGCGACCCGAAGCTCAGCGAGCTGTTCATTGTGGAGGGTGACTCCGCAGGTGGCTCCGCTAAGATGGGCCGTGACCGCCGCACACAGGCTATTCTGCCCCTGCGCGGTAAGATTTTGAACGTGGAGAAAGCCCGCCTCGACAAAGCCCTTGGCAGTGAGACGATTCAGAATATCATCACCGCCATCGGTGCCGGCATCGGCGATGGTGAGGGTGAGGGCTCCTTCGACATCAACAAGGTGCGCTACCACAAAATCATCCTCATGGCTGATGCTGACGTAGACGGCTCCCACATCTGTACGCTGCTGCTCACGCTCTTCTGCCGCCACATGCCGCAGTTGGTGCGTGCCGGTTACCTGTACATTGCCCAGCCCCCGCTGTACCGCGTGATTCACCGCAAGGTGGAGCAGTACGTGCAGGATGAGGTTTCCCTGAACCGCAAGCTCATTTCCCTGGGCGCGGGTGATGTTACCCTGCGCACGCCGGACAAGAGCAAGGAGTTCGACGCGGATTCCCTCATGGCCATTCTGGAGACGCTCATCAACCTGCAGAAGTATGAGGGCAGCGTAGCCCAGCACGGTGGTGACTTCAAGGACCTGCTCCGCCACCGCACGGAAGACGGCGCCTTCCCGCAGTACTTGGTCAAGGTGCGCTGCGGTAATGATGAAGAGGTGGTATACTTCCGCAACATGGAGGAGCTCTCCGCCTTCTCTGAGGAGAACCGCGACCTCTTCCTCTTCGGCGAGCCCACGGAGGAGGAGCTGGCAGCCAACCCGCTGCCCGTACGCGAAGGCCCGAGCCGCCGTGCCTTGCTGCACGAGCTGCATGAGGCAAAGGCCATTACCCGCGTGCTGAACCGCCTGGAGGAGCTCGGCATTGAGCCCACGCGCCTGCTGTCCGATGATGCGCCGGTGTACGAGCTGGTGGAGACCTCCCGCAACACCGTGACCCCGGTGAACTTTGTGGGTGATATCCTTGCCAAGGTGCTCGAAATCGGCGGTCGCAGCGTTACCATCACCCGATTCAAGGGTCTTGGTGAAATGGACGCCAAGGACCTGTACGCCACTACCATGGACCCGGAGAAGCGCGAGCTGTTGCGCGTGCGCTTGGATGATGACAACGCCGTGCAGGCGGACAAGATGTTCACCATCCTCATGGGCGACCTAGTGGAGCCCCGCCGCCGCTTCATTGAAGACAATGCGCTCAACGTGCGTAACCTCGATGTGTAACCCTTAACCGTTTTGTATTGAATTATGAGTGAAACAAGAATTCGCCCGGTGGACGTAGCAGAGGAGGTGTCCCGCAGCTTCCTGGACTACTCCATGTCCGTGATTATCTCCCGCGCTCTGCCGGATGCCCGCGATGGCCTCAAACCCTCCCAGCGCCGTGTGCTCTATGCCATGCATGAGCTCGGCCTTGTGCCCACCAAGGGCACCATCAAGTGCGGTAAAATCGTGGGTGACACCATCGGTAACTACCACCCGCACGGTGACCAGTCCGCCTACGGTACGCTCGTTACCATGGCCCAGCCCTGGAACATGCGCGATGTGCTCATCCAAGGTCAGGGTAACTTCGGTACGCCGGAAGGTGACCCGCCTGCAGCCATGCGTTACACGGAGGCTAAGCTCAGCCACCTCGGTGTAGCTCTCATGGATGACTTGGACAAGGATACCGTGGACTTCCAGCCGAACTACGACAACCGCTTGACGGAGCCCGTGGTGTTCCCCTCCGCATTCCCGAACCTGCTGGTGAATGGCGGCACGGGTATTGCCGTGGGTATGGCTACGAACATGGCCCCGCACAACCTCGGTGAGGTGGTGGACGGCATTTGCGCCTATATTGATAATCCCCTCATTACCTCTGAGGCTCTGCGCGCCTACATCAAGGGCCCGGACTTCCCGACCGGCGGTTACATCCTCGGTTACAAGGGCATTGACAGCTACTTCCGCACCGGTCGCGGCAGCGTGCGCATGCGCGGTAAGATGGATGTGGTGAGCAATGAGAACGGCCGTGAGTTCATCCATATTTCCGACGTGCCGTACGGTGTGAACCGCGCCGTGCTGCAGGAGCGTATTGCGGAGCTTGTGCGTGACAAGGTGATTACGGACATTGCCGGCATGCGCGACTTGACGGATTACATCGAGATTGAGCTCAAGCGCGACGCCCGCCCGCAGGTGGTGGTGAACCAGCTTTACAAGCTCACCAGCTTGGATACCTCATTCTCCGTGAACATGCTTGCCATTCATGAGGGGCGCCCGAAGGTGCTCACCATGAAGGATGCCATCAACTTCTACGTGGAGCACCGCCGCGAGGTGGTGGTACGCCGTACCAAGTTCTTGCTGCGCAAGGCTGAGGACCGCGCCGAGGTGTTGGAGGCTTACCTCATCGCCCTGGCAAATCTGGATGAGTTCATCCGCATCATCCGCGAGTCCCGCAACCGCGAGGAGGCCCGCAACAAGCTCATGGCTTTCCGCTTCCCGGTGGAGCTGGCCAAGGGGCTCGGCATTCTCATCCACAGCCAGCCCTCCATTCAGGGGGATCAATACGTCTTCACGGAGCGCCAGGTGAACGCCATCCTCGACCTCCGCCTCTACCAGCTCACTGCACTGGAGAACGACAAAATCTCCGACGAGTACAAGAAGCTGCTGGAGCTCATTGAGGACTACTTGGACATCCTTGCCAATGAGGCTCGCGTGCTCGGCATCGTGAAGGATGAGCTGCGCGCCATCAAGGAGAAGTACGCCACCCCGCGTATGACCCACATCATTCCCTTTGAGGGTGATATGGCCATTGAGGACCTCATCCCCAATGACTCCATGATTGTGACCATCACGCACAGCGGTTACATTAAGCGCACGAATTCCGACGAGTACCGCCTGCAGGCTCGCGGTGGCAAGGGCATCAAGGCTGCCACTACGAAGAACAAGAAGGATGCCGCGGACTATGTGGAGCACCTCTTCGCCGCCCAGAATCACGACTACATCATGTTCTTCACCAACACCGGCCGTGTGTACGTGGAGCGCGTGTATGAGATTGATGAGGCCGCACGCTCCGCTCAAGGCCGTTCCATCAAGAACCTGCTCGACATGCAGGCAGAGGAGCGCATTGCTGCCATTCTGCGCTTGGAACGCAAGGTCAGCGAGGACGGCAAGGACGTCACCTTCGCGGAGGGCTCCGGCAACGTGGTGTTCGCGACCAAGGACGGCACGGTGAAGAAGACCTCCCTCCATGACTTCGTGAACTACCGCAAGGCCGGTATCATTGCCATTAATCTGGAGGAGGGTAACTCCCTCGTGAACGCCGTGCTGACCACCGGTGAGCAGGATGTCATCATCGTGACGCACAACGGTATGTCCATCCGCTTCTCGGAAAGCCAGATGCGTACGCAGGGCCGTAACACCATCGGTGTGCGCGGTATCAAGCTGCGCGAGGGCGATTACGTGGTAGCCATGGCCGTGGTGCCGGAGGGTGAGACCGCCATTGCCGCAGCTGATGATGAGACGGAGGAATCCGCCGCCGCCGTTGAGCTGCCTGAGGGCGAGCAGCCCGCAGAGGAGCAGGGCACTCCCTCCGCTTACTCGCTCTTGGTGGTTTCCGAGAATGGTCTCGGCAAGCGCACCAAGTTCGGCGAGTACCGCCTGCAGAGCCGCGGTGGTATCGGTATCAAGACCATGAACTGCACGGAGAAGACCGGCCTCGTGGTTTCCGCCTCTACCGTGACGGATGCCGATGAGCTCATGATTATGACCTCCGGTGGTCAGTCCGTCCGCATGAAGGTGAACACCATCCGCGAGACCGGCCGCGCCACTCAGGGCGTGAAGCTCATCACCCTCAACGATAAGGAGTCCATCCAGGAGATTACCCTCGTTATTCCCGATGATGAGGAGGAGGCTGATGATTCCGCCGTAGACTCGGATGCCGAGCTCGACTCCGTCACCACGGAGGACGCCGCACCCGCTACGGATGCCCCCGCTGAGGAGTAATCCCACCCCGTAAATCAGTCATTACGCAAAATCCCACGCACGCCTCACCGCCTGCGTGGGATTTTTTTTTGCTCGGAGGGATGGTAATATCTAAAAACCATGCAAAACGGCAGAGTGAGTGCGGATTTGCATGGTTTTTGGCCTAAAATGAGTATAAATACCATGTAAATCCGCAGTGCGAGTGCAGATTTGCATGGTTTTTACTAATCCTTGCTTGACAAAATAGCCCATTTGCGCGAAGATAATGCCCGAAGGAGTGACACAATGGACTTAGAGCGCACAATGGCAGCCAAAATCATGGAGTTGCACAAGTATTTTCCTTGTGTGCTGGTGACGGGGGCACGGCAGGTGGGAAAATCCACCTTGCTGCGGAGCTTGTTGCCGGAGGGAATGCGCTATGTTTCATTGGATGATGAGCTGATGCTGGCTCGGGCAAAGGAAGACCCGGTAGAGTTTTTGGAAGAACAGGGGTACCCCTTGTGCATAGATGAGGTGCAGTATGAGCCGCGCTTGCTCCGAGCCATAAAACGCAAGGTGGATGAAACCGGCGCTCCGGGGCAGTATTGGCTTACCGGTTCGCAGCGTTTTCACCTCATGCAGGGGGCATCGGAAAGCTTGGCAGGCAGAGTCGGTATTGTGGAGCTGTACTCGCTTTCGCAGAGCGAGGCTGCCGGTAAGGGGAGCGGGGCGGAGCCCTTTGACCCATCGCTGATTAAAACACGCTTGGCTGCCCCGGTATGTGATATCAATGAGTTGTATAAGCGCATTTGGCTTGGTGGGTATCCGCGTTTGTTCAAATATGCCGGCACCTCGCATGAGGACTACTTCAGCGCTTACATGAGCACCTATATTGCGAGAGATGTGCGTTCGCTTTTGCAGGTGGGTGATACCTCCGCCTTTTTCCGTTTTATGCAATCCGTGGCGGCGCGCACGGGGCAGCAGCTTGTGTATGCGGATTTGGCCAAAGATGCAGATGTTTCTCCCAATACGGTGAAAAAATGGCTTTCCGTTTTGGAGACATCCGGTATTGTGGATATTCTGCAGCCTTACTATGTCAACACGAGTAAACGCTTGACGAAAAGCCCCAAGCTCTATTTTACCGATACGGGATTTTGCTCATGGTTGGGTGGGTGGAGCAGCCCTGCTGTGTTGCAGCAGGGAGCTATGGCCGGAGCGATGCTGGAGACCTGGGTATATGGGCAGTTGCGGCGTAGTTTTTGCAACCGAGGGATACGCGCGCGCCTCAGTTATTACCGCAACAGCAATGGCGCAGAAGTGGATTTTGTGTTGGAGAAAGACGGCATGCTCTTTCCTATGGAGGTGAAGCGCTCATCTTCCCCTCGACTCAGTGCGCTCAGTGGTGCTGCTACCATCCCTTTGGCACCCGGCGTACAGCTGCAGCCCGGCGTTCTTTTGTGCACGGTGCAAGAGCTGCTCCCCCTCGGGAAAGGGGCGTATGCTTATCCCATCTCCATGATTTGAGCAGGATTGTTACCCTGCTGCATTCTGACTGGGGAGGGAAGAAAAATTGCCACTCTCGGCATGGGGGGATGTTACCCCATGCCGAAGAGGTGCGTATTCGGGTAGTTATGTTCCTGTGCCGTTGGGGGTGGGCAAAGCAGTAGCTGCCTCCTCCGAGGGCTGAGGATGGGGCACGGTGCGCCGCATGGGCAAGGCACAGCTGTGCCTGCGGCGGTGGTGACCGAGACTTATGGTGTGTGTTATATGGGGAAAATGGTATTCTCCGTCAGTATGCCTGCGCTGCTAAATGGGGTCAGTAGGCGACACGGTGGAGGGTGTGGCTCCCGGGAATAGTCGGGTGGATTTGCCGGCTAGCGCAGAGGAGGGTAGTGAGGCGCGTGGTGCCGGGGGCAAGAAGGCTTGCGGTGCAAGTTGCGCGGTGCGCGAATGGTGGTTTGTGGTGCAGGATTCCGGCGTGTATGGTACGTGGCGGCGTGGAGTATGACGTGCGCTTGTGTTGCCGGTGCTCTTGGGCGCAGAGGGCGCAGTGATGTGTGTGGTGGCTTGGGGGGCGCATTGTTCGACCGGTGCCGGAGGGGGCGGCTCTGCGTAAGTCTGTACCGGCGGCGGAGGTTCTTCCGGGGAGGCGCTGCGGCATTTGCCGGTAGCAAACTCCTCGAAGCAAGGCATGCCAACGGGGATGCCTCGGCTCTCCAGCTCCTGAATAATGCGGTGCAGACACTCGCCGTTTTCTTCACTGTTGAGCACGGGCGCGGGGCTCTCCGGCGCTTGTGTGTAGAGCGGGGTATTGCCACGCATGTTTACCGGGGTGGCTGCTGCCTGCCCGTAGTGTAGGGTGAAGAGGTAAAGGGAAAGCTTGAGCACGCTGGCGGTGTCCAGCTGTAAGGTGCGGCACACGGATTTGAGGATGTTGTGCATAACCTTGTTGCTGCGCACGCTGCATGCGGTGGCATTGTGTTCCTCCTCATCCTCCGTGTTGCTGCTGGGGGTGAGGGTCGGTTTCAGCCCGGCGGGATAAAGCTTTTTGGGCTGCGGACGGTGTGCCTTGAGTATCTCTGCCGCTTGCTCCTCGGGGTGAGCATCCAACTCCGCCAAGACCATGTCGCGGAAGCGGATGGCGTGCTCGCACGCTGCCTCAGGGGTGTCATATTGGCGGTCGGAAAAATAGCGGGTCAGCGTTATACCCTGCCGGCGTATGGCTACTCTCCACCCCTGAAAATTGGTGAAGGTGTACGTAAAACGGGTGATGTGCCGAAGGTTCATAGCGTGTTCTGTATCCGTAGATGTGTTATTTGTTGGGTAATCTATATTAGCAGAATACAGCTGATTTTCAGCAACTCGGCTGCGCTTGCTTGCCAAACGCGTGCTGAGTACTTGCCGTGTGGTGTACGTGGCGGAGCTCTTGCTCTGCCGTAGTCCGGTAAAACGTGCTTTCGTGACGTTTCATCTCTGTGCGGATGTATGTATATGTATGCGCGACAGCGCCGGTGCCGGCAGGTTCCCGTGGCTCGTAAGCCCGGGCGCGGACGCGCTGTCGGCGCGCATTTTAGTGATACGCTTCTCCCAAGTCAAGCGCTATTTTTATAATAATGGTCGAAATGGTAGGAAATTAGATGTACTGCGCGCTAACACCGGGGAGAATTTGTCCGTTTGGGCTGTTTTTGAGTGCTTTTGGTTAGATGAAATATGATTGTTTCATCGTGTGAAAACATGCGGCAGCACGTCTACATCCGCCGGCAGCCAAGGGACACTGTGCAGAGTGGCGGGGGTAAGCCAGCGGTAGGCCGTGTGTTCTTTCAGCTGCACTTCACCCGCCGCGATGGTGCAGGCAAAGCAGTGCATGCGCAGGTGAAAGGCGGGGTAGTCCCACTCTACGGTGTGCAGCAGCTCGCCTACCTGCACGGTGAGGCTCAGTTCCTCACGCAGTTCGCGCACTACGGCTGCCTGCGGGCTTTCCGCTGGCTCTATCTTGCCACCGGGGAATTCCCAACCGCCGTTGTGCTTGTGGGGTGGGCACTGGGTGGCAAGTACTCTGCCCTCGGCATCATAAATCACCGCTGCTACCACCTCTACCGTCTTGCGTTGCTCTGTCATGCGCACCCAGTGTAGCACAAATGCCCCACCCACGCAACCGCGGATTTGCGCCCCCTCAAATAAAAGCCCCGCTCCACACCCGGGTGGGGGTGGAGCGGGGAAGGAATGGGGCTGTTGCCTCAGCGGAACACAATCTTGCCCCCTTCTGCCTCCACGTGAATGGTGGAACCCTCCGGGTATTGCCCGGCGAGGATAGCCATGCTGAGCGGATCCAGAATATCATGCTGAATAGCGCGCTTGAGCGGGCGGGCGCCATACACGGGGTCATAGCCGTGGCTTGCCACCAGCTCCGCCGCGGCATCACTGAGCTCCATACGCAGCCCGCGTGCCTCCAAACGCTTGCAGACGCGCTGCAGCTGGATGCGGATAATGCGCTTGAGGTCCTCCTCCTGCAGGCGGTCGAAGATGATGATGTCATCCACACGGTTGAGGAACTCCGGGCGGAAGTGTCCGCGCAGGGCATCCAGCGCCTTGGTGTTGCGGGCGGCGGCATCCTGCTCATTCAGGATGAATTGTGAGCCGATGTTGCTGGTCATGATGAGCACGGTGTTGGTGAAATCCACCGTGCGGCCTTGTCCATCCGTGATGCGGCCGTCATCCAGCACCTGCAGCAGCACGTTGAAGACGTCCGGGTGTGCCTTCTCAATCTCATCGAACAGCACCACACTGTACGGGCGGCGGCGTACGGCTTCCGTCAGCTGTCCACCCTCATCATAGCCCACGTATCCGGGAGGCGCGCC
>CAJGCY010000036.1 GCA_904501955.1 uncultured Akkermansia sp. | reverse complement strand
GGTATAAGCGAAAAAAGGTATTGGAGTCCGACGAAGCGGAGCTGAGGAGGCCGACAGCAGTCGTGCCCCATCCATTCCCCGCAAATTATTGGCACACATCCCAAATAAAAAGCACGCCCGTCCCGGCTCGGAGCGTGCTTCGCTCCCGGCTTCGCGTCTCGCTGCGCTCGCTTGCTACGCCGTGGCTTGCCGGTCCTCGCCATTATCTGTCGGCCTACGCTGCGTCGCTTCGCTCCGTCGCTCCGGGCTCAATTTCATTTTTTCACCATACCCAAGGCTGCGCCGCTACGCGGCTTGCCTTGGGCTATTATACTTTCGCCCCGCTTTGCGGGGCTCAAAATTCCGCTCGCCTGAGGCTCGCAAACTGCTCTTCAACTTCCGATTTCTCGGTGAGTTTTGGGGCGAAATCTCAGCGTGGTGTTTGCCGTATGGCATGGTTGACAATCTTAGCGGGCAAAAGCTAGGGGCGAATCGGGCATTATTGCTTGATTAATTGCTGAGAGCGTGTATAATGAGGGCGCGCGCGCATGGATGCCGCAACAGGGAAATGGATTTTTCAACGGCAGAGTTTTGGTACAGCCTGATTCCGGCATTGTTGCTCATTTGGTTGGGCAATGTGCTGTTGCGCCGTTGGTCTGATGTGCGGCGCCTGTATAATAAACTGCTGATGCTGGTGCTTAGCTTGGTATTGCTGGGCTTAGCCAGTTGGCAGACCTTGTGCATATTTCTGACGGTTACACTTACCGCATGGGTGGTGTGCAAGTGGGGGCTGCGTTTGGGGCAGGGTGGTAGGCGCGCATTGCTTTGGTGTACGGTACCGGTGCTCTTGTTGCCCTTGTTGTACTACAAGTACGCGGATTTCATCTGCAACGGCATTGCAGGGCAGCAGTGGGATACCCTGCGTGACCTCATTATCCCCATCGGTATTTCGTTCTACACCTTCCAGATTATCGGGTTCTGTATTGATACACTGCTGCGTGATGAACCCATGCCACGCTTTGTGGATTACCTGAACTTCGGCAGCTTTTTCCCGCAGATTGTGGCAGGCCCCATTGAGCGCCGCAGTGATTTGCTGCCCCAGGTGCAGCGTATGGAGCTGGCGCTGCGTGCTTCCGATTTTGAGGTGGGGCTACCCTATGTGATACTCGGCCTCTTTTTCAAGATGGCCTTGGCGGACAATATCGCCACGGCCTTTTGGGCGGATTATGCCGGGCATAATGCGTGGATGGTGTGGCTGAACAATTTGCTGTTCACCTTCCGCATTTATTTTGATTTTGCCGGTTATGGCTTAACGGCATACGGCATTGCGCGCTGTTTGGGTATTACGCTGCGAATGAACTTCATCAGCCCCTATACCGCCGGCAACATTACGGAGTTTTGGCGGCGCTGGCATACGTCGCTCACGCTGTGGTTCCGTGATTACATTTATTTTCCGATGGGGGGGAGCCGCACCAAGCGCTGGGCGCTGAATATCCTCATCGTGTTCACCATATCCGGTATATGGCATGGTGCAGGGTGGAACTTTGTGATGTGGGGTGCCTTTGCCGGTGTGGCGATGGTGGTGCACCGCGTGTTCCGCAATCTGGGCGGCAAGCTGCCCTCACTGCTGGGGTGGGGTATGACCTTCTGCATGATGGTGTTTGTGTGGATGTTCTTTTATGATGCCAAGCCGGAGATGCTGGAGCACCACCTGCACGTGATTGCAGAGCCTGCCAATTATGACCTGCGCGCATTTGTGCAGGAGTTGGTGGATCGCCAAATGGCCGGTACGCTTCCCGGGCTGTTCTTGCTGCTTTCCTTTGCCGTTGTGCTGGTGGAGTACCTCTCAGGGCGCCGTTACCGGGATGAGCCCTACCGCCTGTTCCTTTCGCCGGTGGCTTGTGCGGTGTTGGTTTTCCTGTTGGTCGTGTTGAACACGAGTGTGCAGAATCAATTCATTTACTTTGCCTTCTGAGCCATGAAACGATTGCTGCTTTTTATTCTTCTGGGCTTGATTGCGGGTGGCCTATTTACCTTCTTCTATGATTCTACGCTTGACCCCGGGGCAAACTATTTCGCCCGCGCTGCGGAGAAAACCGACTCTTGGGAGGCTGCCTTGCGCGCCGAATCTGATGAGCCTTGCTACGTCTTTGCCGGTGGTTCTGAGGTGCGCATGTGCTTGGACCCCAAAATCATGAAAGATGAATACGGCGTGCGTGTGCTGAACGCCGGCGGCATGGCGGGCTACGGCATCCGCTGCAACGCTGTGCTGGGGGTGGATTACCTGCGCCCGGGGGACACGCTTTTGCTGGCTATGCGCGGTACGCTGTTGGGGGAGGATGATGGCATGACGACCAGCGGGTTGAAGTTCTGTTACCGCCGCTTGGGAATGAGCATGTTCGATTCCGGGATTATCCCGGCGGACGCTTCAACACTCAAGCAAATCTTCGTTGGGCGTGCCGGGGACCTCAGCATGTATATTGCCAAGAAGCTACTCCGGCCCGATGATGTGTATAAATATGACACCAACACCAAACTGCATGAGTCCGGCTGGTGTGAAAACTTTTACAAGCACGAATATATGCACATGAATTATTTTACGCCCGGTCGGGATGTAAAAGTCGTGATGAATGATGCTTTGCGCAACTTCTTGATGCAGCTCAAAGCTGCTTGCGAGGCTAAAGGCGCGCGCTTGGCCATCTACATGTCCCCGGAACGCTTGAATACGCATTGTGCCATTCCTGCCTCATTCATTGCCTGTGAATATATGAAGCTCGGAATCCCCGTGCTCAGGGACCCCACCTTCGGCTGCGTGCAGGATATGCAGTATATCTCCGACCGCCCGAACCACCTCAGCCCCGAGGGTACCCGTAAATACTCCCGCATTTATGCTGAAGCGCTCCGCCGTCGCAATCCCTTCTGGACCTTCGAGGAGTTGGAGGCACTGCAGCATGCCTACGGCTATGCTGCGGATGGTCGTTATCACGGTAGTATGTAAGCTTGTGAAAAGCTATTTATGTAGCTTTTTGCTTGACTTGTTGTAGTTTACGTGCTATAGGTTAGCCGTGAACTTTATGAATGCTACTAATCTTTTCCGTTCTTCGTTGGCTTGTCTCTTAGTCGGTGTCTGCGTGCCTACAGCTGCAGCTTATTCCGGTATGGGGCAGGGGGTATTGCAGGGGACTCAGGTAAATGCCTCACCGGCAGAGCTGCTTCGCGCGGCTCGCGGTGGAGATGTGGAATCCATGCGCATTCTCGGCAAAATGCTTATTGAGGGTAAAGGCGTCAAGCGTGATGTGAAGAATGGTGTCAAGTGGATGAAAATGGCTGCGGAAGCCGGGGATGCCGGTGCCATGCTCATTATGGGCGACTTGCACCGTAACGGTACCGGTGTGGCTAAGAATATCAACATGGCGGTGGCGTACTACATCCTTGCAGATGAAAATGGTAATAAAAATGCAGCTAAACGACTGCAAAAGCTTACCCTGAAAGAAGCGCTCCCGTGGTGGGAGAAAAAGGCTGAAGCCGGGGATAAAAAAGCTACCTTAAAACTCATGCTTGCCTTCGCTGAGGGAGATGGTGTCGATAAGGATTTGGACAAAGCTAGAGAATTATACAAACTTGCAAGCGAAAAATGGCCGAGTGAGGCACGTGAGCTGTTTTCAAAGGTGCCTCTAAATGAACGAATCAAAATGTTTGGAGGGGGATCAGAAGGTGGTTTTGACGCATTATATAAGGCTGCTTCGAAATGTAATGAGGAATTGGTTTTAGCCTACATAGAACGAGGAGAAGATGTGAATGCGAGAAATTCTGATGGAAACACCGTCTTGATGGAACTGGCTTCTTCTGGTCGCATTGTGCAACCGAAAGCGCTTTTAATTATGATTAAAGCAGGAGCAGATGTTAATGCACAGGGCGCAAATGGTAATACGCCTTTAATGAGAGCTGCACGTTACCTGAATGTTGAAAAAGCGCAGATTTTGCTTAATTCCGGGGCAGATGTCAACATGACAAATAATCAGCATTCTACAGCCATGGAATGGATGTATATGAATGTGTATACTGATCTGAGAGCGAATCTGGGAAGCGATAGTTTGCCGGAGTATGAGGAAGTTGAAAAAGTGAAAAAAATGCAGCAGATGTTTCTTAATGCCGGTGCGAATGTTAATCATAGGGGACATCAAGGATATACTGCAATTACCCGTGCTTTCCAGCAACGATATTATGATTGCGTAGATGCGCTTTTGGCGAAAGGAGCTAAGGTTAACAGTGTTGCTGAAAATGGCGATTCGCCATTTGTAATCGTTGAGTATGATCCGCTATTGACTCAATCTCAGAAAAAGCAATGGTTCGAGAAACTTAGAAAGTACTCGCGTAATTAAGTCGGATTTGTAATATTAAAGGTAGAAAATACGAGCAGCACTCGCTCGGAATGTCGCTTCGGGCTTTGCCCTTATCTGTCGACCTACGCTGCGTCGCTGGTGGCTTCTCTTCGATTCGATCATCCAAGTTGAGCCGGGTTCAATTTCCTTTTTGTATTGTGCCGGTGGTTGCGCGGCTACGCCGCTCCACCACCGGCTACTGTCTTTCGCCCGGGGCTCTGAATTTCGCTCGCCTACGGCTCGCAATTTCCCCTCCAACTTCCGATTTATTGAGCTCTGCTTATCAGATGGCCTCATCCGTCTTTGCTCACATGCCCTCAAGTTTTGTGCAAGTTTAGACGGATATTCCCTCAAGTTTTGTGCAATTTTGCAGCAATATTCCCTGGAATTTTGTGCATGTTGGGTTCGTAGTTGATTTGTTTTCTGATTTTAGAGTTTGTGCAGAGAGGGGGATAAAAAAAGCCGCAGCGTTGTGCTGCGGCTTTTTTGTAAATGAATGGTGAGCGGCTCTTACTTGAGGGCGTCGAATGCACCCTTGAAGAAGTAGTAACCCCAGCCCCATTCGGCGTCGCCGGACCAATCCGGGTCGTAGTGGTGGCGGGGCTTGAGGAAACGCTCCGGGTGGGGCATCAGGCCCATGGCGCGGCCGGTGGGGTCCATGAGGCCGGCAATACGGAGCTCAGAGCCGTTGTGGTTGTCAGCATACTGCAGGGCAACGCAGCCGGCGTCCATGTACTTCTGGGCGTCACCGGGCTCGCAGACGAGGCGACCCTCAGCGTGGGCGGAGGGGAGCTCGAACTCCTCGGGCAGGTGGGTGGTGAAGGGGCAGTTAGGAGCCACCTTTACCAGCTTGTCCCACATGCACTCAAAGCGCTCGCTCTTGTTCCAGATGAGGGAGGCCTTGGGCAGGATGCCGAGTTTGGTGAGGATTTGGAAGCCGTTGCAGATGCCGAAGAGGAAGCCGCCGTTGGCATGGTGCTTGTGCAGGGCATCGCCGAGGAAACGCTCGGTTTCCAGCTGGGCGAGGCGACCGCTCATCACGTAGTCACCGTAGGAGAAACCACCGGAGAATACCACGAGCTGAGCCTTGTCGACGTGCTGCTGTGTAGCCGTTGCAATGGGCTGTACCTGGGTGGTGAAGCCGGCGGCGCGCAGTGCGCGCTCCGTTTCCACGTCGCAGTTGGTGCCCGGATACTTCAGGAGTAATGCGTGAGGCATAATGAGAATTAAGAGTTATGTGTTAAAGGGTTCGGAAATATTAATAGAACGGGGTCAGGCCGTGCTTCCAGATGCTCTTGAGCTCTGCCACCTCAGCCTCGAGCACGGTGTTGCCCTTGGCGGTGATGGTGAGCTTGCCGTCTGCCGTAGCGGAGCCGATGCAGGCGCAGGGCGTGCCCTCCATGGCGGCGGCGAATGCGTCTGCCAAGTCCTCATCCACCTCCACGAGGAAGCGACCGGTGCTTTCGGAGAAGCAGGGAACCACGTTGTTCTGCCAGCCACCGACGGTGGGCAGCTTATCGAGGTCGATGCAGATGCCACCCTTGCCGGAGAATGCCATCTCAGCAGCGGCAACAGCCAGACCGCCCTCGGAGAGGTCGTGTGCGGAGAGCACCAGCCCCTGGGTGAGAGCCTTCTCGTAGTACTGCTTGTAAATGGCGTAGTTGGCCTTGTTGTCCGTCTGCGGAACCTTGCAATCCTTCACGCCCTTCACGCGAGCGTAGACGGAAGCGCCCATCTCGTCCTCCGTGTTGCCGACGATGAAGATGCGGCTGTTGTTGCGGCGCAGGGAAGCACCTCGTACGTGCTCGGGAGCCTCTACCACGCCGAAGCCGGAGCAAAGGAAGGTCACGGGGATGTTCACGGGGCCGTCCTCCGTCTCGAAGTAGTTGTAGAAGCTGTCCTTACCGGATACGTAGGGAGCACCGTAAGCCAAGGCTGCCTCGCGGATGCCCTTGGCGCACTCTACGATGCGACCGAGCTCAGTGGGGCACTCGGGGTTGCCCATGCAGAAGTTGTCGAGCAGGGCAATCTTGTCCGGGTTGGTGCCGGCAAGTACCAGCTGGCGCACGGTCTCATCCACCGTGCCGGTACCCATGGCGTAGGGGTCGGTCTTGCCCCACTCCGGCAGAATGGCCAGAGCCAGGGACATGAGCTTGTCAGAGCCGTCGATGTCGATGACGGAGGCGTCCTGCGGGGCATCGGCCGTGGCGCCGGCGAGCGGCTTGAGCACGGTGTTACCCTGCACCTCGTGGTCATACTCACGGATGATGGGCTCACGGGAAACGATGGCGAAGTCACCGAACACCTGCTTGAGGTCGGCGGTGAGGTCGGAGTCATCCAGCGCGACACCCTGCAGAGCCGGGGCGGGGGTGAAGGTGGAGGTCAGGTACTTGGTGGGGGCGTCGTGCAGCTTGGAGTTGTCCATCTCTACCACGAGCTCACCGTTGTGCCATACGCGCAGCACGCCGCTGTCGTTGGACTCACCGAGCACGGTCATTTCCGTCTGGAAGGTGTTGGCAAGCTGCTGCAGCTCATCCAAGTTCTCGGGCTTCACGGCAAGCACCATGCGCTCCTGAGACTCGGAGAGGAAGATTTGCCAGCTGAGCATGCCGGTCTCTTTGAGAGGAGCGCGCTCCAGGTACAGGTTGCCACCGGTCTCGGAGAGCATCTCACCCGCTGCGGAGGAGAAACCACCGGCGCCGCAGTCCGTCACGAACTCGATGAGACCACGCTCACGAGCCTCCAGAATCACGTCCAGCGTCTTCTTCTCTTCAATCGGGTTGCCGATCTGCACGGCCTGCTGGTCTTCCGTAGCGGACTCCTCACCCATAGCGGCGGAGGAGAATGTGGCGCCGTGGAGACCGTCCTTACCGGTGCGACCGCCGATGACCACCACGGCCAAGCCGGGCTTCATCTCCTTAGCGATGTCGCTCTGCGGAATCACGCCTGCCGTGCCGCAGAATACCAAGGGGTTGTAAATGTAGGTGGGGTCGAACTGGATAGCGCCGCTGGTGGTGGGAATACCCATGCGGTTGCCGTAGTCGCGCACACCGTGCACCACGCCGCGCATAATGCCGAGCGGGTGGATGATGTTGTGGCCCTCCACCATCTCCTGCGGGGTGTCCGGAGCGCCGAAGCAGAATACGTCCAGGTTGGCGATGGGCTTAGCACCCTTGCCGGCGCCGAGAATGTCGCGGATAACGCCACCCAAACCGGTGTTGGCACCGGCGTAGGGCTCAATGGCGCTGGGGTGGTTGTGCGTCTCGGCCTTCAGGCACACGGAAAGATTGTCGTCCAGCTTGATGAAGCCGGCGTTGTCCACGAAGCAGCTGAGCACAAAACCGGGCTTCTGCGCCATAATCTCCTTGGAGGGGCGCTGAATGAAGGTCTTGTACATGCTGTTGATTTCCTCCGTCTCGCCATTCACGGTATGCTGAATGGTGGCGGCGAAAATGCGGTGCTTGCAGTGCTCAGACCAAGTCTGGGCGATTACCTCGAGCTCTACGTCCGTGGGCTCGCGGTCAATCTCACGGAAAATCTGCTGTACCACCAGCATGTCCTCCGTGGAGAGGGAGAGTTTCATGTCCTGGCTCAGCTTGGTCAGCTCGGCCTCGCTCAGGTCGCGTACGGGTATGTGACGGTATGTTGCCATAGTGTTAAAATCTGAATCGAACGGTTATTTAACGCTCCAAGTGTGGATGGCGGGGTTGCACACATCATTGCAGAAACGGGCGGAAAGAGCTTCCTTGTCGCCCTCGCCGAAGATGTAAATCTTCTGCGTGATGGTGAGCGAGGTCAGGCTGAAGGGTAGCCCCTTGCGGCCTGCATAGTTGGTCAGAATCGCCTCTTTCTCCAAGTCCAAAGCACCTTTCTTGATGCCGTAGGAGATGCAGAAAAGCTCGCCTTCCAAGGCGGGGGCGCCGCCCTCTTCCACCTTCTGAGAGATGGGGTCTACCAGCACGCGGCGCATGTAGGCTGCGGCTTCCTCCACATCGCCCTCGCACTCTACGGTGTACAGACGGGTGTGGTTGTAGGTCAGTTTGTCCGTGATGGGGGTGTAGAGCAGCTTGTTGGCGTCCGTGGCGGACTGGAAGCGGCTGAATACCTCAAATGTAAGTGTTGCCATAAAATTGAAAAGAGCCACCGCACTTCTTCAGCACGGTGGCTATGGGGGTGAAAGTTTACTTCTGCAAACGCTCCAGCACGTCAGCGTAGGCTTCCATGAAGCCACCCAAGCCCTGACGGAAGCGGTCCTTGTCCATCTTCTTGCCGGTCTCTACGTCCCACAGGCGGCAGGTGTCCGGGGAAATCTCGTCTGCCAGCACGATTTGGGTCGGGTCCTCAGCAAGGCGGCCGAGCTCAATCTTGAAGTCGATGAGGCGCAGGTTTGCCTTCATGAAGAACTCGCAGAGCACCTCGTTGACGAGGAGAGCCATCTGCTTGATGCCGGCGCACTCCTCCTCCGTAGCGGCGCCCATCTCGCGGGCGTAGTCATCGTTGATGAAGGGGTCACCCAAGGAGTCATCCTTGTAGGAGAACTCAACGATGGGCTTCTTGAAGACGGTGCCCTCAGCCACACCCATGCGCTTGGAGAAGCTACCGGCGGCTACGTTGCGCACGATAACCTCAAGCGGGATGATGGATACCTTCTTTACCAGCAGGTTGATGTCGTCTACGTCATCAACCAAGTGCGTGGCTACACCGCGAGCCTCGAGCATGCGGTAGATGATGAGGGTAATGGCCTTGTTGAAGCGGCCTTTGTTCTCAAAGTCTTCTTTTTTCTCGCCGTTGAATGCCGTGGCGGAGTCTTTGTACTCCATGCGCAGCACGTTTGCGTCGTCTGTCGTGAACAGTCTCTTGGCTTTGCCTTCGTAAATCGGTTCCATGGTACTTAATCGGGGGTGTGTTGATACCCCTACGGGCTCACTATACTCCATCAGGTGGTAATGTCAAGACCAAAATAGCTCCTCGCGCGCGTGAAATTATTTTTTTGGCGTTCTTTGTCCGCAAGTCTGAGTTTTATCGGCGAAAAGCAGGGTAAGCCGTTTTTTTAACTTGACTTGCGGAGTGTAAGAGCGTAGAGTCTGGAGGCATGAGCATGATTCCCGTTATCGCGATGGCGGCGGTGTCTACACTGTCAGTGTACAATAATCCCATTCCTCAGCCCGGAGAGCCCGGTTATGATGCGCAGGCTCGTCACTATTTCCGTGGTGTGATGGAGAATGACTCTGTGTTTGATTCTGACAGCGACTACTCCCACGGTACGCGCTTGGACTATGCTCAGATTATGCAGAGTGGTAATGCGTGGGGTGTGAGCCTTACGCAGAATATGTACACCCCCACCACGCACACCAAGCATGCCGTGTATGGTGAGCATCCCTATGTGGGCTATGCTGCTCTGGGTGCTGCTTACATGCAGCGCGGTGAGAATTTCGGTAACACGGTTGAGTTCCAAATCGGTACGACGGGTAATGCCTCTCTTGCGGGTGAGGTGCAGAACGCTCTGCACGAGGCTGCCGGTATGGCTACCTGGGAAGGGTGGCCGGATCAGGTTCCCTCAGAGGTGATTTTCCAGCTGTCGGCTCAGCAGGATTTTCGCCTGAAGAGCTTGGAGTGCACGACGCCCAATGGTTGGAAGACGGAAGCCGTGTTCAGCGTGCGCGAGGAGGTGGGTACAGCCTTCATCCGCGGTGGGGTAGGCCTTTCCATGCGTTATGGCCGTAATTTGCCGGACTCCATGGGGAATGTCGGTAACAAGGCTGCTACCTTCGGTGTGAATCCGTTGGAAAAGAAGGATTATGACCCCACCGCACCTTCTTATTTTGTAGCGGGCAGTGCTGCGGTGAATTACGTGGCGCATGATATGACGATTGACGGCGGTGTGTTCCACCATTTTGATCAAACATGCAGCCGCGTGCCGTGGCAGGCTGAGTTCCACTTGGGCGTGGGTGTTTCATACCAAGGTGTGGACTACTACGTAGGTGCCGTGTATGCTACGGACAGCTATCGTACGCAGGATGAGGCTAATCTCTACGGTACTTTCTCCATTACTTGGCATTGGTAAACACTTATGAGCGGGTGGCTTAAGGCAACTCTGATGGTCATCGGCGCAGTGTGTGTGCTTCTGGTGGCGGGGGCTTCCCCGGTGCTGGGAGCACCTGCTGTTTTACGAGGTGGGCTTATGCAGCTGCTGGGCTTACTGGCCGGGCTGCTGGCATTGTGGGGCGGTTGGCGTTTGGCTGCCGGGCTGCGTGTGCAGTTTGTGTTCGGCTTGGTGTGCACGTTTTTTGCGGTATCCGGGCTGATAGCGGCGTGGATGTACGGCTGCCAAACGGTGGAGAACGCCATGCTGGGCGGGGCTATGTGGTTCGGCGCCTTTGCGACGGCCTGCACGGCGGTGGTCGGTTTGTTGTTTGCTGCCATCTTCGGGTATTTTGTTCGCGGTGTGATGCGGCGCCGGCTGTGGTTGGCCGCAGCACATTGGTCTTGTTTCTTTATTGTGCTGGGGGCGTTTTGGGATTACTGCTCGGAGCGTACGGCCACCGTTCAGGTGACAGCAGGCTCCGGGGATAAGGTGACGGAGGTGAAGACGGCCACCGGGGAGGTGTTGCCGCTGGAGTTTGCTCTGCAGGTGGAGGATTTTTCCGTGTCGTATTATGATGGCGCCGCTGCTCCTGCGGATGCTCGGCACAACCGCCTCATTGTGAAAGACGGTGAGCGCTACCTGCCGTTCATTTGGATGAACGGTCGCTGGGTGAGCCTGCCGGAGGGGCATCTGAAGCAGGAGGGGGAAGAGCTGGTGCTCGGCAAGCGCCGCTATGCGCCGGCCTCTTTTGTTCAGCCTGAGGGCGTGGCTTATCCTTATCTGCTTATCAGTGAGCCTTTGCCCGCCGGTGTGCAGGGCGTAGGGGCTGTGAAGGAGTACCGTGTGGCATGTACCGTATATACTGATCACCGCGGGCGCCCAGAGACTCGCCACGAGGTATTGAAAGTCAATGAGCCGATTGCCTGCAAGGATTGGCACATATACCTGCTCAGTTATCACTACAATCATGCGGAAAATACGGTGTCCGTGGTGCTGCAGGCGAGAAATGCCCCGGGTCGCTGGTTTGCCTTGGTGGGCATGGTCGGGTTGATGCTCAGTACGGCATGCTGGTGCTGGTGGCGCCGTGAGGAGTCTGCTGATGTTATGGAAAGAAAGGAGCTTGTTGAGGCATGATTACGCTTGTGTACACCTTGAGTGTCGGTTTGTTCCTGGTGTCACTGCTGGCTTGGGGGTTGGCGGTGCTGCGCCGTGGTGATGCTGCGCGTGGCATCATGCTGGGTAGCTGGCTGGTGGCTGTTGCACTGTTTGTGGCGAATTGGGTGATGGCGCAGGCTGTGCCCTTCGGTAACATGCGCCATGTGCTCAGCTTCTTTCCGCTGGTGTTAGTGCCCGCTGCTTTTTACATGGAGCGTTGCCGTGGGGTGGTGCTCACCGCGCATTTTTCCGCCGCGGCGGCTTTGGCTACCTTGGGCGCACTGTGCATGCCTATGCAGGCAGCTTGGCGACAAATGCCTGCGCTGCAATCCCCTTGGTTTGCTCCGCATGTGACGTCGTACGTTATTTCCTATGGCTTCCTTGCGGTGTCAGCATTCTTGGTAATCAGCTCGTTTTTCTCCACCCCTCGCCGTGATGAGCGCGTGCGCGCTGCGGATGAGGTGGTGACGCTTGCGTTCCCCTTCCTGACGTTCGGGTTGTGGAGTGGTGCGATTTGGGCGGATGTAGCTTGGGCTCGTTATTGGGCATGGGATATCAAGGAGGCATGGGCGCTCATCACTTGGTGTGTGTACTTGCTGTACTTCCATGTGCGGGCTCATGCTGCTTTTGCCGGCTGGCGGCGCTCGTTGTTGCTGCTGGGCTTTGCTGCGGTGTTGGTCACCTTCTTCGTGGTTAATTTGCTGCCTGCTATCCAGAGCATTCACAGCTACGCACGCTGATATCAGGGTACAAAAATACCCTCGGGGGACATCTCGACAAGCATGGTCCGAATACCGTTGCTACCTCTCGGTCCTGGCGGGGTTTTCCGGCCATACCTCCAAGAGCCCCCGAAGGCGAGGACTATACTGCCACATCTTTGCGTCAGAGTCAAGTCATTTTCTGCATCATGACACGTCAAAAATGCGCTGACCCGTCCTTTGTGTTATGGTTTCCGGGCTTTTTGACCGAAATTGGAGGCAAAAAGCCCCATTGTAAGAAAAAACTCGGCTCTTTGTCGGTGTTCGCAGGGTGTAATCGGTGTACAGAGGCGAGGGTGAAGAAACTTTTTTTGCTGAAAATGAGAGGTTTTGCTTGACGTGGGCTGAAAATAGTGTAGAATAGTGCTCCGCTAAACTTAAACCGCACGAAAATCTTATGTCCAGAATCTGCAATATCACGTTTGCTATGCCGCACAAGGGCCGCCGCATTCACCGCTCCGGTCTTGCCAAGAAGAAGGGCGGTATCGGTCGTCACGTTACTAAGACTGTGAACCGCACGGTATACCCCAACCTTCAGGAGAAGCGCATTTGGGTACCTGAGCTCAATGGTGGCCGCGGTGGTTACATCCGCATGAAGCTTTCCTGCAAGGCTCTGCGCACCATCTCCAAGAACGGTGCTTACAACACGCTCAAGAAGGCAGGGATCCTCTATTGATCTTTTCTGTACTTTTTTTGAACGAAGCGACACATTCGGTTGTCTATCTTATCGAAAAATAACTGAGGTGTCGCGGGGCTGTTCCGGAACGAACCGCGCGCATGTTCGCAAGAGTACAATACTGCACCTCTGAATGCACTAACCTTTTACGAAAATGACATCACAACAGACCAAAATCGCGCTTCGTATTAACGATGACAACATCAACCACCACCTGTGGAATAACCGCGGTGTATGGTGGTGCCACGTTACAGTCCACAAGCCTGATGCCACAGCAGAGCGCCTGCGCTTTTCTCTGCGCACCAGGGACATAGAGAAGGCTCGCACCCTGCGAGACCGAATCTTTGCGGATATTCAGCGACACTTCGGTATAGCTACCTGAGAGTAGCCCATCAGTGCGCTCTGTCCCGAGGACGAGGGCTTGTTCGACAGCGAATCACAAACAAATATTATCCACCGCTCGGCTTAACCGCCGAGCGGTTTTGCATGCGCGCGGTGTGAGGAAAAATAAGGAGTGTTGGGCAGTTTCTGAACCCGATGTGCTTACTGCTGCGTAGCTGTGCTACAGCGCGCTTCAATGCCCTGTAAGAGGCATTGTATGGGTGCGGTAATGGAGAATTGATGCGAGGCGTTGGAGTGCACCTATAAAACTCCTGCAGAACAGAGCAAAAAGGGTGCTGTTGAAATGTGCTCTCCCATAGATGGGGGATTAACGGAGGCGCGTTTTAATGAAGTAGCGGGGGCGCTTCTTGGTTTCCATGTACATTTTGCCGATGTACTCACCGACGATGGAGAGACAAATCATCCCCAAGCCACCGATGAACCAGAGACTGCAGGTGAGGGTTGCCCAGCCGTTGGGGGTGCCGATGCGGAAGTAGTCATAAACGACCCACGCTACCATCAACAGGCTGATAAAGAAAATAAATACGCCGATGGCGGCAATGATGCGCAGCGGCGCCACGGAGAATGAGGTGATGGCATCCAGACTGAGCGCCAGCAGCTTGCGCAGGGACATCTTGCTTTCCCCGAGTTCGCGCTCCTTCACCTCGAAATAGACGGGGGCTTGTTTGAAGCCGAGCTGGCGGAGGATGGCGCGGAACATCATGTTGCACTCGCTGTACTCGGAAAGCGCCTCGAGCACCTGCTTGGTCATGAGGCTGTAATCTGAGTGGCCTCGCAGCACGGGCGAGCCGAGCTTACCCATGAACCAGTAGAAGAACTTGGCAGTGATTTTGCGGATAAAGGGCTCTTTGCCACGGCTGGCTTTCAGCCCGTACAGCAGCTCATAGCCCTCGGCTCGCTTGTCGAGGAAGGTGTCGATGGCGTCGATATCATGCTGGAGGTCTGCGTCCATGCAGATGACGATGTCCGCATGCTCCTTTGCCTCCATGAGGCCGGCAAAGAGGGCATATTCTTTACCTCTGTTGCCGGCCAGACGCGAGGCCTTCACCATGGGGTTCTGAGCATGGAGCTGCTCAATGAGCTCCCAGGTGTTGTCAGCAGAGCCATCGTCCGCGAACAACATGGCGCTGTCCGCAGCGATGCGCCCTGCGCTGATCAAGCCGCGCAGCTTTTCGCTGACAACGCTGACGGTCGTTTCAATGCCTGCGGATTCATTGTAGCAGGGCATCACGATGTAGAGGGTCTCAGCGGGCATGGTGGCTTGATTTCGGTAAGGGGTTATTTGGATACGTTGAAGCGGAACTCCACCACGTCACCATCCTGCATGACGTAGTCCTTGCCTTCGATGCGCAGCTTGGCTTGCTCCTTAGCCTTGGCCATGGAGCCGCATGCTACCAGGTCTTCATACGCTACTACCTGAGCAGCAATGAACCCGCGCTCGAAGTCCGTGTGGATTACGCCGGCAGCCTGCGGGGCTTTGTCGCCCGCGTGGATGGTCCATGCGCGAGTCTCCTTGACGCCGGTGGTCAGGTAGGTGCGCAGACCGAGCAAGTGGTACACGGCACGGATGAGGTCGCTCACGCCGGAGTCCTCGACGCCGAGGTCGTTCAGGAACATGACTGCCTCTTCCTTGGGCAGCTCGGAAAGCTCCTCCTCAATGCGGGCGGAGATGACGATAGCTTCAGCATTGTGGTGCTCTGCCACATAGCGACGCACGGCGGACACGTAGGGGTGTGCATCCGGGTTCTTAACAGCCTCTGCCAACTCGTCTTCGCTTACGTTGCAGGCGAAAATGCTCTTTTTGTTGGAGAGAAGGAAGAACTCCTTCATGAGCTTGCGCTCGTCATCACTGAGCTCCAGCGTGATAGCGGGCTTGCCGGCATCCAAGTGGGGAATGAGCTTCTCGATGAGCTCTACCTCAGCCTTAGCCTCTTTGTCGCCACCGCGAGCCTTCTTGATGCGGCTTTCTTTACGCTTCTCCATGGCGGCAAGGTCTGCCAGAATGAGCTCGGAGTTAATGATTTCGATATCGCGTACGGGGTCTACATTGCCCAACTCGTGGATGATGTCGTCATTCTCAAAGCAACGCACCACCTGCACGATGGCATCCGTCTCGCGTATGTTGGAGAGGAACTTGTTACCCAAGCCTGCGCCCTCAGCTGCGCCTTTCACAAGACCGGCGATGTCCACAAACTCAATGGCTGCGGGAACAATCTTTTCAGTCTTGCTCATCTCCGCCAGCACGGCCAGACGCTCATCGGGCACCTCCACCACGCCCACGTTCGGGTCAATGGTGCAGAAAGGATAATTCGCCGCCTCCGCCTTGCGGGAGCGGGTCACTGCATTGAAAAGGGTGGATTTACCAACATTCGGGAGTCCTACTATTCCTGCCTGTAACATAACGCGCAGGATTATACACCATAACCCCGCACATTAAAAGCCTAAACTGTGCTATGTTTTGCGCTTTCTCTGCTTGTGAGTATGATTATTCTGTACAACGATTATTCTGTGGGGTATACTTCTCGTTGATAAAACAGAAAATCATGCATACAACAAGTAAAGAAATGCAAGGTGAAGACAATATAGCGAGTTTCATGCTGAAACAGCGTTATCCGCTTGTCTTAGAGTACGTATTTTATTTTGTTCTGTTTTTGTTTGTATTCGGCGCAATGATTCCTCGGTTTGGATATCATTGGGACGAAACGTTGGATTTTTGCGGCGGAGGTATGGAAACGTACATAGCAAATGGACGCTGGGGACTCTATGCATGGAAATATGCGTTCGGCTTTGGTCCCGGTACATGGACTGCCGGTCTGCTTGTTGGATTGTTTGCTGCTGCTGCCGTAATGTGCCAGCAACGCATATTGGAGCTTAAAAGTGGAATCAGTCGTGTGATATATGCGCTTGCTTTCATGTGTTTGCCGCAAACAGCTTATTCAATGTCGTATAGCATACAGAGTGATGCTGTAATGTTTGGCGTGTTTGCGACCTCTCTCGCGGTATATTGTATAACTCAGCCGGGGTGGAGTAAAGGCTTTATTGCCGCACTCTTGGTCGCTTTATCTGCAGGTATTTACCAATCATTGGCGCTAAACTTCGTTGTAATCGTTGTGCTGGCTGTCTTAGTCGGTATCATAAAACAAAAAGAGGGGGTGTTCTCATTGATGTGCAAAGGTGTAGCTGTGCTTTTTGCTGCAATGCTGATTTGGTTTTCCGTTGGAAAAGTGTTGGATTATGCTGTTGCAATATCGCCTCTCACCATAGAATGGGTTCGCTCCGGTCAGGATTCCATGACCAATCACGGTGGTATAGTTGACTTGTTCACGCTGGTGATGTATCTTTTACATTATGGAAGGGTAGTGTTGCAAACGGCGTTATGGCCGGATTCTTATCCCGGAGAACTGGTATATGCCAGCGCTATTATTCCGCTGTTGCTGTTGACTTGCTATGTCTGGACTCTGGAAAAATTGAATGTTTTCGCTCGACTTTTTGCCAATGCTTTATTGGTGTTTTTGTGGCTTAGCCCATTTTTAATGATTTTGGTTATGGGTAATGAGTGGCCCTGTCGACCGCATACCCGATTGGCTGAGCCGGTTGTGTTTGCCGCATTATGGGGGATGGTGATAAGCTGTTTTCTGCAGAAAAGCCTTTTGCGTTGGGTAGTTTTGCTGCTCGGTGTTGTAGCTGTAATACGTGGTAGCATGCATGTAAGCCATTATGCTGCTGTAGAACGCGCTGAGTTTGAATCGCGCTTGTATTCGTTGTTGCGCATGGAAGAAGATGCCGTTGTGGTGGCTCATGCGAACAAAATCACTCCGCAAAAAGGCAATATCCTGTATTTCCGAAAGATTACAGACGGAGATAACGTGCGTTATAGCTATGCAGATTTTTGCGGGCAATATCCCGCACTGCGCTTTTTACGTTACGGAAATCGACCGGAGGAGATAGAGATGCACCGCGAAGCTCTGCAAACGATGCCTTCCTACCCTCAGGAGGGTAGTATACGTGTCAACAACGGAGTTGTTATTATTTGCGGTGAAACCATGTAAGGTTTATCCGCAAATGGTGCCCAGTAGGTCGCCTTGGCGGGCGAAGGTTTCGGTACAGTCGGCGGTGTGGCGGAGGATGTCATCCGCGAGTTGGATGCGACCGGGCTCAAAGAAGGTCATGATGGTGGAGCCACCGAAGGCGAAGTAGCCTTGCTCATCGCCTTTTTGGATGGTCTTGCCGGGCTCATAGGTCTGGAAGATGGCACCCACACCGGTGGCACCTACGGCAAGATGCACGACATCCCCGATGTGCGGCGTGTGCAGCATGGTGAGCTCACGCTTGTTTGTCCACAGCCAAGAGAGCTTGTGCCGCAGGCAATAGGGGGATACGCTGGCCAGCGGTCCGGGAATGCGTACAGCAGCCTCCGGGGTGCCCTCAGCCACAAAGTGGAAGCGGTGGTAGTCCACCGGGCACAGGCGAGACAGCACCACGGTACCATGCTTGTATTTTTCCGCCAGCTCCTCACTGCCGAGCAGGGCAGGTAGGTCAAACTGCTGCCCTTTCACAAACACCCCCTGCATTTGAGAGGCATCTTGCCAGCCGCTGTGGCGGCCATCGGCGGGCAGGGCAACGGTTGCACCCTCGCATACGGGGCGTGCACCGGGCTTGAGCTTGCGGTAAAAGAAATCATTGAAGCTGGTGAACTCTTCAAGCGTTTTTTCTGCTTCCTCCATGTTGATGTTGTACTCCTTAACGAAGTTCGGCAAGGACGCCGCGCTACCGCGGGTGTTCTTCATGGCGCCGAGTATTTTGGAGAAGAAAGCTCGCTTAATGAGCACGTGCAAACTCACTTTACCCAAGGTGGTGCCATACACCCAGCGCAGGGATTTCTCACCCAGCACTTTTTCTTGCTCCATCTGCCCGGTATAGCGGTTGTAAAAGGTAATGCCCTGTGTGCTCATGTCGGGGTGGATGATAGCAGTATTCCGCTTGCAAGTCAAACAGAAAAAAGCCCCGCCACGGCCGGTACCGGCACGGAGCGGGGTGAACACTGCCACTCGGCAGTGGGCTCAGAGTTGTACGTTGCGCATGTCGCCGGTCTCTTGCAGCGCCAGGTGGAAGGCGTATGCCTTTGCCAGATTGTGCGGGGTGTGCCCCTTGGGGGTAAGCTCCACATACT
>CAJGCY010000035.1 GCA_904501955.1 uncultured Akkermansia sp. | reverse complement strand
TTTGTGGCCATTTCCCGGGGTTCCGCCCCTTGCGGGGCTCCACCGCCGGGCTATTGTATGGCGCCCCTCCGGGGCTCTGAATTCGGCTCGCTTGCGCTCGCAGATTATCCTACAAACGCCTCTTCAACTTCCGATTTATCGAGCCGCAATCGGAAACGGCGCCTTGCCGCATCCGCGGTTATGAAGGGTGGCGGAATGCGGCAAATAATCCATCCATTACGCAAATGGAGGTTGCCAGTGCGGGGCGGGTGTGGTAGAGTGTGGGTATGGAACGCTTAAACAACCGCGGGCTGAATGAGATGCGCCCGCTCGATTTCGTGCTGGATGTCGCCCCGCATGCCACAGCCTCCGTGTTGTCCTGCTTCGGCAATACGCGTGTGATTTGCTCCGTAACGATTGAAGAGGATGTCCCGCGCTGGATGAAGGCGCAAAAGGTGGAGGGCGGTTGGCTGACGGCTGAATACGCCATGCTCCCTTACTCTACCTTGGACCGCAAGAAGCGCGACAGTGCCGCCGGTAAGCAAGACGGCCGCTCCGTGGAGATTCAGCGCCTCATCGGCCGCTCTCTGCGCGCCGTGATGGACCTGGAGGCGCTGGGCGCTCGCACCGTATGGGTGGACTGCGACGTACTGCAGGCGGATGGTGGCACCCGCACCGCCAGTATCACCGGTGCTGCCGTGGCGCTCGCCATCGCCCTTAACCGCATCATGGCCAAGGGGCTCATCACCACCAACCCCATGCGCCAGCTGGTCAGCGCCGTGTCCGTGGGTAAATTGGCAGGCACCCCGCTGCTCGACCTCTGCTATGTGGAGGACCGCGATGCGGAGGTGGACATGAACATCGTCATGACGGAGGGTGGCCAGTATGTGGAGGTGCAAGGCAGCGGCGAGGAAGCCGTGTTCACCGCGGAGGAGATGGGCCAGATGCTCGCCCTCGCTTCTGAAGGTATTGCCGCCATCACCAAGGCGCAAAAAGAGGCCATCGCCCGTGCGGACCAACCCACCGCTGCGGATTTTAACTCGCTGAAGGATTTCTTCACCAAAAACTGAGGCTTCATACGCCCACAGGCAACAAAACGCCGCTCGCGCCATGGCTGTGACCATCCGCGGGCGGCATTTTTGTGCAGTGTATGCTCAGAATTCCAAGGGGAAACGCTTATTCGGCTCGCATTCGGGGATTTGCAGCTCCGGGGCAGGGGTGTGGGCAGCCGAGCCGGAGGAGGTGGTGGCCGCCTCCAGTATGTAGCGCACCTCATCATTAGCAGCGTGGGTGAGGGCGGAGCGGTTGCTGGCATCCAGCAAGCGGGCGTCTGCCCCGGCATCCAAGAGCTGGCGCACCACATGGGCATGGCCTTTCTGTGAGGCTAACATGAGAGCCGTGAAGCCGGATATGTTGCGCGCGTCGATATCCGCCCCGGCACGCAGCAGTACCTCCACCACCTCATGGTAGCCATTCATGGCGGCCATCATGAGTGCCGTGGTGGAATAGGCGGAGGTGCGTTCATTCACCGAGGCGCCTGCCTCTATCAAAATGCCTGCGGAGGTGGAGCGGTCATACATGGCGGCCACCATCAGCGGGGTGAGGTCCGCCGCATTACGGGAATTGATGCGGTAGTAGCTCAACTCCGCGCGCACACGTGAGGGCTTGCCCTGCTGCACGGCTGTATGCAGGGGGTAATCATCCGCCGCAGCTACCAAGGGCGCTACGGAACCGAGTAAACAGAGAAAGGAGATAAGTGCGTTTTTCATGCCGGCGAACTCCGGGTGCCCTGCCGGTGTTTTGCCCTCACCTGACTTGCACCCTGCGGTTAGTATGCTTTGTTTATAGCAGTTTGAGCCCGATTCGTCAAACTCATTTCCGCAGAACTTGCGGAGATGGGATGAAAAAGCTGGTCAAAGCGCCCCGGAAGTAGTATATATATACTCGTCACCCAAACACAGCGCAACATGACCGGCAACACGCAGCACACCGCCCACGGGCAAACAAGTAAGAGCATGGCCCTACCGCAGAATATCACGATGGGGCACTACCGCTTACTCCGTATGCTGGGGCTGGGTGGCTTCGGTATCACCTACCTTGCGATTGACCAACGCACGAATGCTCAGGTAGTTATTAAAGAAAACCTGCCCGCCTTTTATGCTGTGCGTGATGATGCTACCAAGCAAATTCAGCCACTGGATGTTGAGGGGGCCGTGCAGAATTACAACCACACGCTGCGGCTCTTTGAGGATGAGGCGCGCACGCTCTCTCGCCTGAAGCACCCGAACATCGTGCGCGTGTATGGGGTCTTCGAGGCACTGGGTACGGCTTATTATGTGATGCCCTACATCCCCGGCAAAGAGCTGCACAAGGTGATGCCCCCCGCTGCGGTGAGTGAGGCTTGGCTGCAGCCGATTCTCGTTGCCCTGCTCAGCGCGCTGGATTATCTGCACAGTTATAACCTGCTGCACCGTGATTTGGAGCCCGGTAACATCTTGCTGCGTGAGGACGGCACGCCCATCCTCATCGAATTCGGCACCGCACGCGCCCTGCAAACGGAGCGCTCCGCCCCCATGGTAGGCACCCCGGCATACTCCCCGCCGGAGCAGATTTCCCCCCACGGTACATGCGGACCGTGGACGGATATTTATGCCCTCGGTGCCACCTGTTACCGCATCATCACCGGTGAGTGTCCGCCCCAAGCGCTTGATCGTTTGTATGATGTAGACCCCTACCGCCCGCTTGCCTCACGTCCGGAGTTGCTCGGTAGGTTCTCCCCCGCCCTGCTGAGCAGTATTGATACCGCGCTGGCCGTGAACTACAAACACCGCTGGCCCGATGCCCGCCGGTGGATGGAGGCCCTGCACACCTTACCGCCGGAGTGGGATGAGGCCGCCTCCTCCGGCAAGAGTGGCAAGTGGCTGCTGCTGGCGGGCGCGCTTACGCTGCTGCTGGGTGGTGCCGGCTATGGCGTGTACGCCTATGCCGAGTCCGTGAAGGCGGAGCAAGCCAAAGCGGAGCAAGCACTGGCGGAAACCATGCGGCTCCGCCTGGAAGAGGCGGAACGCGTGCAGCGCGAGCTCGATGCACGCCGTGCCGGTGAGGAAGCCGCCCTCCGCGACGAGGAAACCGCCTGTGCGGAGTTTATTCAACAGCTGCTTCAAGCCCATACCAAAGCCGCTTTACCTGCCAAAAAACACATCCCCAAACCCCAAAGCAAGCAACTGCTGCACTCCCTGCGCGAAATGGCGGAAAGAAATGATGCCGCCGCCAAGTTTGCCTACAGTGTCTTGCTGATGCACGGCGTCAGGGTGCAGCAAGACAAAACCAAGGCCTTGCAATACCTCCGTGAAGCGGCGGAAGCCGGCCACCCGGTCGCTCAAACCGCCCTCGGCCGCCGGTATGCCACCGGTGCAGAGCTGTCGAAAGACCCTTACGAGGCCGTGAAATGGTACACCAAAGCTGCCCTGCAGGGCTATGCCGGCGCGCAGAACAACCTCGGCTCTTGCTATGCCGCGGGCTATGGTGTCAGCAAAGATGTGGACCAAGCCGCCGAGTGGTTCCGCAAAGCGGCTCAGCAAGGCATTGCCGTGGCTCAGTATAACTTGGCCTACTGCTATCAGAATGGCGTCGGCACTGCGGAAAATGCTCAGGAAGCCGTGAAATGGTTCCATGAAGCGGCCAAGCAAGGCCTGGCCGATGCCCAGTATAGCATCGGCTTGTGTTACCTACAGGCCTACGGTATCTCCCGCGATGAAAAAGAAGCCGCTGAGTGGTTCTACAAGGCTGCCAAACAGGGCTTGACCATGGCGCAGTGTCACTTGGCTTGGTGTTACTACCATGGCAACGGCGTGAGCAAAGACCTGCAAGAAGCCGTGAAGTGGTACCGCAAAGCTGCCGATGCCGGCTCCGCACCCGCCCAATACTGCTTAGGCATTTGCTATTATCGCGGTGATGGCGTGCCGAAGGATGACTCAGAAGCCCTCAGCCTCATCCGCAAAGCGGCTGACCAAGGCTATTCCGAGGCGCAAAATGCCCTCGATTCCCTCAATGCCAATCACTGAGCCACCAAGGCGCTCGCATGCCGCCTTTCAATTTCCGATTGCCTCTGTTAAAGTTTATGGTTGATGCCGGTACTTGCACTGAGCGATAAATCGGAATTTGAAGAATAGATTGCGAGCCGTAGGCGAGCGGAATTCAGAGCCCCGGAGGGGCGCCATATAATAGCCCGGCGGTGGAGCGGCGAAGCCGCGGAACCCCGGGTAGCATAAAAAAAGAAAATTGAGCCCGGAGCGACGGAGCGAAGCGACGCAGCGTAGGCCGACATATAATGGCGAGGACCGGAGCGAAGCGAAGCTCCGAGCCGGGGTGGGCGCGTGTTTTTGTTGTTTGCGGCATTTTGAAACAATGCGGCATTTTTGCGCCACGCTTTATGCCACCCCTCCGGGGTTCGCATTTGTTTTTGTGGCCTTTTCCCGGGGTTCCGCCCCTTGCGGGGCTCCACCGCCGGGCTATTTTATACCGCCCCTCCGGGGCTCAAATTTAGGCTCCCGTCTTCGCTGCTGCGCAGCTACGCCGAGGCAGGCGCTAACGCTCGCAAACTCCCCTTCAAACTCCGATTCATCAATCCTTACGGGTGATGATAAGCGCCTTCACCATGCACTGGTTGAGCTTGCCGTTGGAGTTGGTGCAGGTGGAGGGGTTGTAGCGCAGGGAGAAGCGGTGCACGCCTGCGGTGAGGTGCAGGGTGATGGGGGCGGTGAGGGAGTAGTCCTCCCAGTGGTCTTGCTCCGTGTTGTGGGGCAGGGGGATGATGGCGGTGGGGGTGCCATCCACCAGCAGCTCGCGGAGGGCGCAGGTGTCGCCATCACGGCGTGAAGCGGTGGCGTTGCAGTACTCTACCTGCACGGTGTAGGTGCCGGGGGCAAGGGTGAGCTGCTCGTACGCCAAGCGCGAGGTGCAGGGGCGGGTGTCCAGCCAGGCGCGGCCGTGCTCTACGGTGTACTCAGTCTCCTCCCCGATGCGGGTGGGCTGCAGGGCTTGGCGTGCCCCGGGCAGGGGGCATTCAAAAGGTTGGCTGAGGGAGGAGGTGGCGTGGTCCGCCACGGCTTGGACGCGGTACACGTTGCAGAGGTTGGCGTTCTGCGGCGGGGTGTAGGAGCAATCCGGTGTGGTGCCGATGGCGGTGCCGTTGGCGTAGATGTAGTAGGCGCTTGCACCGGGCACGGGGTGCCAGCGGAGGCGCTTGGGGGTGGGGGCATCCCACTGCGGCTCGGGCAGGTCCTCATGCGCGGCGGGGAAGTCGGCGGTAGGTTCCTCCTCATCTTGGGGGATGAGCTCAATCTCAATTTGCAGGCGGCCGGTGGTGTCCAGCGGGATGATGGGGGAGGCCGCCTTGCCGTTGATGATGACGGAGCAGATTTCCGTGCCGTAGCCGTTGATGTGGACGTTGAGCTCCATGCCGCGGATGCGCAGCTTGGTGAGCCAGTGGCTGCCGGCAAAGCTTTTCGGCACGCAGGGGGAGAAGACGAGGTTCTTGCCCTCGAAGCGGATGCCGAAGAGGCCGAGGTAGAAGAGGCCGAGCATGCCGCTCACGCTCCACAGCTGGCGGTCGGAGTTGAGGAGGGTGCCCTCCGCCTCGCCGGTGTCGGCGCGGAAGTTCTCTTTGTTCGTGCCGAATGCCATGGCTGCACGCAGGATGGAAGCCATGGAGAAGGCGGCGCCTGCGGTGTCCTGCATTTCCGCATGGGCAAGCAGGACGTAAGCCTCTTGGAAGGGCCATACGGCGCGGTTGTGGTAGCAGGAGGGGGTGTCCGACTTGTAGGGGGAGAACACCGGCGTGCCCCAGGGGGAGCGCGGTATGGCGTTGAGGGCGCGGGCGCTGTGCTCACCGGCGAGACCGCAGAGCACGGTGAGGGCGGTGGCCAGTGAGTCCACTCGCTCAGACATGCAGCCATCCGCCGTGCGGTACATGCTGTAGTGCATGTGGGCGCGGCTCCAGAAGGCGTCTTGTATGGCTTTGCCGAGGGTGGCGGCGCGGGTGGCGTATGTTTCCGCCTCGGCATCGTTACCCTGCTCGCGCAGGAGCTTGGCGGTGATGACGTGGGCGATGTAGTGCAGGGTGTTGGTGCCCAGCGCGTAGGAGTCGCCTATGTCGGCCATGCTCATCCACTGCGGGTAGCTCTGCTCGCGCCAGTCGATGAAGCTGGTTTCACCCGGGTACAGGGTGGTGCCGCGGGCGGAGAACAGGGCGGCGTCTTGCTCCAGCGTGGCGGTGAGCACCTCTGTGCAGAAGCTCAGCCACTCGCGGTCGCCCGTGATGTTGTACAGGTTGCGCGCACCCAGTGCCCACACCACGCGGTCTGTGGAGATGGGCCAGCCGCCGCCGGTGCCGGTGTCTTGCATGATGATGCCGCCCTGCACGCGGGATTTGAGGCTGGCCTGCACGGCGGCAGGCTCGGCAATGACGGCGCCGAGGGCGGCGGCGTACGCGATGTCGCGGGTCCAGACGGTGGACCAGTTTGCCCCTGCCAGCATGAGCCCGCCCTCGTGCATATTGGCGCGCAGCTCATGGATGGCGAGGTTGTACATGGCGGTGAGCAGAGGGATGCTGCTGCGCATGCCTGTGCAGCCTGCGGGCGGGGCGGGAATGCTCACGGTGCGGGTGGCGCCGCCCTCGCGGGTGATGCGCAGCGCCTCCGTGCCCTCCAGCTCCGCGGTAAGCCCTGCCTGCTGCAGCCCGCTCGCCGTCAGGCGGTAGGCTGCATTCTCAAACAGGACTCTCTCACTCTGCTCTGCCATGGTATCGGGGGGGATTTTTTACAGGATGGCGCCCGGCGTGTAGCCAACGCCCTCCGGGTACTTGCCGGCGAGCTCTTGCACCATGCCGCAGAAGGCGTCCACCTGGTCGCCTGCCATGCCGGTATCGCCGGCGTTGGCGTCGTAAATCTCTTGAATCTCCTCACGGCTGAGCATCAGGCGACCATCTGCACCCAGGCGGTCCAGCAGGTCGTTGGTGGAGATGCTGCCGCGGCGCAGGTCGTCGGACACGGCAACGGCGTGCTCTTTGATGACCTCGTGAGCCTCCTCACGGCCCACACCGCGCTTCACGGCGGCCATCATGATGGTGGTGGTCATCAGGAAGGGCAGGTAGCGGTTCAGCTCGGTCCGGATGACGGGCTCATACACGCCCATCTGGTCCAGCACGGTCAGGAAGGTCTCGAACAAGCCGTCTGCTGCCATGAAGGCATCCGGCAGGACGCAGCGGCGCACCACGGAGCAGGACACGTCGCCCTCGTTCCACTGGTCGCCGATGATGCCGCCGATCATGCTCAGGTGGCCCTTCAGGATGGCGTGGAAGCCGTTCACGCGCTCGCAGGAGCGGGGGTTCTGCTTGTGGGGCATGGCGCTGGAGCCCGTCTGGCCCTTGGCAAAGCCCTCCGTGCAGAGCTCGTGCCCTACCATGAGGCGCCAGGTCTTGCAGAAGCTGCTGGGGCCGCTGGAAAGACCGACCAAGCCGGAGATAATCTCGAAGTCGAGGGAGCGGGGGTACACCTGGCCTACGTTCATCCACTTGGTGGAGATGCCGAGGTGAGCGCAGATGCGGTTCTCAAGCTCGCGGACGGTCTCCGGGTTCTTGCCGAAGAGGGAGAGCTGGTCCAGCTGGGTGCCGACGGCGCCCTTGAGTCCGCGCACGCGGTAGCGCTCCATCATGCTCACCCAAGCCCAGGTCCAGTGCACAATCTCCTCACCGAACATGGCGATGCGCTTGCCCATGGTGCTGGCTTGTGCAGCCACGTTGTGGGTGCGGGCGCCGAACACGAGGTCGCGCCAAGCGGCGGCGTGCTTGCTCATGCGGTCCAGCACGGCCACGGCCTTGTCGCGGATAATCTGCATGCTGCGCCATACCTGCAGCTGCTCCACGTTCTCCGTGAGGTCACGGCTGGTCATGCCCTTGTGGATGTGCTGGTGGCCGGCGAGGTCGCAGAACTCCTCGATGCGGGCCTTCACATCATGGCGGGTGATGCGCTCGCGGTTGTTAATGGACTCAATATCAACGCTGCCCTTCACGCTCTCGTAAGCGTCGATGGCCTCTTGCGGAATGTCCAGCCCTAAGTCCTTCTGCGCCTTCATCACGGCGATCCAGAACTCGCGCTCCAGCACGATTCGGCCCTCTGCGGACCAAATGCTCTTCATGGTGTCCGACGCATAGCGCCCGGCCAGTACGTTAGGTATTGCGTTCATATTGTCGTTCGGCTTTCAGTTGTTGTGGTAAAGCGGTACTCCAGCTTACCACGTCCGCGCGCGTTTTGCAAGCCTTTGTTTCTGTACGGGGCTTCAACTTCCGATTTATCGGTGCCTCTACCGCTGCACGGGCTTCTCTCTTGCGCGCTATGGACGGATAATGTCTTGACGCTCGGGGTGTAAAAGGGTATAAACGGGCATGCGTTTTTTTACGACATTAGCTTTGGGCGCTTTGGCTGCTGCTACGGTGGGCAGCGCGGCGGAGGCGCAGCCCGGCACACTTTGGGCTGCCGGGGTGACGGCGGATGCCGGCTGGTATGACTTTAACAAGGTGCGCACCGGTGAGGAATCCGAGCTCTGCTGGGCTATCACCGCTGCGAATCTCATCGCTTGGTGGCAGCAGCAGCGCACGGCGGAGGAACTGCCGCAGGGTGTGCCCACGCAGCAGGCTGTGTGGGAGGTGTTCCGTGCCTCATTCACCAACAGCGGTAGTGACCCTGACCAAGGCGTGCGCTGGTGGTTCACCGGCGGGTATGAGCCCTGCTCCCCGGATGCAGCGTTGCAGTTTGCCGCTGTTACGAATACTGCCACCGGTTCTTACTATAAGCAAAAGTATGAGGATAAGACGCTTGTGGAAACCCTCTTCTACCGCGGTCGCGGCGGTGCCGTGACGGCGCAGAGTGTCACCAAGGCTTTTTATGAGGGATTCCGCGCGGGAGATGCCTTCTGGATTGGCGTGAGCTATAACCGCCCGGATGGCACGCCTGCCACGCACTCCCTCACCGTGTGGGGGGTGGAGGCCGAGCTGCAGGCGGACGGCACTCCCTGCATCAAAGCGCTGTACATGACGGACTCCGATGACAGAAGCACCAAGCTGCACCGAGTGCGCCTCAAAGAGGTGGATGGCATGATTGATTTTGATTGCCCGGAGCACCCCTTGTACGGCAGAATCGGTAAAATCACCATCACCACCTACACCGGCATGCGCCGCTGAGTGGTGGTGGGGGAGGGGAAAAGACGCGGGAGCGCCGGCTTTTGTGCCTGCACGCTCCCGCGCCCGTGCTTTCTCCCCTTATTTGCTGTGTTTGCAGCAAAGAACGGCTACAGCCGCGGTGAGGGCTGCCAAGAGCGTGGTGTTGACCATGCTTAAGGCGAGTTTGGCGCAGCGCAGGCGTGCGCAGGTGCGGGTGCAGCAGGGCTGCGTGGGCGGGTTTTCTGTCGTATTCTGTGTTTCCATGCCGTTTTGATGCCTTTTGCCTCCCTTTTGTGCAAAAACCGATATTTTTTTTGCCATAATTGCGGGTGTTTTGGTAGGGAATATGCCCCGGGCTGATTTTTGGGCTTGCACCCTGCGCTGAAAATGGTAACATGTTGACATGATGAAGGCAATCAGTAAACTTCTGGCAGCTGCTCTCTGCACCATGGCTTGCTTTGGTGGCGATGTGGCAGATGGTATCCGCTCCGGTGATGTGTGGAAAGGCCCCAAGGCGGAGGTCAACAACAAATACCTGGTGGGTGTCCGCTATGCTCCGGTGGATGCGAATACGTGGCGCTTGGCCAACGGCTCTTTCACCTTCGGCAAGCTCCGCGCCGGTGAGGTGCTGCTCAAGTGGGGTGAGGATAACATTGACTCCCTGCGTGTTATCGTGTACAGCAAGGGTGATGACGGCGCCGTGCAGAAGGATGAGTTCCTCAAGATGGTGGATGACGCCAAGGCTGCCCTCACGGAGATTTCCGGCGTGGAGCCCAAAAAGGTGAAGATGGACATCAAGGAGACCGGCGTGCAGGTGGACTGCTGGCAGTGGACCTGGGAGACAGGTGCAGCCCGTTTGGATGCCAGCTACACCGGTGAGCTCACCAAGCCCAAAAAGCGTGGTAAGAAGAACCGCGGCACTGCGGAGCCCTTTGAGGCTGAGTTTATTCGCGTGGATTTCGGGCCGGATGCCGCATCTATTGAGCACGGTGGCGCCCGCGACAAGGTGAGCCGCAAAGAGCTCAAAGGCAGCATCAAGAAAGAGTCGGACGGTACCGTGTGGCTGGAGGGTGTGAACATGGTGGACCAGGGCCAGAAGGGCTACTGCGTGCCTGCTACACTCGCTCGCGTGTTCGCCTTCTACGGCATGGACGGTGTGGACCAGCACGCGCTCGCTGCCCTGTGTGATTCCTCCGCGGATGGCGGTACCAGCTCCAACTCCATGGAGGCTGCCATGGCTGCCATTTGCAAGAAGTTCCCCGTGAAGCTCATCACGCTGGAGGACTACCAGACCATCGTCATGTCCCTCATCGAGCCCTACAACAAGCTCGCCCAGAAGAAGGGCAAGGCGCAGATGAGCATGATGCAGCCGCCCTTCGACGTTGCTGACCCGGAGCTGCTGCTGCAGGTGCGCGCCGGCAAGAAATCTCAGGTGAAGAAGTGGCTCGGTGCCATCAAAAAGCACATCGATGCCGGTTCTCCCGTGCTCTGGAGCGTCACCCTCGGCATTTACAAAGAGGAGATTGCCGTGCCCCAGACCCGCGGTGGCCACATGCGCCTCATCATCGGTTACAACATGAAGGAGCAGACCGTCATCTACTCCGACTCCTGGGGTGCCGGCCATGAGAAAAAGACGATTTCCGCCGCCGAGGCCGCTGCCATGACCTCCGGCCGTTACGTCATCAAGCTCAAGTAAACGAGCCGCTATCACGACTTTAACCCGAGGGGAAGGACCGCGCAGCATCCTTCCCCTCATTTTATGAAGAGGCGTATGAAGATTTTTCTCACCGTGGTATACATTCTGGCTGTGTTGTTTACCTTCCACCAAGCGACGTACTGCGGGTACGGTGCAGCCTCTGCACCCGTGGGTGATGCCGCCGCCAAAGCCTACTGGCTCAAATGGTATGCCATCTTCGGCTACTCCTTCCTTGCTCTGTTAGCCCTCCCCCTTTTGGCGTTGTTGGTATGGCTCATCCGCAAAATATGGGTGAAAAGGAAGTTGACGCATTGCCGTTAAGCTGATATAAATGACGCGTGCTTGTGTGCCCTGAATCACGCATGCTCGGCGGGGCGGGGGATGAAATATCTCACCCGCTTGCGGTTCAATCCGCGGTTGGTGCATCGCGGAGGAGCTCCACGATGTGGTTATGCTGATTGCGGCTGGCGTGGCGGATGGCTGTTTGGCCGAGGGAATCGACGGCGGTTTTATCCGCGCCTGCGCTGAGGAGCAGGCTCACCACCTCGGCATGTCCTTTTTGCGCGGCAAGCATGAGGGCGGTTTCTTGGAGGCGGTTGCAGCGGTTTACTTCTGCGCCGTGGTCAAGCAAGTAGCGCACGGTATCCGCCTTGCCGGCTGCAGCGGCGGCAATCAACGGGGTGTAGCCGACTTCATCCGCCGTGTTAATGTCTTGGCCGGCTTGCAGCAGCTCTTCCAGTTTGGCATTGTTGCCGTTTTCCGCCTCGCGGATGATGCTGCCCGGGGTGAAGTGGTGCGTGTCGTTTAAGGCGCTTACGGTGAGGGTGTCCCCCATGTTATCCGTGACAGCCGGTGCCTCCAGTAGGGCGGCCAGCGGGTCTGCTTCTTCCACGAGTTCCGCCGCTTCGTCATCCGCGAAGACGATTCCCTTGTCAGGGGCGGGGGTGGGCGGAGCCTCATCATCCACGGGCTCTGCATCGTCATCTTCCTGCATGGCCGGCAGCGTGCCGCCCGTGTAGGCGTGAGCTGTGGGTTGCGGAGCCGGCGGGGCTTGCTCATCCACCGCAGCGGGCGGCACCGGTGCCGGGGCAGGCTGTGTGGCAGTTTTGGCCGGTGCTTGTGCAGGTGCTGCAGCGGGGGTGTCATCAGAGTCCCCGCAGTTGCAGAGCAAGCCCGCACCCAGTGTATACAAAACAGGAGCAAATGTGGAAAATCTCAGCTTCATGGTGGCAGAAACGTTACTACCACGATACCACATTTGCCCCCGTTGGCAAGATTATAATGCTTACTCGGCCTCCTTTTCTTCGCCGGACGGCGCGGTTTTCTTCTCTCGCGTCATGTATTTCATGGTTGCGTACAGCACGGCCAGCAGCACAATGCCAAGCACAATGAGGTGTGACTCCGCCTTAATGGCAGCGATGAGCTCCTCCGGTGAGTTGAGGATGTTCGGGTTGTCGCGCCCCACCTTGTAGCCGAACCAAGCCAGCACCATGCACCACAGGGCGGAACCCACGGTGGTGGCTATGCTGAAGTGCAGGAAGTTCACCTTCGCCATGCCCGCCGGTATGGAAATCAGGTGGCGAATCACCGGCAGAAAGCGCGCAAAAAAGATGCCGCTCGCGGCGTAGCGACGCATGAAATCCTCCGCCTTCTCCACCTTGTGGCGCGGCATGAACAGGTATTTGCCGAAGCGGTAGACGAACGGACGCCCCGCCCACAGCGCGCAGTAGTACATGACCACGGACCCGATGTATGAGCCCACCGTGCCCGCCAGCACCACACCCCAGAATGACATCTGCGCGTCCGGCAAGGTCGCCAGAATGGCCGCGGGCGGCACTACTATTTCACTCGGCACCGGGATGATGGAGCTCTCCATCGCCATCAGCGCGATAACGCCCCAATACCCCCAATCCGTAACCCATTGCATCCATTCAAGTATCCATTCGTGCATGTGGGGCATTATGCATATTCACAGAGAATTGACAAGACAAATTTATCTTATTTTTACGAGCTCATTGTTGGTTTCGTGTCAAGACTCAGAAAAAATTGTGGGTGTTGATGCTGAAGGTCAGCCGGAAGACGTTCCGGGTATTATATCGTATAGGGAGGAATTTATCAATATATTGAGCTTCGGGACGAAATGTAATGTTGTTTTGACGGAAGCTGAGGATATCTCTTTCGTTGAGTTGAATGGGAAGGTAGTGCTACCCGATACCGTTTGGTAGCGAATTTGGCTAAACAAGTACAAGCTATCGGTGCGTTGAATTATAGCAACGTAGGTAGTAACGTAGGTAGTAACGTAGGTAGCAACGTAGGTATGCTGGTGTCGGAGGAATTGGGGCTACCTGAAGATTTGGTGCGAGATATTGAGATATATCGGAAAAAGGGTAGAAATCCACGAAATGTAACGGATGATATATTGATTGCCATTTGTACCGGGCGGCGGGTAACGCTGTCGCAGATGAGTGTATTGTTAAACCGTGAATCAGAACCTTTGCGTCGAGATTTTGTGGCCCCGTTAGTTCGCCATGGTAGGTTAAAATTTACCGAATCACGAAAAACGGATTCGGAGCAAGCGTACACTTCCGTTGTGTCGTCGAAATCCGATGGGAAAATGTCTCCGTAAAGCGTGCTCTGAGGTATAATATATGTTCATTTTTGCGCACCGGTCGGTTTTGTTAAAATAAAAATCTACCATGTGCATTAAAAAGCGTCATTTGTGCGCGCTATGACTCGCGCGGGCGTTGACAGGGCGCGCGCAGGGTGTATAATGCGGCCATGAGCAAAGAGAACCAAGACCAGGAAACCATGAACGAGGACGAGAAAAATTGTTCCCAAGATTGCACGTGTGATGCGCCGGAGGGTGCACAGGCGGAGTATGCTGAGGCTGTGGATGAGCAGGATGCCGCTCAGGCTGAGGCTGCTACGGATGAGCTCACCAAGTGGCGTGAGCTTGCCATGCGTACCGCTGCGGAGTATGATAACTACCGCAAGCGCTGCGTGAAAGACCGCGAGGAGTTCACCCGCTATGCCAACCGTGGCCTGCTGGAGGAGCTGCTCCCCGTGGTGGATAATTTTGAAATGGGTATGATGATGGCAGGGCAGGATACGTCCTCCATGATTTACATCGGTATGAGCATGGTGCAGAAGCAGTTGGGTGATTTTCTCACCTCGCAGGGGGTGGAAGCCATTCCCACGGAGGTCGGGCAGATGTTTGACCACAATGTGCACGAGGCCATACAGAGCGAGCCGTCCGACCAACCGGCGGGCACCATTCTGCGCGTACTGCGCCGTGGCTACAACCTGAAAGGTCGCTTGCTGCGCCCTGCCAACGTGATTGTTGCCGCAGAGCCTGAGCCCGCTGAGAATGCCTGATACTCATACGCCCCCATTCACATAACATAACCTTCCTATACATACCATGTCAGCAAGTTATTATGAGGTGCTGGGCATCGATAAGAATGCGGATGATGCCGCCATTAAGAAGGCATACCGCAAGCTTGCCATGCAGTACCACCCGGACCGCAATCCGGATGATAAAGAGGCTGAGGAGAAGTTCAAAGAGGTGGGTGAGGCCTATGAGGTGCTCAGCAACCCTGACAAGCGCGCCGCGTATGACCGCATGGGGCATGAGGCCTTCAAGAACGGCAACATGGGCGGCCCCGGTGGCCCCGGCGGTGCCGGCTTTGACCCCATGGACATCTTTGCTCAGTTCTTCGGCGGTATGGGCGGTGGTTTCGGGGGCTTCGGTGGTTTCGGCGGTGGGCGTCGCCAGGCGGATCCGCGCCAGCCGGGCTCAGACCTGCGCTATGACTTGGACATCACGCTGGAGGAAGCTGCTACCGGCTGCACGAAGACCATTGAGATAGAGCGCTTGGTGCCCTGTGATGCCTGCGGTGCCACGGGCTCCAAGGATGGCCAGAACGGCTTCAAGACCTGCCCCACCTGCCACGGCAGCGGTGTGGTCACGCGCCAGAGTGGTTTCTTTGTGCAGCAAAGCACTTGCCCCACCTGCCGCGGTGCGGGTAAGACCATCTCGAACCCCTGCTCGAAGTGCCGTGGTGAGGGCCGTGTGAACCGTGAGGAGCCCATCACCATCAACATTCCCGCCGGTGTGGATACCGGGGTGAAGCTGCGCTCCTCCGGCAATGGTGATGCCGGCTTGCACGGCGGCCAGACGGGTGATTTGTACGTCTTCATCGAGGTGGTGGAGCATGACATCTTTGACCGCGATGGTATGGACCTGCATTGCCGCATGCCCATCTCCATTGCAGAGGCTACGCTGGGCGCCACGGTGGATGTTCCCACGCTTGACGGCGCCGCCAAGCTCAAGGTGCCTGCCGGTACATCCTCCGGCACCATCTTCCGCGTGCGTGGCAAGGGTATGCCCTCCCTCCGCGGCTCAGGCCGTGGTGATTTGATGGTAGAGCTGCAGGTGGAGACCCCCGCCTCGCTCTCCTCAGAGCAGCGTAAGGCTCTGGAGGCCTTCACCGCTACGCTGAAGCCTGCCAACATGCCGGAGGTGGAGTCCTTCCGCAAGGCTGCCGCAAAATACCTGAAGTAACCACACCTTGCAGCGGGTAGCGCATGGGCGCTTACCCGCTGCGAGAGGAGCCCTGCACCATGCACCGCTGTTATTTACCGAACGCAGACTTCAGCACCGGGATGCTGGAGATTACGGGTGAAGAAGCCCACCATGCGCTGCGCGTGATGCGCCTGCGAGTGGGGGAGTCGTGTGAGGTGTTTGACGGCTGCGGCAAGGCCGCCGTGGCTACCATTACCTCCACCGCCGGCAGTAGCTCCATGAGCCTGCAGGTGCAGCAAGTGCTACCCCCCATGCCCCCGGTGGCCGGCATTACCTTGGCGCTGGCCATCCCCAAGGGGAACAATATGGACCTCATCGTCCAAAAAGCGGTGGAGCTCGGCGCCTCTCGCATCATCCCCCTCATCACGGAGCGCACTATCGTGCGCCTGAATGCCAAAGAGGCTGCCGCCAAGGCGGATAAATGGCGCCGCACCGCGCTTGAGGCCTGCAAACAGTGCGGTGTGAACACCTTACCCGTGGTGGAGGAGCCACAGCCCTACAAGCTCTTCTTGCAGCGTGAGGATGTGCCCTCCCTGCGTGTGCAGTGTGCCATTGTGCCGCATGCCCGCCCCCTGCGCACCGTGCTGGAGGAGGGGCGCACCGCCGGGCATGCCGAGTGCATATTGCTCATTGGCCCGGAGGGTGACTTCTCGCCGTCGGAATACGCCGCAGCGGAGTCTGCCGGCTATGCGCCGACGGGGCTCGGCCCCATCATTTTACGCGTGGAGACCGCCGTGTTCATGGCGATATCCGCCGCGCGCTACGCGCTCGACGCATAAAAAGTGCGTGCGCGGCTCTTTTTGTGTTCACAATCCTCGGTGAGTAGTTTACACTGAGGGTCTATGGGATTCACAACACTAGCCACCACCGCCCTCGCCGTAGGGAAGATATTGCCGGACGCCATGCAGGCGCATGCCCTCAATAAGCAGAGCAAAAGCCTTAACAGCGCCGCAGATGAACAATTGCGCCTCGCGGAGCGCCAAGCCTCTCACATCACCCGCGTAGCGCTCTCCAACAGCCGCCGCGCTGCCCGCAACGCTGCTGCGCAAATGGGTACCGCCAGGGCGGATGCCGCCGCCTCTCACCTTGCAGCGGAGGGCTCTGCCCACCTCCGCGAGCAAGACCTCGCCACCCGCCTGCAGGATGAAATCAACTCCTCCGCCAACTCCGCCCTTCACCAAGCCAACCAAACGCGCGAGCAGGGCGCTCTCAATGCCTGGAACACCCGCCAAGCCGCCGCTCAGGCCAAGGTCGGTTCGATTTCCGCCGGCCTCAGTGCCGCAGGCTCGCTTTTCGGTGATATCGGCCGCAGCCTCAATGCCTGAAGTGAGGGCATTATTGCCGCCCCCCCCCTCCACACATAAGTCTTTCTGAGCCCCCTCGGGGCTCAGAAATCCGCTTGATTGCGTGGATTTTGCACCAAGCTGCTTGAATTTGCGTGGTGAGAGCGCTTTTTCCTTTGCAGAGCGGGGAATATATGGTAGAGTAATAACATGAAGTTACGAATTTTTACAGCAGTGGCTTTGGCCGTGGCCGGTTTGCTGGGTGGGTGCCAACAAACGCACTCGCATGCGCCGTACAGGGGGTATAAGAAGTCTCCCTACACGATTAGAGGGCAGCGTTTTGTGCCCATGGATGTGCACCCGGCGCTCAGCTACAGGGCGGAGGGCATAGCCTCTTTCTATGAGGCGAATGGAGCGAAGGGTGCCATAGGCGAGCGTTTGTACAAGGGGGAGTATTACGCCGCCCACCGCACGCTGCCTTTGCCCTGCGTGGTGCGCATTACCAGCCTGAGCACCGGCAAGAGCGTGGAGGCCCGTGTGGCGGACCGCGGACCTTTTGTGAACAATCGCCTTATCGACGTAAGCTCCGCCGTGGCGCGCGACCTCGGTTTCACGCACAAAGGCTTGGATCGCGTGCGTGTAGAGGTGCTCTCCGTGGGCGATGGCCAGTATAGGGTGAAGCGCAAGTAATTGCTGTTATTTCTTACAAAAGGGGGATTTAACGGCTGTTCTCATTCAGGTGACGCCCGTTAAGTCCCCATTGATTAAGCGGAGCAACGATAGGACAACAAAAAACGTGACGGGCAATTCTACACATCCGACAGATGGTGCCGGTATCAGAAGCTTTGCTTTGCCGGTGGGTCTTGAGCTGGGGCATTACCGCCTGCTGCGCAAAATCGGCCAAGGCGGTTTCGGTATTACCTACTTGGCGGAGAACTTGCAAAGCCATGAGCAAGTGGTGATAAAGGAGAATTTGCCCACCTTTTACGCATTGCGTGAGCATAATACCCTGCGGGTGTATCCGTTGGATGTAGCCAATGCTAAGGACGACTACACCCACACCCTCAGCCGCTTTGTGGATGAGGCGCGCACACTGGCACACCTGCATCACCCCGGCATTGTGCGCGTGCTCGAGGCGTTCGAGGCGCTGGGCACAGCCTACTATGTGATGCCCTACATCCCCGGCAAAGAGCTGCATAAAGCAGCCCCCGCCGTGGTGGATGAAGCGTGGCTGAAGCCCATTTTGTGTGCTGTTTTGGAGGCGCTGAAGTACCTGCATTCTCGGAACCTGCTACACCGCGACCTGAAGCCCGGCAACATCTTGCTGCAGGAGGACGGCGCGCCCATCCTCATCGACTTCGGCACTGCCCGCGCCCTGCATACGGAGCGCTCCGCCACCATGGTCGGCACGCCGGGCTATACCCCCATTGAGCAGATTACCCCGCATGGCAATCGTGGGCCGTGGACGGACCTCTACGCCCTGGGCGCCACCTGCTACCGCCTCATTACCGGGGAGCTCCCGCCGCAATCTGTTGAGCGTATTGACGAAGAGGACCCTTACCGCCCCCTTGCCAACCGTGCGGAGTTGCTCACTCGCTTTTCCCGCCCCTTTTTGCAGGCTATAGACGTGGCGCTGGCCGTTCGTGCCAAACAGCGTTGGCAATCCGCAAGCGAGTGGTTGGAGAGCCTCTCCTCCGGTTCCGTTAACGAAGCTGCTCAGGATTGCGTAACTCAATCCCGGCCGGTGTCCACCACGCCGACTCGCCTTCCCGCGAAGGAAGAGGATGCCTCCACTACGCCCGGCAAGCGTCGTTATCTTATTCTTGCCCTTCTTTCCGTGGTATTAGCCGGTGGTGTCTATGGTATTTATTCTTACACCCAATCCGCAACGGAAAAACGCCTGCGCGAAGAATTCGCCAAGGTGGAGATGAATCGCCTTGCTCTTGAGAAAGCGGAACGCAAGGCCAAAGAGGAAGCGGAACAGCTTGCTCGTGCCAAAGCGGAGCAAGAAGCCAAGGAAGAAGCGGAACGCATCGCGCGCGAAAAGGTAAAAAAAGATGCTCAGGATAAGCTCAAATCGATGGATATCACGGATTATGATGAGGCTATCCTCAAACACTGCGGTAATCCTGAAACGATGCAGCTACTGATTGCAGCCGGAGCCGATGTCAACCATGCGGATAAGGATGGCTCGACGCCGCTCATTAAGGCCTTGGTGTTTAGCGAATCTGAATGTGTCAAGCTGCTGCTGGCTGCTCCCGGAATTGATGTGAATAAGGCGGATGGACGGGGTAAAACGCCACTTTATGAAGCTGCGAATGATGAAAATATGGAAGTCTTCAAGCAGCTGCTGGCTTTCCCCGGCATTGAGGTCAATAAGGCGGATAATGCCGGTAAGACTATCCTTTACTATGCTTCGGAATGGGGCTACACGGAATGCGTTAAGACGCTGTTGTCTGCACCCGGGGTCGATGTGAACAAGGCGGATAAGGATGGCAAAACGCCGCTCCACCGTGCCGTGGACAAGGGGAAGATGGAAATTGTGGAGCTGTTGCTGACGGCTCCCGGTATTGAGGTCAATAAGGCGGATAAGGATGGTAACACGCCACTCCATTCCGCTGAGCGTTTAGGCCACGCGGAAATAGCAAAACTACTGAAAACCAAGGGAGGAAAGAAGTAAGCCGCCGACGGCACTCTGAATCAGCCGATATACGCCCGGCGCTTCTCATGAGTCATGACAAGCCCGATAAATCGGAAGTTGAAGGGGAGTTTGTTGGATAATTTGCGAGCCGGAGGCGAGCGGAATTTTGAACCCGCGTCAGCGGGTGACCTAACTTAGCCTAGGGCGTAAGCCCTAGGAAACGAAAGAAAAAGAAACTCAGAACCCGCAGCCAGTCGAGGCCTGCCGAGACGGTATGCGGGTGGCATAACCCGCCCGAAGCACGTAAGTGCGAAGAAATCCCGCATGCCACAATTCGTCTTATGACATCGCGTTATCAATGGGATATTAACGCACAAACAAAACACGCGCCCACCAGCGCGGAGCATCGCTTCGCTCCGGTCCGCGCATTATATGCCACCCCCCCGGGGTTCGCATTTATTTTTTGGGGGCGGTTCCCGGGGGTTGGGGCTTCGAGTCTTCGCTTTCTACGCCCTCACAGGCCGCCCCTTGCGGGGCTCCACCGCCGGGCTATT
>CAJGCY010000034.1 GCA_904501955.1 uncultured Akkermansia sp. | reverse complement strand
ATAAAATAGCCCGGCGGTGGAGCGGCGAAGCCGCGGAACCCCGGGGTAGCGTAAAAAAGAAAATTGAGCCCGGAGCGACGGAGCGAAGCGACGCAGCGTAGGCCGACATATAATGGCGAGGACCGTAGCGAAGCGAAGCTCCGAGCCGGGGTGGGCGCGTGTTTTTTGTGTTTGCGGCATTTTGAAACAATGCCGTATTTTGAGCCACGCTTTATGCCACCCCTCCGGGGTTCGCATTTGTTTTTTTGGGGGCGGTTCCCGGGGTTCCGCCCCTTACGGGGCTCCACCGCGGGCTATTTTATGGCGCCCCTCCGGGGCTCTGAATTCCGCTCGCCTGCGGCTCGCAACCACCCCTTCAACTTCCGATTTATCTCGCCGAATACAAACCACCCGCCATGTTGGGCACGAGGTGCTTAACATGGCGGGTGGAAGAGGGGATAAGTACGTGTGTGTAAATCAGCCCACCTTATTGATTTGGGTGATGTAGGCCGTCGGGGCTTGTTTTTCATCTTCCACAAACAAGCTCCAAGTAATCTCATGCGCGCCTTGTTTCAGGTTGTAGAGCAACAGAGCGTTCAAAGGACCTGCTTTTGGCGCGTTTTTTTGCAGAATGCAAACACCGGCAGGGCCATCTGTCAGCAGGCGCGCACCGTTGTACTCCGGTATGCTGAGCAGCAGTGCGTATATACCCTCCTCCGGCGCTTGGAGCACCAGTGATGCCACACACAGCTGGTTGTTCTTGCGGCGCTGCTTGTTCCACTTGAGCGCTTGGTTTTGCGGCGTGCAGGCACGGGAGGGTTTGCCGGGCAGGGGCTCGCGCACCATGAGGCGCAGGCGTTTTGTCTGCGCAGCTTTTCGGTATGTCCTATATGTAATGTAGCAAATAGGCAGCAGTCCCAGTGCCATCCATGAAAAACAACTCACCGTAGCCAGTGAGGTGTAATCCCAGTACAGCGCGCCTACCAAGAACAGGCAGAACACCGCTGTGACGACCAATCCTACCCAGAAGCCCAGAATCATGGCCGGGAAGAGCAGGAACATGATGGTGTAGCGCAGAAAGAACTTCAAGTTCAGCGGGGTGCCTTTCAGAAACTCCTGGCGTACGATGGCCTTGTACAAACGGCTGAGCTCAGCCTGCGTCGTGTTGGTGTCAATTTTCATGCTTGTGTAAAATCAATCAATTTGAGTGGTGCGTTGCTTGAGAATGTGGTCCGCCAGCACAATCCATGCCATGGCTTCCACCACGGGAACGGCACGGGGCAGCACACAGGGGTCATGGCGGCCTTTGCCCTTCAATTTTGCCTCTTGGTGCGCATCCGTCACGGTGTCTTGCTCCACCATGAGGGTGGCAGTGGGTTTGAATGCCAAACGCATGTTGATATCCTCACCGTTGGAGATACCACCCTGGATGCCACCGGAATTGTTGGTGCGGGTGCGCACGCGCTCGCCTTCCATGTAGTAGGGGTCATTGTGTTGCATGCCGGTATATTCCGGAGCGGAGAAACCACTGCCTACCTCAAAGCCCTTGCAGGCGGGGATGCTCATCATAGCGTGAGCCAAGGTGGCCTCCAGCTTATCGAAAACGGGGTCGCCCAAGCCCACGGGGCAGTTGCGCACCGTGCAGGCTACAATGCCACCCAGCGAATCACCACGCGTGCGCGCCTCGCGTATGGCTGCTGCCATGCGCTCTGCCGTTTCAGCATCTGCCGTGCGTACAATGTTGCCCTCCACCGTGGCAGCCTGCACATTCTGCGGCTCTACGGGGCACACGATGCCGTGCACCTGCTGCACCCATGCCAGCACCTCCAGCTCGGGGTAAAGCGCTTGCACCACGGCTTTTGCCACTGCCCCTGCTGCCACTCGGCCTATGGTCTCGCGGGCACTGGCGCGGCCACCACCCGCCCAAGCGCGTATGCCGTACTTGGCATCATAGCAGTAGTCCGCGTGTGAGGGCCGGTAGGTGTGCTGCATTTCATCATACGCGGAGGAGCGGTGGTCCTTGTTGCGTACGGAGAGCGCTATGGGCGTGCCGGTGCTTTGTCCATCCACCACGCCGCTGAGAATCTCCACGCGGTCTTCTTCATTGCGCGGGGTGACGATGTCGCTCTGCCCGGGGCGGCGGCGGTTCAGCTGTGCCTGTATATCCTCCTCGCTCAGGCGTACACGGGCAGGGCAGCCATCTATCACAACGCCTACCCCCACTCCGTGAGACTCTCCCCACGTGCTTATTTTGAAAATGCTACCGAATGTGCTGGACATAATTACCGCGCTATCATACCGCAACACTCCGCAGATTGCAAGCCTTGACTGTGAATGAATGTTACAAATCTCCCCTCTCAACTTCCGATTTATCGGGCTGTTTCCCGATGGGGAGTCGGCTCCCGAAAAAAAAGGAGAAAGGCAGAATCACCGGATTCTGCCTTTCTTTGGGGGGAATAAAGGATGTAATATTTTACTTAGCCAGGGGCATGACGGGGTATTGACCACCGGGAGCAGCGGGGGTGGCGGGTACGCGGTCTTTCTTCTCCACCTTTTCCGCGGCGGTGATGGGGCGGAAGGGGGTGAGGCAACCGTCGATCTCGCCGTAGTAGTGCGTCTGCGTCAGGCGAACGGTGTCACCGGGCTTCAGGGAGTCAATGAGGGCGAAGACGGCGGCATCATCCTGGCCGGGGGTGGGCTTCTTGACGTCCACCATCATGATGGAACCGGCTTCAATTTTATCATCGCCGTATTTGCCGCATTTATCGTAGTTCTCGTTTTGGCGCACACGGAAGCGAGCTACTTTGGTGGCGTGGTCGCAGTTGTTGGGGCAATCCGCCGTCAGGTGGCGGCAGGGAATATCCTGCAGGTCAAGGAATTGAGCTACCACGGTGTTGCTGGCGAGCTTATCAGCCTTTTCCGGCATGGGGGAGGCGGTGAGGGCGGGGGCGCTGAGCGCCAAGGCTGCGATGATGCTGTTGATGTACTTCATAATATGTGGTGTGTTTAGTGGTTCTCTGCAGAAGTTAATGCGCGAAAAGACCGAATCCTCGAAATTATTTTGAAAAAAGTTGATTTTTTTCTACCAGCTCCGCGTAGCGCACGCCCGTGCCTCCGAAAATATCCAGCGCGCTGCCCACGGTGGCATCGATGCAGCCGCCGGAAAGACGGTCGATGAGGTCAAAATCCGCCATGGAGGCAATGCCTCCGGCGTAGGTCATGGGGCAGCCTCGCCAAGCGCCCAGCAGCTCCACCAGCTCGCGGTCTATGCCGCGGCACTTACCCTCTACATCCGCCGCGTGGATGAGGAACTCAGCACAGAAGGCGGATAATCCATCCAGCGCGGAGGGGGTGATGTCCAGCTCCGTGAGGGTTTGCCAGCGGTTCATGGCTACGGTCCAGCCTTGGGGGGTGCGGCGGCAGCTGAGGTCGAGCACGAGTTTGTCACGCCCCACGCGCTCCACCAGCTCCTCCAGCATGCGCAGTTGCAGCTTGCCCGCTTGGTCAAACAGCGCGCTGGTGACGATAACGTGTGAGGCGCCTGCTGCAATCCATTCCTGCGCGTTCTGCGGGGTGATGCCGCCACCTATCTGCAAGCCTCCGGGGTAGGCTGCCAGTGCGGCGCGGGCAGCTTGCTCATTGCCGGGGCCAAGCTTGATGACATGGCCACCACGGAGACCATCTTTGCGGTACAGCTCTGCATACCACTCGGCAGGATGCTCCGCCACAAAGTTGGTGTGCAGCCCTTGGTTGTCATCCGTGAGCGTGCTGCCCACAATTTGCTTTACCTGGCCGTTGTGCAGGTCGATGCAGGGTCTGAAGCGTGTCATGGCTCGGGTGGAGCAGAGGGGGGGATTAGATGAGGTGCCCCATGCGCTCGCGCTTGGTGTCCAAGTAGTGCTTGTTGTCCTCATGCGCGGGGATGTTGATGGGCATTTGCTCCACCACCTCCAGCCCGTGCCCTGCCAAGCCCACAATCTTGCGCGGGTTATTGGTCAGCAAACGCAGCTTGCGCACGCCCAAATCACGCAGAATCTGAGCCCCTACGCCGTAGTCGCGCAGGTCCGGGGCGAAGCCGAGCTTGATGTTGGCATCCACCGTGTCGAGCCCTTGCTCCTGCAGCTTGTAGGCATGCAGCTTGGCGGAGAGACCGATGCCACGGCCCTCTTGGCGGAGGTAAAGGATGACGCCGCCCTCTTGCGCTACGCGGCGCATGGCGGTGTGCAGCTGGCTGCCGCAGTCACAGCGGCGGCTGCCGAACACATCCCCCGTCAGGCATTCACTGTGCACGCGGCACAGCACGGGCTGCTCCGGGTCAATATCTCCGTGTACCAAGGCCAGGTGGGTCTGACCGTCCACCTTGGAGTGGTAGGAGTGGCAGGTGAACTCACCGAAATCCGTGGGGAGTTTCACCACCTCTTCCTTTTCAATAAGTTTTTCCGTATGCTGGCGGTGCTCGATAATCTGCGCGAGGGAGCAGGCCTTGAGCCCGAACTTGCGCTGGAACTCACCCAGCTCACCCAGGCGCGCCATCGTGCCGTCCTCCTTCATGATTTCGCAGCAAACACCTACGGGCTCCATGCCGGCAATGCGCAGCATGTCCACCGTGCCCTCCGTGTGCCCGGCGCGGCGAATCACGCCACCCTCTACCGCGCGCAGCGGGAAGCAGTGCCCGGGCTGCACGAAGTCATCCAGCTTGGCCTTGGGGTCTGCCAGCTTCATGGTGGTGATGGAGCGCTCGAACGCGCTGATGCCGGTGGTGGTGCCTTCTTTGGCATCCACACTCACGGTGAAGGCGGTGTGCAGTTTTTCCGTGTTGTGCTGAGCCTGCATGGGCAGGCCGATGGCATCCACACGCTCCGGCGCCATGGGCACGCAGATGAGCCCGCGGGCGTGGGTAGCCATGAAATTGATGTTCTGCGGGGTGGCAAACTGCCCCGCGCAAACGAGATCCGCCTCGTTCTCACGGTGCGGGTCATCCGTCATGAGAATGAGCTTGCCCATGCGCAGGTCGCACAGCACCTCCTCCAGCGGGTGGTAGATGATGGGGTCCGTACCGTCTGCCACAGGCACCTCTGAGGTGGGCAGCTCCACTGCTACCGGTGCCGGGGCAGGGGCTTGCTGCTCTTCCTCGGGCAGGGGATTACCACTGACAGCGGCATCGCACTCGCAGATGAAGCTGTTCATATCAAACACGCCGTTTTTGGAGGAAAACTCGATATTCTTCATGACTGGAAAAAAGCAGTTCGGTGGCAGGAGCCGTTCGCGGCAAGCGCTGCCACCGAACTTCTGTAATGTGTTTAAGAGGGTTTACTTATTCATCTTTGCCCAGGAGTCACGCAGACCCACGGAGCGGTTGAATACGGGGTGCTCAGCGCTGTGGTCGTAGCGGTCCGCCACAAAGTAGCCCGTGCGCTCAAACTGGCACAGGAACTCCGCCGGGGCTGCTGCCAAGGCCGGCTCTACCACGGCATCCGTCAGCACGGTGAGGGAGTCCTTGTTGAGGGAGGCCAAGAAGCCCTCCGGGTTGGCATCCGGAGCTTCATCACTGAACAAGCGGTCGTACAGGCGTACCTCTGCCTTCACGCCATACTTGGCGGATACCCAGTGGATAGCACCCTTGCAGCGGATGCCCTCCGGCGGGTTGGCGCCGATGGTGCCGGGCAGCACTTCGGCATGTACCTCCGTGACGGTGCCGTCGGCATCTGCCACGTAATCCGTGGCAACAATGCAGTAGCCACCGCGCAGGCGCACGCAGGCACCGGGGCTGAGGCGCTTGTACTTCTTGGGCGGCTCCACCATGAAGTCCTCTTGCTCAATCCAAACCTCCTTGGTGAGGGTGAGCTTGCGGTTGCCGAGCTCCGGCTTTTCGGGGTTGATGACAACCTCCACCTCTTCCTCGTGACCGTCCGGGAGGTTGGTGAGCACGAGCTTGAGGGGCTTGAGCACGGCCATGCGGCGCTCCGCATTCGTGTTCAGCTCGCTGCGTACGGCGTTCTCCAAGCGGGCTACGTCCGTGTTGCCGTTGAACTTGGTGATGCCGACGCCCTCACAGAAATCCACAATGGCCTTGGCGGGGTAACCACGGCGGCGCATACCGCAAATCGTGGGCATGCGGGGGTCATCCCAACCGGCTACGTAGTTTTCCTCCACCATCTGGCGGAGCTTACGCTTGCTCATCACGGTGTAGGTGATGTTCAGGCGGGAGAACTCGCGCTGCTGCGGGCGAGAGCCTGCGGGGATGGGGCAATTCTCGATAACCCAATCGTAGAGCGGGCGGTGGTTCTCAAACTCCAGCGTGCACAGGGAGTGTGTGATGAACTCGTAGGCGTCCTCCAGCGGGTGGGCAAAGTCATACATCGGGTAGATGCACCAGGTGTTGCCCGTGTTGTGGTGGTGGTCGTAAGAGATGCGGTAGATGACGGGGTCGCGCATGTTCATGTTGCTGCTGGCCATGTCAATCTTGGCACGGAGCACGGCGCCGCCCTCGGGGAACTTGCCGGCTTTCATCGCCTCGAACTGAGCAAGGTTTTCCTCCACGCTGCGGTCGCGGTAGGGGGAGTGCGTGCCGGGGGTGGTCAGGTTGCCACGCTGCTGGCGCATGGTCTCGCGATCCTGCTCATCCACGTATGCCAAGCCGTTCTTGATGAGGTGCACGGCGCACTCGTAGTAGAAGTCGAAAATGTCGGAAGCCCAGTACAGGTGCTCACCCCAGTCAAACCCCAGCCACTTGATGTCCTCTTGTATGGAATTGACGAACTCGACATCTTCCTTGCAGGGGTTCGTATCATCGAAACGCAGGTGGCACACCGCTCCTTGTTGGGCGTATTCTTTCGCTACGCCGAAATCCAGACAAATGGCTTTGGCGTGACCGATGTGCAGGTAGCCGTTAGGCTCCGGAGGAAAGCGTGTAATGGGCGTTTTGCAGTGACCCTCAGCAAGGTCGCTTGCAATCCATTCACGTATGAAATCTCGTTTCGTTTCTTCGTTCGTCATACGCGCGTATTCTAGCACGCAGCCTGCCAAAATCAAGCTCATTCCGCCGGGGCTGACGCAATTTTAGCGCGATTCCCCGCTTGTTTGGTAGGTTTCCGCTGTGCAGGGGCTGTTTCAGAGCCCCATTTTGCCGGGATTGAGGATGTGCTGCGGGTCGAGCGCGTTTTTGAGCGTTTGGTGTAGCTGCATGGCTACGGGACCGATGGCGGAGCCGAACCAAGGGGCTTTTGCCAGGCCGATTCCGTGCTCGCCGGTGATGCTGCCACCGTGCTCCAGCACCCAAGCAAAGAGCCTGTGCACCAGTGCATCCGCCGGGGGGCGTATATCGTTGCCTGCGGCGTCTTTCAGCACCATGATGTTGGTGTGAATGTTACCATCCCCGGAGTGCCCGAAGCACGCGACGGGAATGCCGGTTTCCTGCTGCATGGAGGCGCAGAATTCCACCAGCTCCACCAGTGCAGAGCGGGGGATGACGATGTCCTCATTGAGCTTGGTGAGCCCCGTTGCTTTCAGACTGTACGAGAACTCGCGGCGCAGCTGCCAAATGGCCTCTACCTCCTCCTCCGTGCGGGCGCAGACGACTTCCGCCGCGCCGGTGGCGAGGAGAATGCGCTCAATGTCCCCGAGCTCCGCGGCGATGGCATCGGTCCGCCCATCAATTTCCACGATGATGTGCCCCTTGGCATCCGCCGGTAATACGCCGGAGTCCAAGTGGTTGCGCGCTGCTGCCAAGGTGTAGGCATCCGTAATCTCCATGGCTGCGGGCAGGTGACCACCCTGCAAAATGTTTTGCACCGCGGCTGCTGCCTGCGCGAACTGCGGGAAGCTGGCGTGCAGTGCCGCGCGTGCCTGCGGGGCGGGGATGATGCGCAGGGTAGCCTGCGTGATAATGCCGAGCATGCCCTCACTACCGCAGAAAAGCCCCACAAGGTCAAAGCCTTGCTTGTTTTTGTGCGTTCTGCCGCCGCAGCGCAGCACACTGCCGTCCGCCAGCACTACCTCCAGCCCCAGCACATAGGCGCGGGTAACGCCGTACTTGAGGCAGCGGGGGCCACCGGCATTGGTGGCGATGTTGCCGCCTATGCTGGATTCTTTGCGCGAGGCGGGATCCGGTGGGTAAAACCAACCTTGTGCGAGGCAAGCCTCCTGCAAATCCGCCGTGAGCACACCTGCCTCCACCACAGCGACGCCGTCCGCCGGGTTCACCTCCACAATGCGGCGCATGTTCGCCACGGAAATGACGATGCCCCCGCGCACCGGCACACAGCCACCCACGTAGCCCACACCGGCGCCACGCGCGGTGACGGGTATGCCGCGATCCGCGGCAAAGCGCATGGCTGCAGCCACGTGCTCGGTGCATTCTGCGAGTACGACGGCATCCGGCAGGGCAGAGGCGTGCCACTTGTCCGTTGCATGTGCCTGCAGAACCTCCGGCTCAGTGCTGACGCAGCTGCCGAGCAGGGCTTTGAGCTCATCCGTATTGCTTTTCATGGTGAAAGGATTGTGAAAAATTACTCCTTATCCGTGCCCCAGCGGCGGTGCAGCCATGATTCCACCGGTGAGAACAGCAATTTATCCGCCAGCAAGCCCACCAGAATGATGATGAACATGATGCCGATAACCTGGTACATGCGCTGCAGCTCACGCCCGAAGTGCAGGTACTGGCCGATGCCGAATCCACCTACCACGGAGACGTAAATCTCCGCAGCCATCAGGGAGCGCCATGCGAACGCCCAGCCTTGTTTCATGCCGCTGACCACAAAGGGGGCGGATGCCGGCAGGGTGACGAAAATGAGTGTATGCAAGGGGCCGGAGCCCATGGTGCGGGCGGCTCGGGCGTAAATGGGCGGCACGTTCTTCATGCCGTTTTGGGTGGAGAGCAGTACGCTCCACAGCGTGCCCATGATGACCACGAAGAGCAGGGCGGCTTCCGTTTGCCCGAACCAAATGCACGCCAGCGGCACCCAGCACACGCTGGGCAGCGCCTGCAGACCGAGGGCGAGCACGCCCAAGGTGTCATTCACGCTCTTAAAGCGAGCCGCCAGCATGCCCAAGGGCACACCCAACACCAACCCGATGAGGTAACCGATGAGCAGGCGCTGCAGGGTTACGCCCATGGCATCGAGTAGCTTCAAATTGCACAGGTTATCCCACAGGTATTGCCATACCACGCTGGGTGGCGGCAGTACGTAGGGGTTCCACACGGGTTCCTCCGGCCCTATGCCCAGCCACAGCAGGTCGCCGGTAAGGGCTGCCCATACCATGATGAGGAATGCGAAGAAGAGAATGGTGGTGATGATGCGTTTCATGGCTGTATTCAGTCGGATTCAGCTGCGTTTTGGTAACCTTTGAGCTCTGCCGTAATCTCGCGGGCAATGTCGGCGAGGTCGTGGCTGTTGATGTTGCGGGGGCGGGGCAGGTCGATGAGGAACTCCTTGCGCACGCGACCGGGGTGCGGGGAGAAGAGGATAACTCTGTTGCCCAAGCACACGGACTCGCGCACGTTGTGCGTGACGAACACGATGGTTTTCTTACGCTTTGCCCAAATGTCCTGAATATCACCGTAAAGCTGCTCGCGGGTCATGGCATCCAGCGCGGAGAAAGGCTCATCCATGAGCAAAATCTTGGGGTTGGGCGCCAGTGAGCGCGCCAATGCCACACGCTGGCGCATGCCGCCGGAAAGCTCGTGAATGCTGGCGTGGGCGAACTTGTCCATCTTCACCAAGTACAGGTAATATTTGGCTACCTCCAAGCGCTCTTTGTTGTTGAGGTTCGGCTTTTGTTTGAGCCCGAACATAACATTGCCGATGACATCCAGCCAGGGGAAGAGCGCGTGCTCTTGGAACATCATCATGCGGTCGCGCCCGGGACCGAGTATGGGCTCGCCGTCTATCAATGCCTTGCCGCGGTCCGGTTTCTCTAAGCCGGCAATGATGTTGAGCAAAGTGGATTTGCCGCAGCCACTCGGGCCTACGAAGCACACGAACTCGCCCTCATTGATGGTCAGTGAGGCGTCCTCCAGCGCCCGAACGGTGCCCCGTTTGGTCTTGAAGTCCTTGTACACATGCTCCACACTCAGCTTTGCGGTGGGGAAGTCTTGTATCTCTTGGTCGATTCGTTCCTGCATATCAGTGAGTTTGTGAATTGGCATCCGGGGTTGCGGCGGGCACATACAGCATGCCGTCCAAGGGTGGCACTCGGTCCAACAAGCCGGTGTTTTGACCGTCTCTGACGAACTGCTCCAGCCCGGCCATGTCTACCCGGTCTGTCAGTGTCATGCGCCCCCAAGCGCTCTTCACCAGCTCGGCAAAGGTGGCGCGCTCGCTCTCGTCGGATTGCGTGAGGTGCATCATTTCATCCACCACGTGCTGCTGCGCCTCCTCGGGGTGGGTTTGTATCCATTCCGTCAGCTTGCGGTGGGCCTGCACCACTTGCGCGGCGGCATTCGGGTGGTGCTTCAGCCAGCCCACGCGCGATACCAGCACAGTGGTGACCACTGCCGGGTCTTCTTTGTAAATACGTGCCCCTGTGCCCTTGATGAGGCGTGATACCCAGGGCTCCACCGTCCAGCATGCGTCAATGTCGCCCTGCGCCATCAGCTGCAGCTGCATGGCGTTCGGCGTGGGGGATACGCGGCAGTCCCCGCCTCCCTCAAGCGGGCAGCTCAAGCCGAGGCTCTGCAGCCAAGCGCGGCAGGTGACATCTTGCGTGTTGCCCAGCTGGGGCGTGGCAATGTTGCGCCCGCGAAAATCGGCATCCGTGCGGATTCCGGACTTCGGACCGACCAGCAGGGCTGCGCCGCCGTTCACCGCGCCCGCCAGCAGGCGCACCTCGCGCCCGGCGGATACGGCGTAGGCGTTCAGCGCGGGGCTCGGCCCCACGTATGCCACGTCCACCGTGCTGCCGAACAGCGCCTCCATGGCAGTGGGCCCGGCGTTGTAGGTGTACCACTCTTCCGTGTAGCCGGGCACCTCATTTTCAAACCAGCCCTTGCCCTCACAGCTTTTGTGACGCCACATGTTGCGTGCTACCAAGCCCTGCACGTGCGTCACATTCGGGAAACACCCCATGCGCAGCACTTTGCTGTCCGTATCATTGCGGCTGCAACTGCTGATGAAAAGCAGGGTGCCCAAGAGTAGCAGCAAACATGTGATGTGGTGTTTCATGACTCTCTATGCTAGCAGAGCTCTCCCCTCGCGTCAAGGTTCAAAGTGCGCCCCTCGCGTTTTTCTTGTGGCATACTCTCTATTTATGGTGTGTTATGGAAAATTACAAGTTTTGATGAGAAAAATATTATTTTATTTGAACAAAATGCCTGTTAGCGGTGTCACATGATGTGAAAGGGCGAAAAATCCCCCTCTGAAAGATTATGAAAAAGTACATATTACAAATGGTAGTGGCAGTAGCCGGCTTGGCAGCAGTAGCTGCCCCGCAGGCTGATGCTAAGGTAGTGGTGCAGGTAGTTGCACCCGTTGTGGTGGAGCATGACCATTGCGTTCCTCCGCCTCCTCCCCCACCTCGCCACCGCTTGGTGAAGCCTCGTTGTCCTCATTGCCGTGTCGTGTATGACCGCGGTGTGCCGCACTTGGTTTGTGTGCATTGCTGCCCGGCCGCGCATCATCACCACGCGAAGCCGAAAAAGCATAAGCCGGCGCCTCCTCCTCACCACCACCATCACGGTCACGCGCCCAAAAGGCACCGTCGTTAATTCATTCAGTCATAGTTGAGAGAGAGAACCTGAGCCTCTCCCTTTCGAGGGAGGGGCTCATTTGCGATGATACCCAACAACTAAAAAAACGCGCTCATATCTCGCCGGAGTGGTGTGAAAATGAGGATTTTTCTTGACGCCTCGCGCACGGGCTGTTAGCATGGTGTAATCATGAGAGTAGTAGAAGCCAGAATTGAAATTCCCATGGGAAGCCGCAATAAGTATGAGGTGGATGAACGCACGGGGCGCATTAAGCTGGACCGCGTGCTGTATTCCTCCGTATATTACCCGGCGGAGTACGGATTCATTGAGCACACCCGCTATTTGGATGGTGACCCGCTGGATATTCTGGTCTTCACCTCCGCCCCTACATTCCCCGGTTGCTATGTGGATTGCCGCATCATCGGCGGTATGGATATGATTGATTGCGGTGAGCCCGATGTCAAAATACTGGCGGTGAATGTGGGCGACCCCCGCTATGACCACATCAATAAGCTGGAGGACCTCCCCCCGCATTACCTGCAGGAGATTCAGAACTTCTTCCGTACCTACAAAACCCTCCAAAATAAAGTGACGGAGGTGGGCGAATTCTTCGGCGTGGAGCGCGCCTGCGCCATTCTGGATGAGTCATTCATCCGCTTTGCCGAAAGCCTCCGCCCGTGAGCAAGCAGGGCGGTAAATCGGAAGATGAAGGGGTGATGGTGGGAAAATTTTGCGAGCCGCAGGCGAGCGGAATTCAGAGCCCCGGCAGGGGCGCCATACAATAGCCCGGCGGTGGAGCCCCGTCAGGGGCGGAACCCCGGGTAGCGTAAAAAAATAAAATTGAGCCCGGAGCGACGGAGCGAAGCGACGCAGCGTAGGCCGACATATAATGGCGAGGACCGGAGCTCCGAGCCGTTGTGGGCGCGTGTTTTTGGTGTTTGCGGCATTTTGAAACAATGCGGAATTTTTGCGCCACGCTTTATGCCACCCCTCCGGGGTTCGCATTTGTTTTTGTGGCCTTTTCCCGGGGTTCCGCCCCTTGCGGGGCTCCACCGCCGGGCTATTTTATAGCGCCCCTCCGGGGCTCAAATTTAGGCTCCCGTCTTCGCTGCTGCGCAGCTACGTCGTGGCAGGCGCTGACGCTCGCAACCTGTTCTTCAAATTCCGATTTATCGAGCAGCGCAAAAAAAATATCAAAAAAATCCGCGGGTGGTTAGCCCGCGGATGTGAAAAAATGCCGTTTGTACGTGCAGCCCCTTACATGTAAGGATCGGGGGCGTTGAGGTAGTTCTGCACGTAAAGGCGCACGCCTTCCTCCAGCTGAGTCATGGGGCGGGTGTAGCCTGCTGCGCGGAGTTTGGAGATATCTGCCTTGGTGTAATACTGGTACTTGGGGCGCAGGGATTCGGGCATTTCTTTGTAGCCGATTTTGGGCTCAAGCCCGAGCGCGTGGAACGTGGCTGCTGCCAAGTCATAGAAAGAACGAGCCTCACCCGCGCCGATGTTGAAGATGCCGCTCACCTCCGGGTGCTCCAGCAACCACATGATGACGTTCACGATGTCACCCACCCACACGAAATCGCGCAGCTGCTGCCCGTCCGCATAGTCCGGGTGATAGCTCTTGAAGAGCAGCACCTCTTCATTGGCCTTGGCAATGGGGAAAATGTGAGCAATCACGCTCTTCATGGAGCCCTTGTGGTACTCATTGGGCCCGTAGACGTTGAAGAACTTGAGCCCGGCGTACTGCGGGGGCGTGGGGCGATTCTCATCGCGCTCGCGGGCTACCTTGCGGTCGAACACGGCCTTGCTCCAGCCGTAGCAGTTCAGCGGGCGCAGGGCGTTGAGGTGCTCCTGCGAGTCGTCGTCGGAGAATCCCAGCTCACCATCGCCGTAAGTGGCTGCGGAGGAGGCATAGATGAACGGGCATTTTTGCGCGGTGCAGAAGTCCCACAGCTTGGAGCTGAGAGTGAAATTGCTGCGGTTGATGAGGTCGGCATCCGTCTCCGTGGTGGAGGAGATAGCTCCCATGTGGATGACGGATTGCACCTGATGACCGTGGGCTGCGAGGAACGCGTCCAAATCATCCGGGTGCACGCAGGCTGCGAGCTCGCGCTTGGCGATGTTCTTCCACTTTTCATCCGTGCCGAGGTAGTCCACGACAACAATATCCTTCTTGCCGGCCTCTTGCAGGGCGGCTACGATGCATGAGCCGATGAATCCGGCTCCTCCGGTGACGATAATCATAACGTTAATGTCGAAAAGTGTTGTGCTATTCGTGAAGAAGTATAGCACAACGCCCCGTATTGGCGAGCTTTTTTTTCTGAATCTGATTTTTCCTGTGCAAGTTTACAGTTGACGCAGCAGGGGAAATGTAGTAGAGTATAAGGCAAAAGTACGAGTTAGCTGCTAACGGATTTCTGCCATTGCAACAATGATGACGAATTTATACTCTTATGTGGATGCGTTTCCTGACATGCACGTGATGTGTGTGGGAGACATCATGCTGGATATTTTTGTTTACGGCAAGACCAATCGCTTGTCGCCGGAGGCGCCTGTGCCTGTGTTGCTTGAGCAGCGCAACCGCTGCATGCTGGGCGGTGCGGGTAATGTGGTTGCCAACCTGCGCAGCTTGGGCTGCAAGACGTCTTTTGTGGGCGTGGTGGGTATGGATGCCGATGGCGCCTCCCTGCGCGAGTACCTGCGCGAGCTGGGGGCGGAGCAGGATTTGCTGCTGGAGCTGCCCGGTTATTGCACCTCGGTGAAGACTCGTTATGTGTCCGGGCGTCAGCATTTGCTGCGAGTGGATCGCGAAATGCCGCTGCGGATGCCAGCCGAACTGCAGGATGCCATGCTCCGCCGAGTGGAGGAGCGTTTGTCCGGGGTGAACATGGTGCTGCTGTCCGACTACGGCAAAGGCTTGTTCGATGAGCGTTTTACGCCCGCGGTCATTGCGCTGAGCAAGAAAGCCGGTTGCCCCGTCATTGTGGACCCGAAGACCACGGATTATACCATTTACCGCGGAGCGACACTCGTGAAACCCAATCGCAAGGAGTTTGAGGGCGTGACAGGGCAGAGCTTCGACCCCGCCGAGCCTGACTTTGCGGATAAGGCCGTGGCTGCGGGGCGTGCCGTGTGCAAGAAATACGGTGTGGAGAACCTGCTGGTTACGCTCAGTGAGTACGGTATGCTCTACATCCCCGGTAATGAGGCGGAAAGCTACAAGTGGATTCCCACGGAGGCGAAGGAGGTGTTCGATGTCTCCGGCGCCGGTGATACCTCGCTGGCTGTGCTCGGTGCGGCTCTGGCCACGGGTGTTTCCATGAAGCAAGCTATGAAGATTGCCAATGCCGCCTCCGGTATTGTGGTCGGTAAGTTCGGTACGGCTTGCGTTACTTGTGAAGAGCTTAAGAATAAACTTGAGCATAAGGAAAATACGCCTGTGCTCAGCGTAGAGGCAGCCAAAGCCTTGGCTGAGGATTTGCGCGCACAGGGGCTCATCATCGGCTTCACGAACGGTTGCTTCGATATTCTGCACCCCGGGCACCTCAGCTCCTTCGAGCGCGCTCGTGACCTGTGCGATGTGCTCTTTGTCGGCCTCAATAGTGATGCCTCCGTGCGTCGCCTCAAAGGCCCGACCCGCCCCGTTAACAATGAGCAGGCGCGCTCCGCCATGGTTGCAGCGCTCAAGCCTGTTAACTATGTCGTTATTTTCGAGGACGATACAGCACTGCCGCTTATCGAGCAGTTGCGCCCGGATGTCATCGCCAAAGAGGGCTACCCGCTGGAGCGTTGGCCGGAGGGGCAGCTGGTGGAATCCTACGGCGGTAAAGCCGTGGAGCTCCCCCGCGTAGATGGTTTCTCTACTACTTCCATTGTCAACAAAATCAACAACTGATGCGCCATGAACAGCGAGTGGATTAAAAATGAGTTGAAGGGCGTTGCGGATTCCATGTGCGCCATGGCTGAACAGGCAGATGTGCTGTTGGCCATTGCTGATGCCTGTGCGAAGGCGCTCAAGGCCGGGCGCAAGGTGATGTTCTGTGGCAATGGCGGCTCCGCTGCGGATTCTCAGCACTTGGCTGCAGAGTTCGTGGGGCGCTACAAGATGGAGCGCAAGGCCTTGAACTCCATCGCGCTCACGGTGGATACCTCCATCCTCACCGCCATCGGCAATGATTACGGGTATGATGATGTCTTCCGCCGCCAGGTGGAGGGCTTGGGGCAGGAGGGGGATGTGCTCATCGGCCTGTCCACCAGTGGCAACAGCCGCAACGTGCTGCTCGCATTCGAGCAAGCGCGCAGCATGGGCATCACTACGGTAGCTTTCACCGGTTGCGGTGGCGGCAAAATGCAGCAGCAGGCTGACCTCTGCTTGGCTGTGCCCGCCGGGGTGACCAATCATATTCAGGAGCTCCACATCACCTGCGGGCACCTCGTCTGCGAAATGGTGGAAAAAGCAATGTATGCCTAAGCGCCGCGTCCTCTTCCTTGACCGTGACGGTACCATCAACATCGATAAACATTACGTTTATCGAACGAAGGATTTTGAGTGGGTGCCCGGCATCGTGGAGCTTTGCCGGGCTGCTGTTGCTGCCGGGTATGAGCTGGTCATTATTACCAACCAGTCAGGTATAGAGCGCGGGTATTTTACGGAGGCGGATTATGCAGTGTTTACGCACTTCCTGCGCAACTCCTTTGCGGAGCAGGGTATCCCCATCTTGGATGTGCTGCACTGCCCCTACCTCAAGCATGAGGACCGCAAACCCTCGCCCGGGCTGTTCCTACGAGCCGCTGCGCGCTGGGGCATTGACATGACTGCCTCCGCCTCGCTGGGGGATAAGCCTCGCGATGTGGAGGCCGGGCACCGCGCCGGTGTAGGGCGTAACTATCTACTGAGTACTGATGCGGAAAGCCCCTTAGCAACAGCCGTGGTGGCGGATCCGCGTGAGCTGATTGCCGAACTTTAACCGATTTTTTTTCGATATGAGCCAAAAGAAGATTCTGATTATCAAACTGGGTGCCTTGGGTGACTTCGTGATTGCCATCGGTAACATGATGGAAATCAAACGCATGCACCCCGATGCAGAGTTCACGCTGATGACCAACTCCGCTTTCCTCTCCATGGCAAAGCAGATGGGCATGTTCTCGGATTACATCATTGATAATCGTGTTTCTTACTTCAATCTCCGCGCCCAGTGGAAGCTGTTGAGCTCTGTTACGAATGCGCGCTTTGACCGCATTTATGACTTGCAGTGCGTCAGCCGTACGGATAAAAAATACTTCCGTATGATTAAGCTCTTTTCCAAAGCTCCTTACGAGTGGGTGAACCTGAGCAAACAGGAGCTCCGCCGTGTTTCTTCCAAATTCGGCTCTGTGACAAAAGAAAAGTTTGAGTTTACGCCGAAGACCACGGACCTCCGCTTCCTGCACGGTGAGAATAAGCACTTCCATGAATTGCCGCAGAAGTTCGTGCTGCTCATCCCCGGTTGTTCCCCGAACCATCCGTACAAGCGCTGGCCTATCGCTTATTATTCTCAGCTCGCTCAGCGGCTTGCGGAGCGTGGCATCTCTTCCGTGGTCATCGGCACCAAGGCGGAGGAGGCGGAGGTGTCCGCCATTTGCGCCTCTAGTGACAAAGCCGTCAGCATGCTCAATAAAACCTCCCTCTTGGATATCCCGGATTTGTGCGTGCGCGCCCTCGCCATTGTGGGTAATGATACCGGCCCCTCGCACATGGCTGCGTTCTCTTGCCAGCCCACTATCGGCATTTATGACAAACGTACCGCTTGCGGCGCCCTCCGTGGCCCCAAGTCTGTCAACCTCATCTCCCCTGACACCATCGAGAAAATCACCGTCGATATGGTCTGGGAAAAACTCCTCGAGTTCGGTATCTGACATCTCTACCGGAGCTTTCTTTCATCAGCTCGTTCTCTTGCGGCAGAGGGAACGAGCTGTATTACTTCAAAAACGGTCACTGAACTCCGGCTTCTTTCTGCCGTTAAAGGCTGAATTTATGACATTTTTAACTTGACAATCAATCGAAAAATATTAGAATCGAATTCGATGAATGCCAATGATTTGCTTCAGCTTCTAAAGACTGCAATTGTAGAAAACACAGATGTGCTGCCTCGAAGTGGGAACGTAAAGGTCATAGAGAAGTTTTTACTTAATGAAAGTACTAACTATATCGACTACCAACTGACACCAAACGAAACAACCCCGGTATCTATCGGTATATCTGCCGTTGTAAAAATTGATGACGAGATATTAAACACTCATGAATTCCCTCCTTTTTTAAAGCAGTGTTCTGTTTGGGAAGAATCACCATTAGATGATAAGCAAGCATATTATGTATTAATATACAGTCAGTTATTGCATGAGCTTACGCAAAAAGAACAACCTATAGCTGAATATAAAATATCATTACATCGTTTTTTATTCCACACGCTCAAGAAGAAAGATTCAATAATAGCTTGTGAAAAAATTAACGGTCACGGAAGACATTTTAATAGGAGAATAGTTTGTAAGCTGTACAAGATAAATAATATAGAAGATGAAGAAGAAGTTCGTCAGGCTAAAAATAAGTGTATTGAAATCATCAAAGCGATGTGTAGTCGCATGACGGAGCTCATAGAAAAATATAAAAAAATGAGAGATAACAATGATGACCCCGATAAGCTCATCGTGAAGTCTCTGCGAGAATCCTTGTTAGAGTGCAACAGCGACGAAAAATTAATTAACTCAACAGCGAATGATATATTTAACCAAATTACGAACAATGGTAGCCTCAGTGAAAATGCAGATTTTACAGAATTGTTTCTGAAACTTCCGCGAGAAAAGAGAGAACAATACTATGAACAAGTATGGCAGGGAATAACTCCTTCAAAAACATCTACAATGAGCAATAAAAAAACGTCCAACCAGAAATCGCTTTCCATTCCCTACTCCCGCAATCGCATATTGTTCGGTGCGCCGGGTACGGGTAAGAGCTATGTGCTGAAACAGCAGGCGGAGGAGTTTTTCAAGCCTGAGAATGTGGAGCGCGTGACTTTCCACCCGGAGTACAGCTACTTTGATTTCGTAGGCTCCTACAAGCCGAAGATGGAGGGTGAGGGCGAAGCGGAGCGCATTAAGTATCGCTTTGTCCCCGGTCCGTTCATCCGCATTTTGAAAGAAGCTTTGGCTCACCCGGAGCAGGATTATCTGCTGGTGATTGAGGAAATCAACCGTGCTCGCGTGGCTGCCGTGTTCGGTGATGTGTTCCAACTGTTGGATCGTAATGCGGACGGAGCAAGTGAGTATGGCATCAGCCCGTCTGAGGAGCTGAAAGACCATTTGAAGAAGGCATTGAAAGAGCATTCGAAGATTGTGGATATTGATAAACTGCAGATACCTGCCAATCTGTACATTTGGGCAACCATGAACAGTGCGGACCAAGGTGTGTACCCCATGGATACCGCCTTCAAGCGCCGTTGGAACTTTGAGTACCAAGGCATTGATGAGGGGCGGGAAAAGGTGTCTGGTACGCATGCCGACGCTTGGCACAGCCTGCGCGAGAACATTAACATGCTCTTGCAGGAGGCAGGCGTGAATGAAGATAAGCAGATGGGCCCCTTCTTCATGAGCCCGAATGAATTGAATTGCAGTGCTGCGGATTTCTTGGCTGCGTTTAAGAATAAGGTCATCATGTACCTGTTTGAGGATGCCGCCAAGCACAAACGCGACCAGGTGTTCCGAGCTAAGGCTCAAGGCAAGCGCTATTCGGAAGTTTGCGCACTGTGCGGAGAGAATACGTTGAACGCAGCCTCCATTCTTCGCGATGTATTCGGGGTGGAGACAGCGAATTCTACATCTGAAGTGACTCAGGAATGAGCTGTTTGAAGCCATCGCCACATTTACGCTCCCTCACGTGGGTGAGGGAGCGCCAAGCCTGCACGCATGAGCAAATGCGCCACTTGTTCGGCTGCTCGAATGCTGCCGAATTTCAGCACGTGCTCAATGAGTTGCTGCGCGACAACATTATCCGCTGCAAAAATGCAGCCGATACCGCCACGGAGGCCGGCGCGGAGGATGCTGCCGGTGAATATATAGCGGGCAGGGGAGATTATGCCTTTGCCTACGTGGGCTTGCTGTGCCACCATGGGCATTTGGTGTATGTGCTGCCCAAGTATGCGGATGATGCGGCGCTGGAGCACCCGTGCAGGGTGGCGCCGGATGAAGAATCACCGGCGGAGTGGGTGGCCACGCTGTCATTGTTGCTGCGGGTGATTCAAAAGTACAAGAGCAAGTACGAAAAAGAGCTGACGGATGCCCCACGCAAGCACCAAACGCCCAGCTACTTGGCCTTGCTGGTCAGCATTGTGATGGATTACGCGGAAAACGGTGAGTACCGGGATGATGAGTACCTGGTTCGCCTGAATGGGGGCGGTAGAATCATGTGGGAGCGCACCATACACACCACAACCCCGCATTTGCAAGATGATGCCCCCATTTACATGGACACGGTGAACCGCCGTTTGGTGGATGCGGAGGACCACTTCATCACCCGCTTGCACCGCGTGGTGGTGAAGGAGTGCTGCCACCGCTTGCAGCAGTTCGGCTTGGTGCAGCTGCTTAACTTGCCCATGGTGGATGCCGCGGAGGAAGCTGTGGAAAGGCTGGGTGATACGGCGTACCTCATTCACAGTGTGGAGGGTGAGCTCGGGAATCAGTTTGACTCGCGCAGGCGCCGTATTTTGCACTTGCTGCTTGATTATCTGAAAGATTGCTGCTATGAGTCCACTCTGAATGATGCGACTTACACCTTCGGCAGCAATTGCTTTAACCAAGTGTGGGAAGATGTGTGCCGCTGCACCCTCGGCAAGGATGTGAAGGAGCTGTTCCTCATCAGCCCGCCGCTGTGGGAGGTGAACGCCGATGGCGGTAAAGCGGAGCCCGCGGCCGTGCAATCCCTCAAACTGGATATGCTCTTTTTGGAGGGGGATAGCGCCTACGTGCTGGATGCCAAATATTACATGCCCTACCGCAATGGCGAAAACGCTTGCTGGGCCGGCCTCCCCGGCGTGGGCGATGTCACCAAGCAATTCCTGTACCGCCAAGCGATTCTCAGCCCCAATGCGCTGGAGAAAATACCCTCTCGCCCGTCGCCGGAAAAGGCGTACAATGCCTTCCTGATGCCTCAATCAACTTCGGCTCCTGCGGGGGTAGCCGTACAGCATTTTGCCGGGGTGACGATGCCGCTCTTCCCCCGCAGCCGGGTGGATGCTTTCCGCCTGGCACCCGCCCCACTCTATGAGGCATACCTGCATAGTATGGAGTGCGCGAGTATGCGTGACGCCCTGCGTGTTGCCCTACACGAAAAACAGGCTGATTTCGCCTAGCACGGTTGCCCCCGCTCGATAAATCGGAATTTGAAGAACAGTTTGCGAGCCGTAGGCGAGCGGAATTTGAAGCCCCGATAGGGGCGAAAGACAGTAGCCGGTGGTGGAGTCGCGCAGCGACGAAACCACCGGTAGGCTCCCCCCCTAATATTCGAGCCCGGAGCGACGGAGCGATAGCGACAGAGTGGAGGCCGACAGAATGCGATGCTT
>CAJGCY010000033.1 GCA_904501955.1 uncultured Akkermansia sp. | reverse complement strand
GCGACGGAGCGGTAGCGGCCTTCGATGGAGGGGGAGAGGGCGCGGTCGATGCTTGAGAGGAGCTCGTGGTTGTAGAAGGAGCAGAGCAAGGGGGATGAGGCGAGGGGCTCCAGGCTGTCGTAGAGCAAGCGCTGGCGGCCGGAGTCGGGCGCTTTGCCGGTGAGGAGGTAGCAGAGGGTGGCGCCGAAGGCGTAGATGTCAGACCAGGGGCCGAGGTCGCCCGTGGCGCCGCTTTGCTCAGGGGGGCTGTAGCCGACGGTTTCCACCACGCCGCCGCCTTGGTCGCCGAAGCTCTCGTGAGCGGCGCCGAAGTCGATGAGCACGGGACGGCCGCTGCGGTTGAGGAGGATGTTGTCCGGCTTGATGTCGAGGTGAAGGATGCGGAGGGAGTGGAGGTAATCGAGGGCATCGAGCATGCGGACCATGAGGCCGTAGAGCTCATCTTGGGAGATGCGGGTTTTGTGGTGGTAGTGAGCTTGGGCGAAGTCGCCGAGGCTCTGGCCGTCCACATACTCCGTGACGTAGTAGAGGGTGTTGTGGGCCTCGAAGAAGGTGAATATTTTGACGATGTTGTGGTGGTCGAGGCGGGAGAGGAGGTGAGCCTCGCGCAAGAAGTTGCTGCGCGCCCACTCGAGGGTGGAGGCGGCGGAGGGGTCTTGCAGCTCGACGTTGAGGGAGCCTGCGCGGCGCTCGCAGATGTTGTGGGGGAAGTGCTCTTTGATGACGACGCGGCGGCGCAGCAGCTCATCATCCGCGAGGTAGGTGACACCGAAGCCGCCGGAACCCACACAGCGGCGGAGGCGGTAGCCGTTGAGGATGTGGCCCTCCGGCAGCTCTTTGGGGGCGGGGCACGGTGCGGGCTCCTCTGTTTCGGAGGCAGGGAGGGTGGAGTAAGGCACGTTGGCAAAGCGGTTCAGGATGTCATCCAAAAAACAGCCTTGCACAGGTGCTTGTGAGAGGGGGAGAACTGGGGCGGAGTCCGGCACGGCGGTGGTGGTGGGGTGTGGTTAGCATTTGATACCTAACATGCGGCATGCACCGCGACGGCAGAAGTCGTAGTCCAACTTACCGTTGGAGAGGGTGGGGATGGAGGGGACGGCCAAGATGCGGTTGGGCGCCCAGACGGCGGGGTAGCGCTCGTTGAGCATGCCGTAGCGCAGGGTGATGACATCGTGCGGGTTGACGGTTTTGTGCACGGTGGAGAGCAGGACGAGGATTTCGCCCCTGCCGTTGGGGGAGGGCACGCCGATGAGGGCGAGGCGGCGGATTTCATCCAACGGGTCCACGCCCAGCAGGCGGCAAAGCACGTGCTCTGCGCGCTCATGGGGCACGAGCTCGCCCTCTATCTTGCTGAAGCGGTGCATGCTGCCGCGTATGTGCAGCAGGCCATCCGCATCGAACACGCCTACATCACCGGTGCAGAACCACTGGCCACCGGCCTGTGCGGCAGCGGGCTCATGCAGGTAGTGCTGCAGCATGCCGGGGCCACGCAGCCAGATGACGCCGGGCTGGGTGAGTGGCAGGACGCGGTCTTTTTGCTCCAAATCCATGATGCGCACGGCAGCGCCGGGCAAGGGGACGCCCACGCTGCCGGGGGCGGATGAGGGGAGCACCCACGCGGTGCCGTTGCCGGTGGCAGCAGCTGCGGTGGAGACGGTGATGGGGGCGGCGGCTTCCGCCATGCTGTAGCTCTCACACAGGTGAAGGCCGAGCTTTTGCTGCGCTTGGCGGGTGAGGTCCTCAGGCATGCGCTTGGCGGAGACGAGCAGGTAGCGCATGCCGGTGTACTGGTCTTTCACACCGTTCGCCACCCAGGCGGCGGCGTTCTTGGGTGAGGTGAGTGCCAGGGCTGCGCCGTAGTTGTGCACGAGCTCGCCGATGCGCTTGCCGGCGTTCGGCGTGGGATAGGTGACAATGTCTTTGCCGAGCAGCAGGGGCAGCACCATGCCGGCCAAGGCGTTCTCCGCGCGGTACATGGGTGAGGCGGAGAGCACGCGCTGCCCGGGCTCAAGCGGCATGCGGCTGCATATTTGCAGGGCAGCAGCCATGAGCATGCGGTGGCTCATGGGTACGCCCTTGGAGTCGGTGCCGGAGGCATCCGTGTAGAAGAGCATGGCCTCCGCCGTGGGCTGCGCAGCCTGCATACCCAGGCGCGCGGCGATGAACTTTTTGCCCGCCCAGCGCACCACGAGCTTCCAGATGCGGGAGGAGCGGCCGCTGAGCTCGGTGAGCACGCGCTCAATGTAGATGAGGTCACGCTGGCTGGGCCAAGAGAATTGCTGCTGTTTGTGGATGAAGCGATCCTCCGTGATGAAGCGGTCTACACCGGCGAGGGCGACGTGGTGGCGGAACTCCTCCGGCGTGGCGGTGTAGTTGATGTTCACCGGGGAGATGCCGGCAAACAGGCAGGCTACGTTCGCAATGATGGAGAGCTTGCCCGGGGGCAGAATGATGCCGAGGCGCCGGCCTGCCACGTGCTTGCGCAGGTAGCGGCAGAACATGATGGCAAAGACCAGCAGGCGCCTGTAGCTGAGCTGGCTGTCGTTCACGCCGTCTATAATCAGGGCGTTCGGGTGCTGCAGTAGGCTGTCCAGCAGGGCATTCGCCACGTCCGCCTGCTGCAGCAGGGGGTGCTCTGCCAGGGCATCTGCCATGCCCTCCATCCACGCGCCGCGCACGCGTGCGCCCAAGGCTGCGCCGGGGGCTTGCAGGGGCATGAAGCGCAGGCGCAGGTGGCGGTACGGTGCTTGGCCGGTGATGCCCTGCTCCATGGTGTTGTTGAACATGCTGACGCAGACCGGCAGGGCAGCCAAGGTGGAGTCATCCGCAAAGTGAAGGAGCTTGCCGGGCACATCCACAAAGTTGCCGGGTTGCTGCCCGGGGCTGCCACACAAGAAGACGACATGGCGCCCGCCCTCCACAAAGCGGCGCACCTGCTCCACGGCGGCCTCCGCCCCGGTGCGTTCGATGGCGGTCATGAAGCCCGCAGCACGGGTATCCGTGAGGTATTGCATGATTTCCTGCGAGGGGCGCAGGGAGTTATCCACCATCCACGCTACGCGGTCACGCCCGCCCAAGGCTTGCTCCAAGGCCTGCAGCACGGCGGTATCCACACGGTTGGGGAACACCAAGGTGGGGCTGGTGGGCACGGTGCCGCTGGTCTCTGTGGTGGTGTGTTTCATGTTTTTACGCGGGTAGTATAGCATAACATGCCGGGCGTTTCAACACCCAAGGAGCCCTTTTTGTGTCCGTGCACGTCATTAGTAGGGAGATTCTCCATTTGCACGGCGCGTTCATGCGGAATTGGGCATCACCGCGGGGCGCTGTTTACAAATTGCGCAGCTGCTCAATGAAGGCGCGGCGTGCGGCCTCAGGCGTGTAGGGCTCCGCAGCGGCGGGGGCGGGCTGCTGTGGCGGGGCGTCTTCCGCCGGGGTGGGGTCTTGCTGTGGCTCGTCTTGGGCTGCGTCGTCCGCCGGGGTGGGGGTATCCTCCTCCGGGGTATCTTCCTCGGGAGTTTCCTCCTCCGGGGTGTCCTCTTCGGAGAAGACATCTTCAAGCCCGGTAGAGAGGGTCAGAGCGGTCCAGTCCACCTCATCCGGGGCGGGTAAGGTGACGGCGTGCTCCCCCGTCTCTTCGCGCTCGAAGCCGTATTTTTTCGCATTCACCCCTTTGGCGGCAGCGCGGCGCACGAGCTCCTCCGACGCGAAGACGAAGAAGGTATCTTTGCGCGCCATCAAGAAGCCATCGCCCTCCCCCAGTATTTTGTACTCCACCTTACCGCCTACGCTGCCTTTTTTGCCGGAGAAGCTGAGGCCGGGCCAGAGCGTAGCGGCCACCTCGGTGTACTTGGTGTCGCGGTCTTTCTTGCTGAGGTCCACACAGCGCAGCTCGGCATACTCCACCGTGGGTTGGGAGAGGTCGAGCGCGAGGCTGAAGAGCACGCCTTCCTTTTGCACGAGGAAGGCAAGGCTATAGCCGGGAGTGAGGGTGAGGCGGAGTTTCTCCCCCCTGACGGAGTGGGCCTGCATGAGCGCGGGAATGGCAGCCACGCGGTCCTTACCCAAGGCGTGCTCCGAGGCACGCAGCGGGGCGTAGCACACCAGCGCCACCTTGGCCTCATCATCACGCAGCACCTCCGCCCACCTGCACTCGGGCTTGTCAAAGCAGTCGCGCAGTTGTTGGCAAACGTCTTTCAGGGTGGGGTCTTTTTTGCGGGGCTTGGCATCCGGCTTCAGGCTGCGCACCAGCATGAAGCGCACGGCCTCATGCTCATCCGCCAGCACGAACACCTCGTAACCGCTCAGGGAGAAAACGAGCAAGCCGGCATCCACCAACTCACTGCCCGGCAGTGAGGCGTGCAGCGCGCGGATGTTGATGGCGGTGCTGTCCGTTTGCTCTGCAGCGGGCGCGCCGAGACTGTACTCACCCCCGGGGAGTGCAGCCGGTGCTGCGCACACAGCACTGCCACAGGGCAGCAATGCGGCGCAAGCCACTGACAGCATCTTCCGGAAGCGGGGGCGCATACGTACTTACTTACGCTTGTATGATTTGAGCAGCTTGCGGATGTAGCGCTCCATGCGCGGCAGGGCAGCGTGTATGCTGCGTGCCAGGGCGAACTGGTTGCGCGCGCGGATGAGGTTGTGCTCCGGCTTCTCCACGCGGAAGTACTTGTCGCCATCCAGATAATCCGTGAGGAATCGGATGCCGATTTCCGTGGTAATCAGCCAGCCGGAGAAGGCGAGCTGGTCCACCTCATTCTGGGTGAGGAAACCGTGGGCGGCATCCAAGTACCCCTCCGCCAAGGACTCGAAGAAGGGCATCTGCATGGTTACCTTGCTCAGGTCCTCCTCATCCTCACTGGCGGTGCAGGTGGCGGTGCGCACCATGTCACCGAAGTCATAGAGGGAGAGGCCGGGCATGACGGTGTCCAAGTCAATCACGCAGACGGCGCTGTCCGTATCCTCATCCAGCATGACGTTGTTAATCTTGGTGTCATTGTGGGTGATGCGGGTGGGCAACTCGCCGGAGCGCTGCATGTCCACCAAGCGGCTGAGCATGGGCGCCCACTCATTGAGCAGGGCGAGCTCTGCCGTACAGTTCGCCACGCGGCCCATGACATCCGCCTGCACACTGGCCTGCAGGGCCTCGTAGCGCTTGGGGGTGTTGTGAAAGTCCGGGATGGACTCCCGCAAATCCTCCGGGTTCATGTCGGAGATGAGGTCCTGGAAGGAGCCGAAGGCGAAGCCGGCTTGGTAGGCTTGGCGGGTGTTCTCCACCACGTCATAGGTGTGCGTACCCTCAATGTTGTTGTAGCAGCGCCACATGCCGCCCTCCTCGGGCAGCAAGATGTAGCTGCGGCCACCGCGAGCGGGGTACAGCGTGAGGGTTTGGCCGGCGGCATTTTTGCGGCGGCGCAGCACCTTCCAGCTGATGTGGCGCGTCACCTTCTCCACGTTTTTCATGACCATGACGGGGTCCTTGAACACGTAGTCGTTGATGCGCTGTAAGATGTAACGCTCCACGGAACCATCCTCCGTGCGGTAGCACGCGCGGTAGGTGGTGTTGATGTGGCCGTTGCACAGCTCTTCACCGTACAAGAACTCACCGTTGATGGCAAACTGATCACCAATGCGGGCGATGCGCTCTGCAATAGCGCCTTCGGACAATTTATCAGACGGCATGGCTCTGTTATATCGTAGTAATCTTGAAGAACAGGTAGGCGAAGAGCATTACTCAGAGAGCTGGATGCTCAGCATCTTGACGCCGTTCGAGGCGGGGTCATCCACCAGCACGGAGATTTGGGATTGATTGCCGGACACCGCAAACTTGGAGCGGCGCAGCAGCACCTCCGCCTTCACCTCCTGCATCACGGGCTTACCCTTTTCATCCTTCACGGTTTTGCCCTTCTTATCCTTCTTGCGCTCTTTTTTGACGCCCTCATAAGAGATGGCGAAAGCCAGCTGGGCGCCGTGCTCCACGCCGGAGAGGCTCCACTTGTTATCATCCGTGACGCTGCTCAGGATGCCGCCCTTGAGCACCTTCACCTTCTCATCGGAGAAATCCCCCTTCTCAGAGGTGGCAATCTTCACCTTCTTGGTGGAAAGGTTAATCAGGTGCACGCCGTTCTTCGGGAAGTCTTTTTCATCCAGCAAGATGGTCTCCACCTTGCCATCATCCTTGGGTTTTACGATGCAGAACGCCTTGGAGGGGGCATCCTTCGTGCTGACGGTGAACACCACCTTGGGCTCCTGCCACTTTTTGGCCTCCTCCTCATCCGCAGGGGGGATGGGGTCAGACTCATAGAAAGTTACGGCGTTATTGATGGGCTTCACGCGGGGGGTGGCGGTACGGGCGGAGATAGCCACCGTGGCGGACTTATCTTTGCTGACTTTGTACCAGAGGGGGCTCTTGATGCGGGCATTGGAGGCGGAGCAAATCACGAAACGCACACCGGATTTGGCCTCCGCTTCATCCTGCTGCTGTTGGGGGGCAGTCCCCTTATTACCGCGACGCGAGGACTGAGCATCCGCCTCACCACACACTGCCAGCATAGCCACTGCGGCCACTAATAATGACGTATATTTCATAAAACTTTATTTGATTACCCAGCTAATTTAGCAACTTATGCCCTCCAACGCAAGCAGAAAATGAACGCGCGCGAGAAAGTTTCTTCCGGAAGCGCTTTTTGCACAATAAATCGGAAGTTGGAGGAGTGATGATGGGGGAATTTTGCGAGCCGCAGGCGAGCCTAAATTTGAGCCCCGGAGGGGCGCCATATAATAGCCCGCGGTGGAGCCCCGCAAGGGGCGGCCTGTGAGGGCGTAGAAAGCGAAGACTCGAAGCCCCAAACCCCGGGAAAAGGCCACAAAAACAAATGCGAACCCCGGAGGGGTGGCATAAAGCGTGGCTCGGAATACGGTATTGTTTCAAAATGCCGCAAACACAAAAAACACGCGCCCACAACGGCTCGGAGCTTCGCTTCGCTACGGTCCTCGCCATTTATATGTCGGCCTACGCTGCGTCGCTTCGCTCCGTCGCTCCGGGCTCAATTTTCTTTTTTTTACGCTACCCGGGGTTCCGCGGCTTCGCCGCTCCACCGCCGGGCTATTTTATGGCGCCCCTTCGGGGCTCTGAATTCCGCTCGCTAACGCTCGCAATCACCCCTTCAACTTCCGATTTATCGAGCAGTAGAGACTAATTAGAAGCCCCTTTTGTTGAGTCGGAGCGCCACTTGAGGGAAGCGCGATGGGGCAGAAAGTGACATTTTTGGGCAAATGGAGCAAATTGCTGCTTGAGGGATAGGGCGCAGTATGTTATAAAAGGGCAGGCACACGTAGCTGAGCCGGATATTTTAACCGAAAGAACGCACACATGAACAAGATTCACGCACTGATTCGCCTGCTGAGCCTGATGGCGCTGAGCATCATCGGCATGAGCCACGCCTTGGAGCTGGAGGACATCACCCTGCCGCTGACCCGCAATGAGGCGGACAATAAATTGAGCAAGGATTACGACTTCACGGTGATGGAGGACGCGTCCGTGCGCCGCAGCTGGAAGCTGAAGGACAAAACCGTGCACATCGACTTCAACCTGAGCAAGGGTAACCTCATCTGCGTGATTGTGGAGTACAAAACACCCGTTAGCTTGGACTCCGCCCGCAAAGATATCTCCACCCTGACGGGGGCGGACAGCAAAACCAAGCTGCGCAAGGTCAACAAAGGGCTCGCAGCGCTCGGCCTGAAAGGCTGCCTGGGCACAAAGACCGCCAAGGGCTGGGCCTTCGCCCAACCCAGCAGCAAAAATAAGAAAAAATGCGGCCGTGTGCTCATTTTCGCCAAAAAGCCCACCAAAGACCGCTTAGCCCTCAGTGAGGCACGCGAGGGAGGCAACTACACCGCCATGGGCAGCTCCGGCAGCGGCATTGACATCTCCGCCATTACCGCGGCGGAGCAAGCACGCCGCAATGCCAAGCCTGCAGCCCCCATCGCCTCCACCGCAACGGGCAAAGACAGCACCAAACCCGCCAAACCCACCGCTGCGGCGGATGCCACCACGCCCAAAGACCAAGAGCTGGAGGGCGTAGAGACGGAGGACAGCGCGGACGCCTTCGGTGATGAGGATGAGGACTTTGCCGCAACAGATGGCGGCAGCACCCCCGCTGCAAAGGAGCAAAAGGGCTTCTTGCCGGAGGCTATTTCCGGGCCGGTGCGCGGCCTGCTGGCCGGGGCGGGGTTGTCCGCCTTGGTGGTAGACATCATCCTCGTAGCCGTAGTAGCCTTGCTGCTGCTCATCATCTTCAGCAAGATATCCGCCGCCCGCCGCAAGAAACAGAGCCGCGCCGCGTACGAGAGCATCGTCAACAAGCAGGCAGACGCCGCGAATGACAAGCAGGAGACCAAGTAAGCCAGCCGTAACACCTTAAAAAAGTAGAAAGACACCGCACATGTTCAAAAAGCTCATCCTTTTCACCGGCGCCTGCTTGGCGCTCTGCCAGTGCAACACCCTGCGCACAGACTGCGAGGCCATCGCCAAGCGCGAGGCGGAAATTGCGCAGGAAGAGCCGGGTAACTACTACATCGGCCGCCGCTACTACATCCCCTACACCCGCTTCTGGGGCTACGTGCGCGAGCCCGGCAAGAGCTGGCGCACCGCCAAACTCGTCATCATGGATGAATCCCAATGCCGCCAGCCGGACCGCGGCCCGGAAGAGCCGCTGGCCAACGCCACCTACGGCAAAGACCACAATGTGGAATACATCATCCGTGGCACCCTGACCACGGAGGAGGCCTATGAACCGAACACCAACCAGGTGCTGCCGCTCTTCCGCCTCACGGGGTATGAGGTACGCAACCGCAAGCCGGGCTTCCTCTTCTACCCGTCGGAGCGCTACAGTGACAAGATGCTGTCGCTGCAGCCCAAGTTCATGCCGGACCCGGCAAAATGCGCCGGTGCACGTTAAATGAAATATGACGCGCATTTACCGCGCACGCGCCGAGAAAATCTGCTATACTACGCAGTGAACACAAGCCCCCGGTAATCCATTATTAATCTTTTCCGCACAGACATCTCTCAGTTATGGCTCAGTCTAAAATCCTCGTAGGTCTTGAAATAGGCACCTCCAAAACCTGCATGGTCGTCGGTGAAATCCGCCCGGATGCCACCGCCGCCATCATCGGCATCGGAGAAGTCCCCAGCGCAGGCATACGCAAGGGCGAAATTGCAGACCAAGGCATGGCACGCCAGTGCCTGTGTGATGCTTGGCAAATTGCCCAAGACCACGCGGATGTGGACATCCTCAACGTCTTCCTCTCCGTCACCGGCGAGCACATTTACGGTGAGAACTGCCAGGGCTCATACCGCCTGCCGGATGATGAGGACATCATCGAAGAGGAGCACGTGAACCTCGCCCGCGAGAAGGCGGAGAAGATAGAAATCGCCTCCGACCGCTTCGTCATCAACCGCGAGCTGGGCAACTTCTCCATCGATAACCGTGAGGCCTCACGCCACCCGGTAGGGCTTACCGGCCGCACGCTGGATGTGAACTGCCACGTGATGCACGGCATCCGCACGCGCTTGCAGAACTCCCTGCTCTGCGCGCGCCAGGTACCGCTGGAGGTGGAGGATTTGGTATTTGCCCCGCTGGCAACGGCGCAGATGGTGCTCACCCGCCAGCAGAAGGAGAGCGGCGCGCTGCTCATCGACATCGGCGGCGGCACGGCGGACTACATTTGCTACAGCGGGGGTGATATTGTGGCCAGTGGCTGCATTCCCGCCGGTGGCAACACCATCAACAAAGACATCGTGGAGCTCAGCGAGCAGCGCGTCACCAACAAGGCGGCGGAGGTGCTCAAGTGCACGGAGGGTAACGCCTTCGGCGATGTGAAGGACCGCTCCATGGCTCAGTACAAGAGCGAGCTCGGCATGCATGATGTTTCCATCCCCCGCGGCGAGCTCAACCGCATCATCCGCGACCGCTTGGCGGACATCCTGCTGCGCGTGCGCGACAACATCCCCCCGGAGGTGATGAAGCGCAGCGGCATGACGGTGTACCTCTCCGGCGGCACCAGCTTGATGCGCGGGCTGGACAGCCTGGCGCAGTACATCTTCCGCGTGCCGGTGAAGCAGCCCATGCCCCCGGGCACGGGTGCGGAGTACTCCTACCTGGCGGACCCGCGCTACTGCACGGCCATCGGCCTGATTCGCTTTGCCCAGCGCTATGATGATGAGGCCATGCGCACCGCACCGCCCAGCTTGCTCAAGCGCATTCTCAACCTGTTCCGCGGGCGCAGATAAAGCTTTTACCCCCCACCCTTTTCAACGCAGCCATGCTTCCTTACCAAACCATCCCCCAAAAAGAGAACGGTATCGCCATCGTCGGCATCGGCGGGGCGGGCGCCAACATCTTGCAGTGCTTCGGCGGCTCCAGTGCGGACAACGTGCACCTCTACACCATGTCGCTGGATGAGCGCATCGGCCGCGGGCGCGGGAGCAACGTGCGATTCATCCAACTGGGTGGCGGGCTGAACCACGGACTCGGCTCCGGTGGCGACCCGGAGGTAGGCCGCAACGCTGCGGAGGAGAGCGCGGAGGAGCTCAACGCCATGCTCGAGAACACCCGCCTGCTGGTCATGGTGGCCGGCTTGGGCGGTGGCACGGGTTCCGGCGCTGCCCCGGTGCTGGCGCAGATGGCTCGCGAGAAAGGCGTATTCTTGGTATCAGTGCTGCTCATGCCCTTCAGCTTTGAGGGTAAGCGCCGCCGCGCGCAGGCAGAAATTGCGCTCGAGAAGGTCGCCTGCCTCTCCGACATCCTGTACTGCTTCGAGAACGACTACATGGAGGACCTGTTCCGCAACCGCAGCGGCGCGCGCGCCGTGTTTGAGGAGGTGGACCGCGTGCTGGCTCAGGCCACGGCCTCCGTGCCCATGCTCGCCTCCTCCCCCGGCCTCATCAACCTCGGGCTGGATGAGCTTGCCACCGCGCTCGACAACAACGACAGCCGCTGCCTCTTCGGCTCCGGCAAGGGCTACGGCCCCCACCGCGCGGAGAAAGCCGCCAAGGCCGCGCTGGATTCCCCCCTCATTTCCTACCACAACGCCATCAACTACGCCCGCACCGTCATTGTGCACATTGCCGGCGGTGAGAGCATGTCGCTGCATGAAATCCGCGTCGCCATGGAGACCGTGCGCGAGATGCTGGCGGATGAGGATGTGGACATCTTCTTCGGCACCACCGTCAAGCCCCACCTCGGGGACGAGATTCGCGTGACCATCATCGCCTCCATCAACTCCGCGGAGTTCAAAGCCTCCCTCGAAAAGCCCGTGCTCCCCGAGCGCATTGCGCCGGAAGCCCCCGCCACCACCACTGAGCAGCCCACCCCTGCCCCCGCAGCACCGGCGGAAGAGGTGGAGGAAGAGGAGGCTGCGCCCACGCAGCCCGGCACGCAGGAGGACGATGAACAGCCGGAAGCCCCCGCAGCTGACACGCAGGAGCAAGCCACCCATGAGGACACGCAGGAAGACATCTTCAGCGATGATGACGCTGAGGAGGACGAGCTGCCCATCACCCCCGATCCGGAGGATTTTTACCCCGAGGAGGAGGAAGAGACCGCCCGCGATGCCACCCTGCAACAGGGTGAGCTGATGCCCCAAGCCGCCACCGCTCCGCGTGCCTCCATGAGCGATGAGGAGCACGTGGCTCGCGCCCGCAGCCTCTTCTCCGAGGTGGATGAGCACAGCGGTGGCCCCTCCCAATACAAGGTATCCCTGCGCCGCCGCCCGAACACCTCCGCTGATGAGGATGATTTGGACACCCCGCCCTCCCTGCGCTACAACGACCTGCGCGACATGTTCCCGGATAATTGATGCGGACAACGCACCGGGGCAACACCTGCCTTTCCATCCAAGCGGGCCCCTGCCCGCTTTTTTTGTGCCTCAGCAGGCAAATCGGAAGGCGGAGAGGGAGTTTGTTGGATAATTTGCAAGCGCCAGCGCCTGCCTCGGCGTAGCTACGCAGCAGCGAAGACGGGAGCCTAATTCGGAGCCCCGGAGGGGCGCCATATAATAGCCCGCGGTGGAGCCCCGTAAGGGGCGGAACCCCGGGAACCGCCCCCCAAAAAAATAAATGCGAACCCCGGAGGGGTGGCATAAAGCGTGGCTCGGAATACGGTATTGTTTCAAAATGCCGCAAACACAAAAAACACGCGCCCACAACGGCTCGGAGCTCCCGTCTTCGCGTCTCGCTGCGCTCGCTTGCTACGCCGTGGCTGGCCGCTTCGCTACGGTCCTCGCCATTATATGTCACCACAGGTTCCCTGGGTTCCATTAAATTTCTTACCCTAACAGGGGTTCCGCGGCTTCGCCGCTCCACCCCTGCCTAACGTCCGTCGCCCCGTGTTGCGGGGCTGCGAATTCCGCTCGCCTGCGGCTCGCAATCACCCCTTCAACTTCCGAATTATCGGGCTGTTAGCAATTTTTTGTAAATAAGGCTTGCATTTTGGGTGGATATATGGCATATATCTGCAAGTTTACACTGTACCATGCCTAAAGACACGTCTATCAAGAAGATATTGGTCATCGGTTCCGGCCCCATCATCATCGGGCAAGGGTGTGAGTTTGATTACTCCGGTACCCAGGCTTGTAAAACGTTGAAGGAGGAGGGCTATGAGGTAGTGCTTGTCAACTCCAACCCCGCCACGATTATGACGGACCCGGAGACGGCACCGCGCACCTACATTGAACCGCTGACGCCCGAGTACATTGAGAAAATCATTGCTCGCGAGAAACCGGACGCTCTTTTGCCGACCTTAGGTGGTCAGACGGCATTGAACGCAGCCATGGAGCTGCACCGCCAGGGCATACTGGAGAAGTACGGCGTGCGCGTGATCGGTGCAGATGCCGACGCCATCGACAAGGGTGAGGACCGCCAGCGCTTCAAGGACGCGATGCTGAAGATCGGTTTGGACGTACCCGCCTCCGGTGTGGCGCACAACATGGCTGAGGCATGGGACATCGCTAAGAACGTCATCGGCAATTACCCGATGATTATCCGCCCGGCATTCACCCTCGGTGGTACAGGTGGCGGTATTGCTTACAACAAGACAGAGTTTGAAGAAATCGTACTGCGTGGTCTGGATCTTTCCCCCGTGCATGAGGTGCTCATCGAAGAGTCCCTGCTGGGTTGGAAGGAAATCGAGATGGAGGTCATGCGTGACAGCAAGGATAACTGCATCACCATCTGCTCCATTGAGAACATCGACCCCATGGGCGTGCACACCGGTGACTCCATCACCGTGGCTCCGGCCATGACCCTCAACGCCCGCGAGTACGCCATCCTGAAGGAGGCTTCCTTCGCCATCATCCGTGAAATCGGCGTGAAGAGCGGTGGCAGTAACATTCAGTTCGCCATCTGCCCGCGCACCGGCCGCCAGGTGGTGATTGAGATGAACCCCCGCGTGAGCCGTTCCTCCGCTCTGGCCTCTAAGGCAACGGGCTTCCCGATTGCCAAGTTCTCCGCCAAGCTGGCCGTGGGTTACACGCTGGATGAGCTGCTGAACGACATTACGCACAGCACGCCCGCCTCCTTCGAGCCGACGATTGACTACGTGGTGTGCAAGGTACCGCGCTTCACCTTCGAGAAGTTCAAGAAGGCGGATGAGCGCCTGACCACCGCCATGAAGAGCGTGGGTGAGGTGATGAGCATCGGCACCACCTTCAAGGAGTCCCTGCAGAAGGCGCTGCGCTCTCTGGAGACCGGCCGCTGGGGCTGGGGCTTTGATGCCAAGGACCCCGTGAACCCCACCCGCCAAGAGATTTCCGCCAAGCTTTCCGTACCGAATGCCGACCGCATCTTCTGGATTCAGACGGCTTTTGTGAACGGCTTCACCGCTGAGGAGATTCACGACCTTACCCAGATTGACCCCTGGTTCATTGACCAGCTGCAGGAGCTGGCAGAGGCCGGCATGAAGCTGGCAGAGCTCGACCTGCTGAAGGCCAAGAAGCTCGGTTTCTCCGACCGCCAGATTGCTTTGGCCCGCGGTTGCTCTGAGGATGAGGTGCGCGCTGCGCGCAAGGCTGCCGGCATAGTGCCCACCTACCACTTGGTGGATACCTGCGGCGGTGAGTTCGTAGCCCGCAACCCCTACTACTACTCCACCTACGGCTTGCAGAATGAAGCTCGCATCAGCGACCGCAAGAAGATTATGATTCTCGGCGGTGGCCCGAACCGCATCGGCCAGGGTATTGAGTTCGACTACTGCTGCGTGCACGCTTCCTTTGCCCTCAAGGAGCTCGGCTATGAGACCATCATGGTCAACTCCAACCCTGAGACCGTTTCCACGGACTATGACACCTCCGACAAGCTCTACTTCGAGCCGCTCACTCTCGAGGACGTGCTCAACATTTGCGATGTAGAGCAGCCCTGCGGCGTGATTGTGCAGTTCGGTGGTCAGACCCCGCTGAACCTCGCTGCCGCCCTTGCGGAGCGCGGTGTGCCCATCATCGGCACCAGCCCGCGCAGCATCGAGCTGGCTGAGGACCGCAAGTACTTCTCCGCCCTGCTGGACGAAATCGGCCTGCGCCAGGCTGAGGCCGGTACCGCCACCAATGAGGAGGAGGCCGTGGCCGTGGCAAATCGCATCGGCTTCCCGGTGCTGGTACGCCCCTCCTTCGTGCTGGGCGGCCGCGCCATGATGATTGTGTACGATGAGACGGAGCTGCGCACCTACATGCGCGAGGCTGTGGATGCCTCCCCGGAGCGCCCGGTGCTCGTCGACCGCTTCTTGCAGAATGCGCTCGAAATCGACGTCGACGTGATTGCCGACGGCGAGATGAGCGTGGTGGGTGCCATCATGCAGCACGTAGAGCCCGCCGGCATTCACTCCGGTGACTCCGCTTGTATGATTCCGCCCAACAAGGTGAGCGATGCCATGCACGCTGAGATGATGCGCGCTGCCAAGGAGCTTGCTGCCAAGCTGAATGTGAAGGGCCTCATGAACTGCCAATTCGCCATCAAGGATGAGCAGCTCTACGTCATTGAGGTGAACCCCCGCGCTTCCCGTACGGTTCCCTTCGTGTCCAAGTCCATCGGCGTGCCGCTGGCTAAGCTGGCTGCCAAGGTGATGAGTGGCATGAAGCTCGCAGAACTCGGCTTCACCAAGGAGGTGGTGCCCCCCTACTACACCATCAAGGAGGCCGTGTTCCCCTGGAACCGCTTCCCCGGCATCGACGTGGTGCTCGGCCCGGAGATGCACTCCACCGGTGAGGTGATGGGCATCGACACGGACCCCGACCTCGCCTACATGAAGAGCCAGATTTCCGCCTTCAACCCGCTGCCGGATAAGGGCTTGGTGTTCATCTCCGTGAATGACCGCGATAAGGAGCACGTGCTCCCCATTGCGCAAGAGATTGCGGCAGCCGGCTTCGACATCTGCGCCACCAAGGGCACGATGATTTATCTGCTGCAGAACGGCATCGAGTGCGAGCGCGCTTACAAGGTGCTGGAGGGCCGCCGCCCCAACATTGTGGACCGCATTAAGAACGGTGACATCGTCTTCGTGGTTAATACCCCCGGCTCTCACGATGCCCGTGAGGATGAGGTGGCCATCCGTGCCGCTACCGTCAACAACAAGGTATCCTACGCCACGGACCTCTCCTCTGCCAAGGCCTGCTCCGCCGCCATCCTGCACAACATGAACAAGGTGGCCGGTGTCCGCACCCTGCAGGAGTATCACTCCTCCAACTGAACGCAGAATTCACGTTGATATTTTCAAAAAAGTGGCGCAAGTTACATGCTTGCGCCACTTTTTTGTGCCGAAATTCGCGCAGTATTGCCCTTTTTATGCAAAAAAATGAAAATAATCTGAAAAATGGCTTGACATGAGAGCCCTGCGGTAGTATACTTCCCGCGTTCCAAGTAACACAGGGCTATGGTGTAATTGGCAACACATCGGTTTCTGGCACCGCTATTCGGGGTTCGAGTCCCTGTAGCCCTACTGAGAAGCGCCTCACAGCAGTGAGGCGCTTCTTGCGTTAGGGGGGGGGGGAGAGTGAGTTGTGGTGGCACTGAAGCAGCATACCTATCTTTTCCAGAAAGCAGCTGCCTCTTTACGGCTGACCGGCACAACATACCGCGTTCGTAGCAACGTTACGTCGCGGTGCCCCATTTCCAGTTGCAGTTGGTGTATATTGCGAAAGTGCGCAGCGTGATAGCTCGCAAAGGTATGCCGCAGTACATCCGGCTGCCATGTATCGAACCCGGCTGCTTGGCGCAATGCTTTCCATTTGTGAATCCAATTTCTCGGTGCTACAGATGAGTGCTTTACGCGTGGTTTTGTAATGCATCTGAGCGGTATAATGCGTCCCCCACCCGTCTTGGAACAACGTGAACGGATGATGATTTCCTGTTCTTCCCAATTGATATCGTTCGGTAATAACCTACATACTTCTGCCGGTCTTATTCCACAGTATAACATCAATTGCAAGGGAAGTTGCATGTCAGCATATTCCGGCTTGGCTGCAACTGCTTCCAATTTATCTATTTGAGGTTGCGACAAGGGGATGATTTCTTTTTCCTGAATTTTCGGTACTTCGATTTTGCTCACAGGATTATGCTCACACCATTCTTGACGTTGCCCATATGCAAAGATACTGTGAAGAATGGTTCGCCCCTTACAGTAACTGTGTTTACTGTTGGGGAATGCCATGCGCAACAGTTCACGGCATTCTTTGCTGTTTATGCTTCTCAGGGGGCGCTCTGCCACGCCGTCAATCTTCAATAGTTTGTTTACGAAATAACGTAAATCTCGCAACGTAGTTTTTCTCCGTTCTTTGCGGGCCTCCACGCTTGCCCAAGCAGCTACACGCAGTGTAACGGTACTTTCTTCCGATTTAACCGTTTTGATGCCTGCCAGCATCACTTTTCTCAGGCGTCGCATGACTTCTGCCTTGCCGGCTGTTTCCATGGTTTCTCCCAGCTCTTCCCATAATTCCAGAACGAGACGCATGGCATCTCTTTCCGTAATGGGAAAGTCCGCTTGATTTGAGCATGTTTCTTTGTGCATGTTATGGATTTTTCATTCAGCATTCGGAATGCTGAGTCAAGCGAAAAAATGATATTTTATTCAAAAAATCTTTACACGTCGAGGGTTACAAGAGCGAGAAGGAAAGAAAAATTTCCTTTCCGAGCCCCGGCCTTTCAAGATTAATCTTCTTGATATTCAACGTTACGCGTGTTAATACTATGCTACAGCATTCCGAATGCTGTACTCTAGCGTTGTTCCGCAAGGGTAAAGTGCTTTTGTGGATAAGAACTAATCTAATTACCAAAACCATGAAAACAACGATTGTCGCTACGCTGGCAGCTTTTGGGCTCCTTCTCTCTATTCAACCCGCAGAAGCCGGTTGGGCTGATTTGGCAAAGAAGGGTGCCGAATATGCCAAAAAGAAGGCTGAAGAGAAGAAGAAGGCTTCCTCTCAGGCTTCTGACACCCCCGCAAGTGAAATTACTACTCCTAAAGACACCGATGTACTCAAAGCAACTGTTCGTAAATCCGTTCAGTTGGGTGGTGGCTTGGTTTTGCAACTTACTAACACGTCCGATCGCTCTGTAATGTGCACGGTCAATTATGAAAATCAGTTAAATGGCAAAACTAAGCAGATTACTGTAAGTGTACCTCGTAACGGCATGAAGGAGATTGGAGCTCTCGAGTTGAAGCAACGCATCACGGAAGGATGCCTGATTACGGTGACCATTGAAGCCACCGGTGAGACTCATACGTACGAGTTCTGAGATAACCAACACATGTTCTCGTTGTATGAATAAATTGTATCTATTGATTCTCTCCTTTGTTTGCCTATTTGCCTTCAGCGCCTGCGAAGGTGGTAATGATGGTGACCAATTGTCATTCCGCGCACGCGAGGCTGCTTTGGGCGGGTCTGTGCTGATAGTGAAAAATAACAATAAAAAAGAAACGGTTGTGATAGATGCCGTGCTCAGCCGTTCCGGAGAGAGGAGAGAGTATAAAGCAACCAGAACATTGAAACCGGGGGATTCTGATGAGCTGGGAGCTATGCAGTTCGGGCATCGCGTTACGGCAGATTCCGAGATAACCGTGATTATGTACGGGAAGGATGCGGCCAGTCAGGTAATCGAAAAAGAAAAGTATAGGATTACCATCAACAAACTTCACGAGCTCAATGTTACAAAGCTTTTGTAATTGGAACGCCGCCTGATATCCCCCCCCCATTGACGCACTCGCAAGTGTAAGCTTGCGAGTGCGCTTTTCTTCCGCACGCTCTATTTAAGTTTTCAGTTGATTGCAAACTGCTCGATAAATCGGAAGTTGAAGAACAGTTTGCGAGCGCCAGCGAGCGGAATTCAAAGCCCCGCCACGCGGGGCGAAAGTGTAATAGCCCAAGGTGGAGCTGCGTCAGCAGCGTAACCTTGGGTAGCGTAAAAAAATGAAATTGAGCCCGGAGCGACGGAGCGTCAGCGACGGAGCGTAGGCCGACAGACAAAGGCGAGGACCGGCGAGCCACGGCGTAGAAAGCGAGCGCAGCGAGACGCGAAGCCGGGAGCGAAGCGACGCTCCGAGCCGGGACGGGCGCTCTTTTTATTTGGATGGGTGCCAATGATTTGCGGACAATGGATGGGGCAATCCTGCTGTCGGCCTCCTCAGCTCCGCTTCGTCGGACTCCATTTGCTTTTTTCTCCATACCCAAGGCTGCGCCGCTACCCGGCTTGCCTTGGGCTATTGTACTTTCGCCCCGCTTCACGGGGCTCCGAATAAGGCTCGCTGACGCTCGCAAATTATCCTACAATCACCCCGCCAACTTCCGATTTAGCGGAGAGTCGCATGGACCTTAGTTCAGCGCTCAATCCGCACCTCGGTGCCGATGGGGCAGGCGGAGAAGAGGGTGAGCATATCCTGCGGGGAGAGGCGGATGCAGCCGTGGGAGGCGGGGGTGCCGAGCAGCTCTACCTCCGGGGTGGCGTGCAGGTATATGTAGCGCGCGCGTGTGTTGGCATTGGCGGGTTCCAGCCCATCGAGGGTGAGAATGCGCGTAAGGATGGCATCTTGCCCGCGGGCGGCCTGCGGGTAGAGCCCCACGGGCAACCTGCCGCGGAACACGGTGAGCAGCGGGGCGTTCTCGCCGTGCCTGCTGTGTATGCGGAAGCGGCCGAGCGGGGTCTTGCCACTGCCCTCCTCCGTGCCCACGCCGTTCGCCCCGGTGGACACGCGGAAGCAGAGCTCACCGCAGCGCAGCTCTTGCCGTGAGATGGATACCACCACCGGAGCCGGGGCTGTGGTGCCGTGGGTCATTGCGCGCGGTTCAGGTAAGCGATAAACTGCTGCAGGGCATCCGCTCGGTGGGAGATGCGGTTTTTCTCCTCCGCGGGCAGCTCCGCCATGGTGCAGGGGTATCCCTGCGGGACAAAGAGAGGATCATAGCCGAAGCCGCCGCAACCCGCCGGTGTGGGGGTGATGCAGCCCTCCACCTTGCCCACGAACTCCGCCAGCACGTGCCCGCCCTCCGCCAGGCACATGGCGCACATGAAGCGAGCGGTGTGCGGGGCAGTGTCCGCCGGCAGCGCTGCGAGGTCCGCCAGCAGTTTGGCGTTGTTGGCAGCATCATTACCGTGTTGTCCGGCGTAGCGGGCGGAGATGACGCCGGGCGCACCGCCCAGGGCATCCACACACAGGCCGGAGTCATCCGCCAGCACCAGGCCGGGCAACGCAGCGGAGACACCGCAGGCTTTCAGCGCGGCATTCTCGGCAAAGGTGGTGCCGGTTTCCTCCACCTCCGGTACCTGCGGATGGTCCGCCAAGGTGCGGACCTCGAAATGCGGGGGGAGAATGGCGGCGATTTCTTGAGCTTTGTGTTTGTTGCCGGTGGCAATGGTGAGGATGGTGCGTTGCATAGCGTGAGCGATTATTCGTTGGTAAAGCAAACGCTCTTTTTGGGGAATACCTTGCCCAAGAAGAGGCTGATGACGGTGAAGCCCATGAGGACGGCCAGAGCATCCGCCACGACCTGCGAGTACCAGATACCCGGCTCACCATACCACATGGGCAGGACGATGAGACAGGGGATGAGGAAGAAGAGCTGGCGCGTGAGCGTCAGGAAGATGCTCATGACGGGGCGACCGATGGCTTGGAAGAAGTTACTGATGACAATCTGCGAGCCCACGAAGGGGAAGATGAGGCTCACCACCGTGAGGCCGTACGAGGCGAGGTGGATGATTTGCGAGGCGTTCGAGTCACTCTCTTTCACAAACATGGCTGCAATTTCACGCGGCAGCACCTGCACCAGCACGGTGCCCAGCGTGGTGACGATGGTGGCAAACACCATGGCCACCAGCAACACTTTGCGCACGCGGCAGTAGCGCCCGAGCCCGAGGTTGTAGCCCGCTATGGGCTGCATGCCTTGGGTGATGCCCGCCACAATCATCACGAAGAAGAAAATCACGCGGTTCACCACGCCGTAGGCGCCCACGCCCATCTGCCCATCGTACGCGATGAAGAGCTGGTTGAACACCAGCACAATCACGCAGCCTACGATGTTGAGCAGGCAGGGTGGCATGCCGATGGAGCAAATGCGCTTGGTGAGCGGCCAGTTCAGCGCGTAAATGCCGCTAGTGAATCGCAGCACCACGTCCTTACGCCAAAAGTGTGCCAATACCCACACCAAGCCCACGGTTTGAGCAGCAGCCGTGGCCAAGCCTGCACCGGCTATCCCCCAGTCAAAGGTGTAGATAAACAGCGGCGCTATCACGATATTCACTACCATGGAGATGAGCAAGCTCACCATCGCCTTCTGCGGGTAACCGCTGGCGCGCATCATGTGGTTCAAACCCAAAAAGACCGAGTTGAAGGGGAACCACAGCATCAGCACCAGCATATAATCACATGAGGGCTGCAGCGTGTTCTCATCCGCCCCGAACGCGAGCATGATATCGTCTATCCACGGCAGGGGCAGCCACCCCACTACCACACTGCTCAGAAAACTCAGCACCAAACAATGCCCGAGTATGTTCTGCGCGCGGCGGCGCTTGCCTTGCCCCAGCGCTATAGAGGCACTCGCTGCACTGCCCAAGCCCACCAGCGTGCCCACTGCCACCATCAGGTTAATGACCGGGAAGATGAGCGCCATGGCCGTCACGGCATAGGCTCCGCACCATTGCCCCACGTATATTGCGCCCACGATGTTGTAAATGGACATTGCAGCCATGCCCACAATGGCAGGCAGGGAATAACTAAGCAGCAGCGGTACGATATTGCGCTTCTCCAGCTGCTGCAGCTTTGCATCACTCGGCATATCTGCCTTGCAACATACTCCCGCTGCAGCCTGCTGTCAAGCCTAAAGCGCGGACGCTCTTTATTTAGAAAAACTCGGTTGAAGTTTTCAGTGGTTTTCAAACGAAGCGAAAAATCGGAAGTTGGCGATTAGTTTGCGAGCCGCAGGCGAGCGGAATTCTGAACCCGCGTCAGCGGGTGACCTAACTTAGCCTAGGGCGTAAGCCCTAGGAAATGGGTAAAAAACAAATCCGAACCCGCGAACCGTTGAGGCTTGCCGAAACGGTATGCGGGTGGCATAACCTTCCCGGAGCACGTAAGTGCGAAGAAATCGCGTATGCATTAATTCGTCTTATAACATCGCATTATCAATTGGATATTAACGCACAAACAAAACACGCGCCACCCCGGCTCGGAGCTCCGCTTC
>CAJGCY010000032.1 GCA_904501955.1 uncultured Akkermansia sp. | reverse complement strand
TCGGCCTCCGCGCTGTCGCTATCGCTCCAACGCTCCGGGCTCGAATATTAGGGGGAAGCCTACCGGTGGTTTCGTCGCTGCGCGACTCCACCACCGGCTACTGTCTTTCGCCCCTATCGGGGCTTCAAATTCCGCTCGCTTCGCTCGCCAACTTCCGATTTATCGAGCTATTTGAAACACAAACCACCCCACACAAAAAGCCCACCCTGCTTGGGGTGGGCTTTTTGTGAAAAGCGTTGTTGGCGGTGCAAGCACGTGGGGGATTACTCCGCCCAGGTGAGGACAACCTTGCCGGATTTGCCGGAGTTCATGACGTTGAAGCCCTCCTCGAAATCGGTGTAGTGCATGCGGTGGGTGATGATGGGGGAGACATCGAGCCCGGAGCGGAGCATGGCGTCCATCTTCTGCCAGGTGGCGTACATCTCACGGCCGTAGATCCCCTTCATCTTGAGGCCCTTCCACACGAAGGTGTTCCAGTCGATGCCGGAGCCGCCGGGCTGGATGCCGAGCAGGGAAATGTTGGCACCGTAAGCGGAGTGGGCAATGATGTCCTTCAGGCAAGCGGGGGCGCCGCTCATCTCTAAGCACACGCCGAAGCCCTCATCAATGCCGAGATCCTCGCGGGCGGCGGCAATGGAGTCACCACCGATGACGTTCACCGTGCGGTCCGCGCCGAGGGTCTTGGCAAGGCCGAGCTTGTAGTCGCTCACGTCGGTGATGGTGACGGTGCGGGCGCCGGCCTTTTTGCAGACAGCGGCAGCCATGGAGCCGATGAGGCCTGCACCGGTGATGAGCACGTCCTCACCCACGAGATCCCAAGAGAGGGCGGTGTGGGTGGCGTTGCCGAGGGGGTCGAGGATGGAGGCAATCTCCATGGGCATGTCCTTGTGAATGCGAATCACGTTGGACTGGGGGATGGAAAGATACTCTGCGAAGCAACCGGGGCGGTTCACGCCCACGCCCATGGTGTTCGGGCAGAGGTGGAACATGCCGCGGCGGCAGTTGCGGCACTGACCGCAGACGATGTGACCCTCACCGGAGACAACATCACCGGGCTTGAAGCCGGTAACGGCAGAGCCTACGCGCTCGATGATACCGCAGAACTCATGGCCCACGTGCATGCCGACGGGGATGGTCTGCTGGGCCCAGGCGTCCCAGTTCCAGATGTGCAAGTCCGTACCGCAAATGGCGGTTTTGCAAATCTTAATCAATACGTCATTGGGGCCGACCTCAGGCATCGGCACCTCCATCAGTTCCAGCCCTTTATCGGCCTTGGTTTTGACGAGCGCTTTCATGGGCGAAAATACTACTCCTGTTGCCCCGCTTTGGCAAGTCTAATTTTGTGCGAGGAGGCACTTTTTCTGCCATATATTGAACGGGTGGAGCCCCCGTGCACAGTGGGAGCCCCGGAGGGAGGCAAAACAGCTGCCGGACGGGGGATTCGCACGGCGGCGCAATAAATCGGAAGTTGAGGGGGGGATTGCGAGCGCAAGCGCCTGCCACGGCGCGCGAACGCTCGCTGTCGCTCACGCGAAATCATCACCTACCCCGTGGCTCAAAAATGGCGTTTACACGCGGAGGGTGCTCTCGAACTGGCGGAATTGGATAGCCTCGAACAGGTCGTTATCCGTGGGGAACTCATGCCCGGCGAGGTCGGCAATGGTGCGGGCGACGCGCAGGATGCGGTCGAAGGCACGGGCGGAGAGGGCGAACTGCTCTACCGCGCCGAGGAGCATGTCTTGCTGGGCTTGGCTGAGGGGGCAGTAGCGGCGCAGCATGCGGCCGGAGAGGCGGGCGTTGCAGGTGATGCCGGTGCCGGCATAGCGGGCGGTTTGGCGCTCGCGCGCGGCGAGCACTCGGGCGCGAATGGTGGCGCTGCTCTCGCCGTCCGGCTTGCGCAGCAGGCTGGCGGGATCCACCGGCGGCACCTCGATGAGCATGTCGAAGCGGTCCAGCAGGGGGCCGGAAATCTTGCGGCGGTAGCGCAGCACATCCGCGGGGCTGCAGCGACAGGCGCGGCGGGGGTCACCGAGGTAGCCACAGGGGCACGGATTCATGGCAGCAAGCAGCATGAAGGAGCAAGGGAAATCCATGCTGCCGGACGCGCGGGAGATGGTGACCACGCCGCTCTCCAGCGGCTGGCGGAGCGTCTCCAGCGTGCGGCGGTTGAACTCCGGCAGCTCATCCAAAAAGAGCACACCGTTGTGGGCGAGGGTGATCTCACCGGGGGTGATGTTCGAGCCACCGCCCATGAGCCCTACGTCGGAAATGGTGTGGTGCGGTGCGCGGAAGGGGCGCGTGCGCAGCAGCCCCCTGCCCCCCGGCAGCAGGCCGCAGACGGAGTGAATTTTGCTGGTGGTGAGGGATTCCTCTTGCGTGAGGGCGGGCAAAATGCCCGGCAGGCGCGTGGCGAGCATGCTCTTGCCACTGCCGGGGCTGCCGCTCATGAGCAGGTTATGCCCGCCGGCGGCGGCAATCTCCATGGCGCGGCGGGCGTAGGGCTGCCCCTTCACGTCTGCAAAGTCCGGTATGTGGTCCGTGGTGTCCGCAGGCGCAGCAGGCTGCACGGGCAAGAAGTGCTCGCGCTCCAGCAGCACCGCCCAAGCATCCGCCAAGGTTTGCACGGCATACACCTGCAAGCCCTCCACCACGGCGGCTTCCTCCGCGTTCTCGGTGGAGACCATGAGGTACTTCAGCCCGGCATCACGCGCGGCAACGGCTTGGGGCAAGATACCGCGCACGCCACGCACCACGCCATCCAGCGCAAGCTCACCGACGAGGCACCACTCATGCAAGCCGGTGGGCACACGGCGGCGGTACTCCTGCGGGATTTCCTTTTGCGTGAAGTTGACTTGCAGGGCAATTTGCAGGCCGATGGCGATGGGGAGGTCGAAGCCGGCGCCCTGCTTTTTCACGTCCGCCGGGGCGAGGTTCACCGTGACAAGCGACTCCCCGGGGAGGAAGAAATGGCTGTTGCGCAGGGCGGAGGTGACGCGCTGCACGCTCTCACGCACGGCGGTATCCGGCAGGCCGACGATGCAGAAGCGGCCGACATCCGCCGCGGGGCGGGCATCCACCTCTACCTGCACGCAGTAGCCGTCAATACCGTTGACAGCAGAGGATTGCAAGCGCGAAATCATAACCGACAGCGTGTGAGTTACTTAACAATAACGCGGGAGCCTACCTCCAGCTTCGAGAAGAGGATGGCACTGGGCTCCTCCGGCAGGCGCACGCAGCCGTGTGACTGGCCGGTACGCTCGATGATGTTGCCCACGTGCAGACCGATGGCGCCGTTGAAGCGCATCCAGTAATCCATCTTGGAGCCCTTGAAGTGAGCCCCTGCGGGCGGGCGCTGGGAGGAGGTGACATTCGCCCGCACGAGGTTGTCATTCGCATCCACAAAGCAGCCATAGCGGGAGGAGCGGTGCTCTCGCTTTTTCTCCGAGATGCGGAAGGTGCCGCGGGGGGTCTCGCTACCGCCGACTCGGCCGGTGCACACGGGGAAGTCCATGGCGATTTGGCCGTTGATGTAGAGGCGGCCGCGCTGCTCCTTGAGCAAGATGACCACGTATGAGTTCGCGGGGTTGTATTGCTCCAGCGCCTTGCCGCGCCAGTAGTCGCGCGAGGTGCGGTAGTTCGGGGAGGCGATGAAGTCCTCCCACCGGTAGCTCACCTTTCTGTTCTTGGTAGCGGCGTCCCATTCATCACCCATGCGGCGGTAATCCTCCGCGGTAGGGGTGCAGGCAGCAGGCAGCAAAGCTGCTGCTACAAAAAGCGGTAATAAGTTGCGTTTCATGAGCATGTATACTCCTTAAATCAGGTATGACTCCAGACGTGCGGCAAACTCGCGCGGCAAAATGGCCTCCACCAAGGCGTCATTGCCCTCATACTCCGTGCTGAGCACCTTGCCATCGCGGTGCATGATGGCGATGATGCGGCTCTCCGCCAGCGGAATGCGATAGCGGGCGGTGGTGACGCGGTGTGAGAGCATCTCCACGCAGGCCTGCATGAGGGCATCCGTCCCCAGGGCTTCCGGCACGCTCATGCACAGGCTGGGGCACTGCACCTTGGCGCTCAGGGCAGCCAGCTGGCTGTCACGCTGATCCTCGGGGATGAGGTCTATCTTGTTCCAGACGACGACCATGGGCTTATCCTCCGCGCCGAGCTCGGCGAGCACCTCGCAGGTGGTCTCGTAGTGGCGCAGCGCCTCGCGGTCGCTGGCATCCACCACTTGGATGAGGAAATCCGCCAAGGTGGCCTCCTCAAGGGTGGATTTGAAGGCCTCCACCAAGCGGTGCGGCAGGTTGCGGATGAAGCCGACGGTGTCCGTGAGCACCAGCGGCTGGCCGTCCGGCAGCTCAATCTTGCGGCTGGTGGTATCCAGCGTAGCGAACAGGATGTTTTGCGCGAGCACACCGGCGCCGGTGATGAGATTCAACAGAGAGGATTTGCCGGCATTCGTGTAGCCCACAATGGCCGCGGTGGGTATGCCCTGGCGGTTGCGCTCCTTGCGCTGGGTGCCACGCTGGCGGCGCACCACCTCCAGCTCCGCGCGGATGTTTTCGATGCGCTCGTGGGCCAAGCGGCGGTCCACCTCAATCTGTTTTTCACCCTCACCACGGGCTGCAGCGCCGCCGCCTTTGCCACCACCGGAGCCGCCGCGCTGGCGGTCCAAGTGCTTCCACATGCCGGCCATGCGGGGCAAGGCGTATTGCATGCGCGCGAGGTCCACCTGCAGCACGGCCTCGCGAGTGCGGGCGCGCTTCGCAAAGATGTCGAGGATAATCTCCTCACGGTCCATGACCACGATGGGCTCACCCTCCCACTTGCGCTGCACGGTCGTGCCGTTGATGGTGAGCTCCTGCGTTTCTAGGAACTCCTCCCACTCGCGCTGTTGCGAGGGGGCAAGCAGGTTGTCAAAAATCACACAATCCGCCTTGATGGCGTGCGCCAAATCGCGGATTTCCTTAGCCTTACCGATACCGCAGAGGAACTTGGCCTGCATCTCGCGAATGAACTCCAAGCGCACCTCCGCAATGCCGATGCCGAGGTTGCTCACCAAGTCCTCCAACTCCGCCAGCAGGGCGGTGCGCTCACGGCGGGACTCACCGGGCATGCCCAGCCCCACGACGAGCGCGCGCTCGAACGTCTCCGGCTTTTCTCTGATTTCAAATGACATACATCAATCAAAGCTCTGAGATGAAGTGGTGGGCACATCCCTCAGATAATCCCTGTTATAAGAGTTACAGTTACACTCACCGCATGCGCTGAGAGCAACAGCAGCAATGGCTCCGAGCACGGAAATGGCTATAATTTTCATACGCCCACTATTCAACTACATTCCCCTGCTCTTTGCAAGCAAATTCCACGTCCGCCGGAAAAATCAGAACGATGTGCGTTTTTTCAAATAGCGAAGTTAACATTTTTTTGTTGATTCCAATCTGCCCGATAAATAGCACATCAACCATCAACTTTTTAACAGTTTTTACAAAAAACCGTGAACATTTCTCCCATTTCTAACGTCAGGATAAGTAACAAGGGCATGAGCCCCGCCAATTTCAATACAACAACAAGACACATCATGAGCATTACATCCTACACCACCGCAGCATTCGCAGCCGTAGCCGGCATCGCCATCGTTCAGCATGCCGATGCCGCCACCTTTGAAGAAAAACTCAGCGACTTAAACCTTTCCGCAACATACGCGGACAGCGTAGCCGGCAGCATGTCACAGCTTGCCCGCGACCCGCACCAGCTCAACGCGGACTTTTACGCCGTTACCGCCGTAGCAGACCTGATTTATGCTCATAACCTGCAGCAATCCGTTAGACCAGGCGTGCGCCTGCGCCTGCCGAAAGCGCAGCTGCGCAGCGCGATGCAAAAGTTCAAAAACAACAAAGACTCCGCCCATCTGTACGCCTGCCGCGTCACCTCATACGAAAAAGACACCTCCGCCCGCATTCCGGTGCTGGCCGCCTATGCCGTAAAATTGAGCATGACCGGCGAATCCCCCCATAACAACTCCGCCTTCGTCGCCATCTGCGAACCCATGTTCTGCCAGGCCGTTGCCACTATGTACGACATGCTCGGCAATGTGGATGAAAGCTTCGCTGACCAGGTGGCCGTCTCGCTTCTGAAGATGGAAACCAGCGCTCGCATCATTTATGAGCACCTCGAGAAGCTGAATCCGCAGGCGGCGCAGAGGGCAGCACGGCTCGTGCAGGATGATTTGAACAAGATTCGGGCATGCGCCAAGGAGCTGCTGCGCTACAACTGCTACGGCTCCGCCAACCTCCGCACCTTCTGCAAGCGCTTTGCCCAGTAACCAACCGCTTTCCCTACCATGAATACTAACGCTTTATTTGCAGCAGGCATCGCCCTCACCGCCTCCGCCGCCCTCATCCAACAGGCGGAGGCGGCCTCGGCCTCCGAAACCATCGCCCAATATAAAGAGCTCGTCCAATGCTCGCAAGAGATTGAATCACTCATGGCGGAATTGTCCACTGACCCCTTACGCAGGGATGCAACATGCCAGGCGGTCCTCATTTACGGCGTGATGCTTCGTGAGCACGAGGTCGGCCTGCGCATCACGCGCAGTGACTTGGCCAAGGTACCGAGCGCACAGCTTAAACGCCTGGCGGATTGCTTAAAACGCAGCCGAGAGGCCACGGCTCACTATGCCAAGCGCATTCTTGCATACCAAGAAAATGAGTATGCCCGCATCCCTGTGCTGGTGGCCATTACTTCAGGCTACGGTTTGGTCCCTGAGAACGCTCGGCAGCGAGAGTTCCTGAAGCTCACCGCAGGCATCATGTACACCCAGGGGCTGCAAGATACATTCGACCTTATCTCCGATATGGATACGGAGATGCTTGAAACCAGACCCAATGTCGATGACTACCCACTGGACTGCACACTGCTGCAGCTCCAGCGCGCCACGGAGGGCGCCCTGCTCTACCTGCAAAGGATGAACCCGGAGGAGGCAGCACGAGTCAAACGGCTCAACGCAGAAATGCTGCAAAAGCTTAAGAAAGATGCCATTGAGATGCGCCGCGACAACTACCACCATTCCACATACCTCCGCGAATTCTGCCGCAGCTACGGCGAATGACACCACTTTCCGTTATCAGAAAATCGTTTTTGCTTGCAATTCTGCGGAAATGATGGATAATGAGGCCATGACACCGCGGACAAACGCGGAAAAACATCTTACACGACAATGAAAACACTCAAGCGATTCGTACTTGTAGGCGCCCCCGCTTCCGGCAAGGGCACACAGTCTTCCTTCCTCTCCGAGACCTACGGCCTGAAGCCGCTGAGCACCGGCGCCCTGCTGCGCGCTGAGATTGCTGCGGGTTCCGAGCTGGGCTTGGAGGCCAAGAAGTACATGGATGCCGCCATGTTCGTACCGGATGAGGTGGTGAACGGCATCGTTGCCAAGTGGCTGGGTGAGAACCAGGACTGCGGTTGCCTGCTCGACGGCTATCCCCGCACCGTGGCTCAGGCCGAGACCTTGGATGGCAACCTGAGCAACATGGGGCTCGGCGTGGACATCGTTGTTTACCTGAACGTGGCTGCTGAGCTCATCGAGGCTCGCATGCTCAAGCGCAAGGCCTGCCCCGCTTGCGGTGAGACCACCCGCAACGGTGAGGAGGTTTGCCCGAAGTGCGGTGGCGCCATGATTGTGCGCACCGATGACAACCCCGAGGCTTTCGCCAAGCGCCGCAAGGACTACGAGACCCTCACCGTACCCGTGGTAGAGCACTACCGCGCTCAGGGTAAGGTGGTACAGATCGACGTGACGGAGGAGGGTGAGCCGGAGGACGTATCCGCCCGCATCGCCGCTGCCATCCGTGGCTACTGCGAGAAGTAAACCGCCGTTTGCAACATTGATTCATTTCAGGAATGGGTGAGGCAGCCTCACCCATTCCTTTTTTTGTGACATTTATTAAAAAAAGTGAACTTTCAGCTTTACACGCGCGCGAGGTTTGGTATAGTAAGCCTGTTATGAACATTCGTACAACCCTGATGTTGATGGCTGCCACCGTAGCAGCCCCCGTTTATGCCCAGCAACCGGCTGAGGTATTCACGACCCTTTCCGCACCTTCCACGGTGCAGGCCACGGCGGAGCAGCGCGCTGCCGCTATGCCCGCTCTGGCAGTAATGCCTGCCGACACTGAGGTTTGTTACACCGTAACGAACCTGCCCGCTCTGTTTGACAGCATTCACAATGCCGGCATGATGAGCGACCGCGATTATGAATCCATGCCGGAGGAGGTAAAGGCTGTGCACAGCGTGGCCATCGGTGCCGGTGCCGGCAGCGGTAAGACGCTTGAGGCGCTTTCCTCCATTTACAGCATTGCCATGTACAATGAAGGCGGCAATGATGTCCTTCGCAATTGGGCAAAGATGGCCGTGAAGGAGTACCAGGGCGCTCTGGAAGAGCTTGCTGACAAGACGGCAAAGGCCACCATCGCAGACTTTAAGACCGCCATCAGTGAGATTAAGGTAGGCCCCGCCTACGGCGTGCTGGTGGGCACCGCCGGCTCCGAGGCGATGCTGCAGGAGTGGTACAACTCTCTGGTGGAAGAGCTGCAGGAGGAAGACGGCGACAATGGTTTTGCAGCTGTGAATGTGAACGGCTTCAGCGGTATTAAGGTTCAGATGCCCGCCGAGGAGGCTGAGCCCTCCGAGTGGGATGACGAGTATGACATCGCCATGAAGCAAGAGGTGGTCAAGCGCACCGTTTACCTTCTCTTCAAGCTAGAGGGCAACAAGATTATCGCCGTCGTGTGCGAGAACCCGGAGGACATTAAGCTGCCCGCCACCGCTCAGGATTCCGTGCTGGGCACGGGCAAGCTTGCCGCTGCGGATGCCAAGCTGGAAAAGGGCCTGCACATGGTGGGCTACGCCTCCGCTGAGGCAACCAACGCTTACAAGCAGATGATGTATGGCCTCATCTCCCGAGTGGGCAATGACTTGGTGAACGGCTTCAAGGCGCTGGAAGCCCAGGGTGGTGAGAACGGCTCCCGCTTTGCCTCTGCTGCCAAGGGTGCTGAGATCATCCTGACCTCCATCCGAAACTATGCTTTCGCTGCGGGCAAGAACCCGACCTTCGGTATGGCCAGCTGGAGCGGCTCCGACATGGAGTTCGAGCTCGCTTACGACTCCACCGGCGTGGCATACAAGCCCGGCAAGCTCAGCCTCCTCAAGCAGGCTGCTGACCCGAACACCGTGCTCTATGCTGAGTCCACCTACTGGAACAACCCGAACTCCCCGGATTTGAACCAGCTCATCGACTGCGGCTTAGCTGTGTGCGATGGCGTGATTACCACCCTGCCCACCGCTCAGCAGGATGAGGCTGAGGCCAACATGCAGATGGTCAAGGCTTTCCTGCCCGAGGTGAAAGAGGCTATCGCTTCCTTCTCTCTGGTGACGGAGGGTATGGATAACACGATGGGTCTTGTGGTAGACGGCAACGGCACCATGCCCGCTGTGCTCGGCGGCAAGCCCGGCAACACCACCGCCTTCCCCCGCATCGCCTTCTACTCCGGCGTGGCAGACCGCGCTAAGCTCAGCGAAGGTTGGGACAGCATCCTTACCGTAGCCGGCAAGGTAGCCACCAAGGTAGGCTCCGATCCCGCCATCCTCAACATGCTGCCCATCATTCCCCGCACCATCGGCAAGTCCACCAGCTACAGCGTGGCTCTGCCCATGTTCACGGAGAACCTGGTGCCGAACATCACGGTGAGCGACTCCGCTTTCGTGCTCGGCTCCTCCTCCGCGCTGAATGCTGAGATTGCTGAGTCCGCCACGGGCACCATGGACTACACCGGTTGCGTATGCTCCATCAAGTTCGACCCGCTCGCCAAGATGCTCCGCAGCATCGCTACCGACCTGCAGGCCCGCGCTGAGGCTGAGGCTCCCAAGACCGAGCCCACCAAGCCCGCAGCCCCTGCTCCCGTAGTGGTTGAGATGGACGAGGAAGAAGAGTTCGACGAGGACGGCGACTACATCCCCGAGGACGACTTCGATGAGGAGGAGATTTACGCCTACCACTACCGCGAGCCCTCCCCCGCTGAGAGCCGCGCTAACAATGCCGATGATGCCGCAGACGCCGCGGAGGCCATCGCAGAGTACGTTGACAGCGTGAACATGACCGCCACCACCAAGGACGGCAGCTTCATCATTCGCGCTCAGGTGAAGCTCAATAAGTAAGCCTCAGCGCCTCACTCATTCCTTACCTTTCAGCACCGGGCCTCACCGCCCGGTGCTTTTTTGTGGCCCGATTTCAATTTGCGGGCGTTAGCGGTATTTGCGCAGCTCGATAAATCGGAAGTTGGCGATTAGTTTGCGAGCCGTAGGCGTGCGGAATTTTAAGCCCCGTGGTAACGGGGCGGCAGCTCTTAGTAGGCGGTGGAGTGAGCGTCAGCGAACGGAACCCCTGCTAGGATTAAAAATTTAAAAGGAACCCAGGGAACCTGTGGTGACAGCACGTTACTTTCGCCAAACAGCCAATGATTTATGGTGAATGAACAAGGCAACGGTGCTGTCGCCCTACGCTGCGTCGCTGACGCTCCGTCGCACCGGGCTCAATTTTATTTTTTCCGCTAACAGGGGTTCCGCGGCTTCGCCGCTCCACCCCTGCCTAAGGGCTGACGCCCCTATCGGGGCTTAAAATTCCGCTCGCTTCGCTCGCCAACTTCCGATTTATCGGGCAATCAAAAAAATCAGAGTTTGATACGGCGGAGGTTGCGCATGATGAAGAGGGCTACGAGGGCGCTGGTGATGGCGAGGATGCCGCATTGCCACTGGGGGGAGAGGCCTGCGGCGCGCATGGCATACTGCACCAGCACGGACATGATGCCGAGGAAGCAGTCCACCAGATTACCGGCGGCAATCACATCGCCGCGTTTATCATTATCCGCGCGGTCTTGGAGCAAGGCATTGAGCGGAACAAGATAACCGGCAGCCATAAAACCGGTAAAGGCGAGGGAGAGAAGGAACAGAGTGGAGCCGTACGGAATGAGCGCCAGCGCGAGGCAGCCCAAGGTCATGCCCAAGCCACCCACATTCGCCACCCAGGTGCGGATGCGGCGTGCGCAGATGACGGAAGCGAGCACGCCACCGGCAATAGAGCCACCGCTGATCCACGCCATGAGCAGGGCGGAGTCCTTTTGCTGGCCGAGCACGGCAATGAAATCCGCAGAGCTGAGCACGGGGTGAGCATCTTCCGCCATTTGGAGGGCAATGAGCATCATGGTGCCCGCAATGAACCAGAAGTAGCCGATGCCTACCTCGCTATTGCGCAGCGCGGGGTTGCGCCAGAGCATGCGCAGCTGGGCAAAGTGCTCCCACAGCAGGCTCCAGCGGAAGGGGCTACGGCTTTCCGGCTTAAAGCGGGGGATGGTGAAGCTGAGCAGCAGCACCAGCACGGCCCCCACCGTGGCGCAGGCACAGGGCCAGGCAGCAGCCTCGTACCCGGCCTCGCTGCCCCAGTGCAACAAGAGCATGTAAACCAAGGAAAGCGCGCCGATTTGGCCGATGAGCAGCGCCAGCATGGAGCTAATCTCCAAAATACCGCTGGCAAAGCCGATGTTCTCGGAGCCGACGATGTCCTTCACCAAGCCTTTTTTGGCCGGGCTGAAAAACATGGCCTGCACGCAGAATATGGAGAAAAAGCCGACGGCTACCCATAAATTATGCATGAAAAGCCCCGCCGTCATGCCTGCCAGCACTATGACCTGCAGTAGCACCATGCCCTGCAGCAGGCGGGTTTTGCAGTAGCGGTCCGCCAACCAGCCCCCCAGCGGTGAGAAAAGCACGAAGGGCAGCACAATCAACACGGAAAGCGGGTACTGCAGCGGCTGCATCAGCCATATACCCAAGGCAATAAGGAGGAACTGCACGCCCTTCTCATTCAGTGAGTTCATGGATTGGATGACCGTCAGGCTCCAAAAGGAGCGCCAAGGGGTTGATTTTGCGGGTTGAGCGGAATCTTGCATAATAATTTGAGTATGAAAAAGAGCCGCGCCCGAAAGCGCGGCCGAGACAGGAAGGGAATGGGGGCGTTATTGCCAGTTATTATCCTGCATGAACATGGCAGCATTTTGCTGCCCTTGGGCAGCGGCTTTGCGCACCCAGAACTGAGCTTGCTGCACGTTTTGCGGAACACCGAGCCCCATGAAATAACACTTACCGAGGTTGTACTGGCCATCGGCATCGCCCATTTGGGCAGCCATGGTGAAGTACTCCGCCGCCATGGAGTGATTTTGCTCCACGCCTTGGCCATTCAGGTAATGGAGGCCGAGGTTGTTGTACGCGACGGCATTCCCCTGCTCCGCAGCCTTTTTGTACCAGAGCACGGCCTGCTCCATGCTGGCGGGCACGCCCGCGCCGGAGTAGTAGCAAGAGGCCAAGTTGATTTGCGCATCCGCATTACCGGCCTGCGCGGCCTTGGTGTACCACTGAGCGGCCAGCACGGGGTCTTTCTTCACGCCGTAGCCGAAATCATAGCACTTGCCGAGCATCAACTGCGCATCCGCATTGCCACGCGCTGCGGCTTTCTTGTACAGAGCCACCGCAGCATCATAATTTTTCGCGGCAAAGTGGGTCTGAGCCCCGGAGTACATGGCCTCCGGGGTCTCACACGCGGTAAAAATGCCCAAGAAAAGCACCGAAGCGCCGAGAATGAGCTGTTTTTTCATGATGAGAGAGTTCCGTTTGCGAGTTGGCTATTACTCCTGAGCCAGCAGATAGCGCTCGGCCTCGATGGCGGCCCAGCAGCCCATACCGGCAGCGGATACTGCCTGGCGGTACACGGGGTCTGCCACGTCACCGGCGGCAAAGAGGCCGGGGGTCTTGGTAGCGGTGCCACCGTTGGTGCGAATGATGAAACCGGCTTCATCCACATCCACCAAATCACCCACGAACTTGCTGTTGGGCTTGTGGCCGATGGCCATGAACACGCACTTGACCTCCAGCGGGCGCTGCTCACCGGTCACGGTGTCCTGCAGCATGATGCTGCACAGCTCACCGGCGTCATCCTTGTTGTAGGAGGCAATGGTGCTGTTCCACAGCGGCTCAATCTTCGGGTTGGAGAGCACGCGCTGCTGCATGGCCTTGCTGGCGCGCAGCTGGTCGCGGCGGTGAATGAGGTATACCTTGCTGGCAAAGCGGGTCAGGAAGGTGGCCTCCTCGCAGGCGCTGTCGCCACCGCCCACTACGCACACGGGCACATCGCGGTAGAATGCGCCGTCGCAGGTGGCGCATGCCGTCAGACCGTGGCCGATGAGCTCTTTCTCACCCTCCAAGCCCAAGTAGCGAGCCGTGGCTCCCGTGGCAATAATCACAGCCTTCGCCTTGTAGGCACCACCGGAAGTCGTTACCACGAACATATCGCTGCAGGCCTCCTTGGTGACGGAAATCACGTTCTCGTATGCATAGCGAGCACCGAACTTCTCCGCCTGCTGGCTCATGTTGAACATCAAATCCGGCCCCATGATACCCTCCGGGAAGCCCGGGAAGTTCTCAATCTCCGTGGTGGTTGTAAGCTGGCCGCCCAGCTGCTCACCCGTGAACACCAAGGGTGACAAATCCGCACGTGCCGCATAAATGGCTGCCGTGTAGCCGGCAGGCCCCGTTCCTATAATAATCAATTTCTCGTCCATTGCCCACATGTTACAAAATTACCGACCAAACCGCAAGGATATTATGCGTCAATAGGCCTGTTATTGTGACATACATTAGAATTTTTCTAAAAAAATTAGCTGTCATCGAAAAAAAATCGATGACAGCCGTGAAAAAAAGAGAGGAACGCAGCATCAGTGCTTGCCGCAGCGGCACTCGTGGCCCTCGCCGTGGCCGTGGCCACCGCAGCACTCATGGCCATCCTCGTGGCCGTGGCCACCGCAGCAGCATTCGTGCTCACCGTCATGCTTGTGGTCGCAATCGCTGTCGCAGTCATCACAGTTGCCGCTGCAACCGCCACCGCAAGAGCAAGAGCTCATCTGCTGCTGCAGGGTCTCGGCCACCTCCTCATCAGTGGGAACGGTGCCGTTATTGATAGCCATGCAAAGGTACTGATTCACCGTAGAGAGCAGCTCATCGAGCTCCATGCGGGCCTCCAGATAACCGCGGCACACATCATTGTCCACCACGCTCTGGCGCAGCTCGTTAAACTTGGCAATCTCCTCATCGGAGGGAGCCATACCGGCCATCTGCTTGTTGCGCAGCTCTTCGCCGAAGTCCTCAGCCTTGCGGTACAGGGCGGTAGCATCGGGAGACTGGAAGAAAAGACGGATGCGGGCGTGAGCAGAAACCACTTTCTGGCACTGCGTAAAGCCGTGAGCCAACTCAGAAGTCAGCTTGGCAAGTTCAGGTGTAAGGGAGGTATTTGACATAACACCGCCACAATAGCATACAGCCGAGCATAAATCAATTCTGCATTAAGTCAGCATTTTTTACCCGCCGGGAGCTAATATGCGCGGAAATTAAGCAAATATCACGCCTCCGCCTGCATTTTCTCTTGGCAATGGGCATGAGCCTGTGCTATAATACCATGCACATGAGAGCGGCTGATTGCAAAAGGACCACGGCAGAAACGGATATTGCACTGGAATTGAATCTGGATGGCACAGGCAAGGTGGACATCCACACAGGGCATGCTTTTTTTGACCACATGCTCAACCTGTTGGCACGCCACAGCATGATGGACATGAAGCTTTGCACCAAGGGCGATTTGGAGGTGGACGCCCACCACACGGTGGAGGACACCGGCATCGTCATCGGCGACACCATTCTGCGAGCCTTGGGAGACAAGCGTGGCATACGCCGTTACGGCTGCTCATACGTGCCGATGGATGAGACGCTGTGCCGCTGCGTCATCGACATCTCGAACCGCCCGTACTTAGAGTTCCGCGCGCCGCAGGGGGCGGCAGATGCGCCGAACATGCCGCTCTCCCTCACCGTGGAGTTCTGCCGCGCCATCGTGAACAACCTGCGCTGCAACCTGCACATCGAGGTGCTTTACGGCATGGATGGCCACCACATTGCGGAAGCCGTGTTCAAGAGTTTGGCACGCGCCCTGCGTGAGGCGGTGGAGCTCGACCCGCGCGCGGCAGGCATGATACCCTCCACCAAAGGCAGTCTATAATGGCAAGGATATGAAGAAACTCGGCATCATCGACTACGGAGCAGGCAACTTGGCCAGCGTGTGCAACTCCTTCCGCGCCATAGGGGTGGAGGGGCACCTTGTACGCAGGGCGGAGGACCTGGCCGGCATCACCCACTTGGTATTGCCGGGAGTGGGTGCTTTCGGTGATTGCGGCACAGCCTTGCGCGCGCAAGGGCTCGACACCGCCATACGCGACTGGGTGGCGCAGGACAGGCCCTTCCTCGGCATCTGCATCGGCTACCAAATCCTTTTTGACAGCAGCGAAGAGACCCCCGGCGTGCCGGGACTGGGCATCTTTGCCGGCAAGGTGCGCCGCTTCCGTGGGGCGGAGCTCAAAATCCCGCACATGGGGTGGAACACCGTGCACCCCACCACCCCCGGCGCAGGCATTTGGGCCGGTATGGGCGCAGAGCCGCACTTTTACTACGTGCACTCCTACTTCCCCGAGCCGGAGGATGCCTCCATCATCTCCGCCACCAGCGAATACGGAGAGGTGTACGCCGCAGCCATCTGCCGCGGTAAGCTGGTTGCTACGCAATTTCACCCGGAAAAGAGCCAAAAACTCGGGCTCAAATTATTGGAAAACTTTCTTAATGTCTGACAGGCCGTGAAAACACTTGATCGATACATATTACGCCAATTGATAGCCGTTACCCTGCTTGGGGTAATGTCGCTGACACTGCTGATGCTGCTGGGGCAGTTATTCAAGGAATTACACAGCCTGCTGGTGGAAAGCGGAGCCCCGCCCACCATTGTGATTGATTTCATCCTACAGGTGATTCCCTTCTCCCTGACCTTCACGGTGCCGTGGGGATTCCTGACCGCGGTGTTGCTGGTGTATGGGCGCTTGGCTGCGGACAATGAGCTGACATCCATGCGCATGGCAGGCCTGAGCCTGTGGCGTTTGAGCATGCCGGCCATCGGCATGGGTGTGGTGCTCTCCGCCCTTTGCTATTACATTAACATTGAGGTAGCCCCGCGTGGCAAGCAGGCTATGAGTGAGCTGGTCATGACTGCCGCCATGGACAACCCCCGCAACCTCATCAACGCCAGCCAAAACTCCACCAAGCTGGACGGCATCCAGCTCATCACGGATGGCCGCGCCGGTGACCGCCTGACCGGGGTGCACATTTACCCCCTGCCCAAGCCCGCTAAAAAGAATGCAAAGGGCGACAAAAACAAGCCAAGCACCGACAAAAAGGGGCCCATGGGTAACATGGAAGGATTCGCGGAGATGCACGCAGAATCCGCCCTCGTGGGTGATTTTGACCGCGCCACGCGTGAGCTGACACTTACCCTCTACAACGTCACTATTGAGCAAGAGCAGGAAAACGGCCGCTACATCAACCGCCCCAGCTTGGCGGAAATGCCGCTGAAAGTGCACATTCCCATACGCACACAGCGCAAGATGAAGCCCAACCGCTTTACCAATGCGGAAATAGCGGAGGTGTTGGAGCACTGGGAAGCCGTGCGCCCCATTGACCCCAAGGTGATGGAGCGCTACAAAAACGCCGGCACCAAGCTGCACATGTTCCCCTGCGCCTCCAACCTGTGGGATGCCGCATACACGGACACAAAGTTCTACCACAGCAGCATGAAGACCAAGGAAGAGCGAGCCTTCCGCACGGAGGGTGTGCAGCGCGCCTCTTTCGCTTGCGCCTGCATTGTATTCTCCCTCATCGGCGTACCGCTGGCCATCACCGCCCGCCGCCGCGATACCTCCACCGGCTTTGCCATCGGCATTTTGGTAGCAGCGGTATACTTTGTGGCGCTCGTGTTCTGCGAAACCACGCGCAAATCCGGAGGCATTACACCCTACATTGTACTTTGGGTGCCGAACATCCTCGGCATTGCCTTCGCTATTTGGCAGCATGCCAAGGCCAAATACAGAGGATAAACAACATACAGCCGACATGAGACTCCCAGACTTCATTTACACAGCAGCATGTGCCGTGCTCTGCTCTTTGGCAGCGTGCTCTCAGCTCAGCACCCCGGGCCCGTCAAGCTCCGTCACGCGACAAGAAGCGATTTCCATTGCTGAGAGCTACGTGAGCCTCACTTGGACAGCCGAAGCCCGCCACCGCATGCACGGTACTGCCCCGGACGGGCAACGCGTCGATACGCCGGATGCCGCAGCAGCCCCCACCATTGGCGACACCGCGTGGTGGCACATCGGCACCAACCAAGGCATGCCCTACAAGTGGGGCGGCTTCGATACCCCGGAGCAATTTACCGCACGTTTGGCGAATGACACCACGGTATACGCCGGAGACTACGCCTCCAAAGACAAAATTGCCGGCGGTGATGACGCCGTCTGCCGCTACGCAGCGGGCATTGACTGCAGTGGCTACGTTTCCCGCTGCTGGAGGCTGGAACGGCCGTACTCCACGCGCGAGCTGGCGAGCCTGTGCACCGCCCTGCCCGATTTTTCCGAGCTCCGCCCCGGCGATATTTTGCTTCGCGAAGGGGTGCACGTGCTGCTCTTCTACAAATGGGCGAATGCGGAACGCACCAAACTTTACGTCTTTGAGTCCGCCGGGCATCCCCATTCTAAGTGCATGTGCACCACGTGGTCCACGGACAGCCTGCGTAAATACGGCTACTTCCCCTACCGCTATAAGAATATGCGCTGAGCCCAAGCCTCTCAGCGGCACGCGCCGGAGCAATTCCTGATATGCTCTGTTTAAGATTTTAGTTGACCGCAAACCGCGCGATAAATCGGAAGTTGAAGGGGTGATGGTGGGGTATTTTGCGAGCCGCAGGCGAGCGGAATTCAGAGCCCCGGAGGGGCGCCATACAATAGCCCGGCGGTGGCCTGCCACGGCGTAGCAAGCGAGCGAAGCGAGACGCGAAGACGGGAGCCCCGTAAGGGGCGGAACCCCGGGAACCGCCAAAAAAAAATAAATGCGAACCCCGGAGGGGTGGCATAAAGCGTGGCGCAAAAATGCCGCATTGTTTCAAAATGTCGCAAACACAAAAAACACGCGCCCACCCCAGCTCGGAGCGTCGCTTCGCTCCGTCGCTCCGGGCTCCATTCTCTTTTTGTGTTGTACCGGTGGTTGCGCGGCTACGCCGCTCCACCACCGGCTATTGTCTTTCGCCCCTTACGGGGCTCTAATTTAGGCTCGCTTGCGCTCGCAAATTATCCAACAAATTCCTTTTCAACTTCCGATTTATCGAGCAGAGGGACGACACGGCCTAACACACGCATGCTGCGCGAAAAAAAGGCGTTGCCCCTTTCCGCCACGAGAGCGAAAAGGGGCAACTGTGAGAAATAATGCTGAGTGCGGCAATTAGGGCTTCACAACGGAAGCAAGCACCACCGTGCCGTTGAAGGGAGTAGCCACGTTGGCCGGCATCTCTACCTGACCCAAGCGGAAAGACTCACCCAACTTAACGTCGGTGATGTCACCCTCGATGCAGCAGGGGATGTCCTTCACAGCGCACTTAACGGGTACCTCGTACACGATCTGGTGTACAACACCACCCATGCCCACGCCAACGGGAGTACCGTTGAGCTTCACAGCAACCTTCGTCTTAACAACGGTATCGGGCGTTACAGCCTCGAAGTCAAGGTGAGACACAGCGTCCGTCAGGAAGTTGCGCTGCACGTCCTTGAGCATGGCAAGAACCTCCTTGCCGTCGAGGTCGAGCTTCACCAGAGCGTGGTCGGAGTCAGCAGCACCGAGGAATACGCGAACGTCAGCCACGGAAGCCTGGATGTTCACATTGCCCTCTACAGCCGGACCGTATACAACGCAGGGAACGATGCCCTGAGCACGCAGAGCGTTGAGCTTACCGGTACCGGATACCTCACGCTTCGTCACTTTAAGAGTAAGATCTGTCATATCTTTATCTATGTTAGAAATTGTGTTTATTTGGAGTTCTTCCGACGTCGGTGCGCGTTTCAGTCACCCGCCGGGTTGGTCTCGCTCACGCCACTAGGCATGCGCGGGCGACCAAAATGCCACTTTTATTAAGAAAAGTCAAGCTAAATTCAAACAAAGTCGTATTTTTTTATTGTAAACAGCTAATTTTGTGCTAGACTGGCGGACGAGATGAGAAACCACCACAAACTTACTCTGATATTTGCGAGCGGATTACTGTTAGCCTCGTGCGGGCACACCCTGCAGTCCGAGAGCGGGCTCTACAATGTGAAGCTGGAGCGCACGGTAAAAGTACCGGTGAAAGGATTTTGGACCTGGGGTAAGGGCAATCCCTACGCCAACCAGAAGACCGGCAGCATTTACATACACCCCTTGGATGTATCTCGCGTGCAGAAGGAGTACCCGGATTTGGCGCCCATCTTCCAAATTCAGATGCAGGACTACACGGTACAAGCCATTGCCAAGTCACTGCGCGAGCTGAACGCCGCCAATAATACCAACTGGGTCATCACCACCAATCCCGCCCAGGCGGATGTGTGCATCAACATGGCCTTGGTACACTTCAGCGCACAGCGCCCGGGGCTGGGTGTAGCAGCAAAAGTAGGTAGTGTATTCGCCCCGGTGCCGGGAGTGGGTACGGTAGTGGGCAGCGTAGCCTCCGGCGACATCTGCATCGAATGCACCATGCGTGACACCAAGACGGGACAACTGCTGATGGCCTTCAAGGATGAGAACCGCAAGAAAGCGCGCATTTACAGCAGCGCAGCATACTCCCGCAGCGGCAATGCTGACCTGAACCTCAAGGAGTGGGCGCAGGATATGGCGGACATCATCCGCGGAACCGCATTCGACCGTATCGGCAACGGCACCTACCGTGACCGCCTCAATGAGCGTTCCTCGGTCGGCGCTATGATTGACGGTTCGTTCTGATATTAACACAAGGCAAGCATGAGCAACGAGAATCCCGCTCCGCTCGAGCAACGGCTAAAGGAATACCTGCAAGCCCCTGGCTACGAAGCGCAAGACAGCTCCGCCATAGCGCGGGGTATGGAGCTGGATTCTCGCGAGCGCCCTGCCCTGCGCGAGCTCATAAAAACCTGGCACGAAGAGGGCACACTCATGCGCCTGAGCAAGGGGCGCTACATTCTGAAAGCAGCAGCGGAAACGCCGCTGGAAGGGCGCATCCGTAAAATAAAAAATACGGTTATCTTCATACCGAACGCAGCAGGACAAAACGTGCTGCGTGCTATGATGAACGGCAGAGCGGAGCAAAACATAGAGCTCCCCATCTCCAAACACCGTGACGCCGGCGCGATGGATGGCGACAAAGTCCGTTGCACCGTGCGCCGCACCGTCCCCATGCACTTGCGCCGCACCAGAGGCCGCAAATCCCGCCCGGATACCTCGATGCTGCAATATGAAGCTGCGGTGGATGCCATTTTGGAGCGTCGCAGTGGCACTTGGGTGGGTATCTACCGCCCCTTTGCCAAGTACGGTAGCATGATAGGAGATGGCAAGACCAGCCCGGAGTTCGTTAAGCTGATGGAGCCACCGCCCGCAAACCTACTGGCAGGCATGGTGATTGCCGTGCAGGCCCTCAGCTATCCCGTGGGCACCATGCAGGCTACGGGGCGCATTGATTCCGTGCTCGGTTGGCCGGAGGATGACGGGGTGGACATCACCACCGTCATGCGCCGGTACGACCTCGCGGCCGATTTTCCGGAAGCCGTGCTGGCGGAATCCTCAGCCCTGCCGGAAGAGATACCGGTGGAAGAGATTAATGCCCGCTTGGACTGCCGAGACGACTTGGTATTCACCATCGACCCCAGTACCGCTAGGGATTATGATGATGCCATTTGCGTGCGCACACTGGAAAACGGTTGGGAGTTAGATGTGCACATAGCGGACGTCAGCTACTACGTGCGCCCGAATACCGCATTGGACTCCGAGGCACAAAAGCGAGGCAACTCCACCTACTTGCCCGACCGCGTACTCCCCATGCTGCCCCCCAAGCTCTGTGATGAGCTCTGCTCCCTCAAAGAAGGGGTGGACAGGCTCACCCGCCTGTGCCGCATGCGCATCAACCGCAAGGGTGAGGTCTTCCATGCCTCGTTTTTCAATGCCGTCATCCGCTCCTGCAAGCGCATGGACTACGGCACCGCGCTGGCCGTGCTGGAAAAGCGCGGAACCTGTGGCCATACAGCGGTGGATGCTGCACTCAGCACCGCGCATGCGCTGGCTACCGTTCTGCGCGCCCGCCGCATGAAGCAAGGCGCGCTCGATTTGGAGGTGCCGGAGCTGCGACTCCTTTTGGATGAGCGCGGGCACGTAACCGGCGTGGAAACGGAGCGCAGCGACATTGCCCACCAGCTGATAGAAGAGTTCATGCTCGCGGCAAATGAAACGGTGGCCGCAGGGCTTACAAAAATGCTCACGCCCACCGTATACCGCATTCACGAAGAACCGGACCCAAACAAGTTGCAGACCTTTGCCTCCATGGCGCGTAGCTATGGCATCAAAGCCGGCACTCTCATCTCCCGCGAGGAGTTGTCACAAGTAAGCGCTCAGGTCAAAGCGCACCCCGACTCCGCCATCCTCACCACGGCTCTGCTCAAAGCCATGATGCGCGCGCGCTACTCCACCCGCGCACTCGGGCACTTCGGCTTGGCTAAGGGGGACTACTGC
>CAJGCY010000031.1 GCA_904501955.1 uncultured Akkermansia sp. | reverse complement strand
GGACGTTAGGCAGGGGTGGAGCGGCGAAGCCGCGGAACCCCTGTTAGGGTAAGAAATTTAAATGGAACCCAGGGAACCTGTGGTGACAGAATGCGTGGCTTAAATTGCTGTATCGACCACAAAACAAATGCTTTGAAAAAACGTGCCACCCCGGCTCGGAGCTCCCGTCTTCGCGTCTCGCTTCGCTCGCTTGCTACGCCGTGGCTGGTCGCTTCGCTACGGTCCTCGCCATTATATGTCACCACAGGTTCCCTGGGTTCCATTTCCTTTTTGTTGCTATACAGGGGTTCCGTTCGCTTACGCTCACTCCACCGCCTGCCTCTAACGTCCGTCGCCCCTACGGGGCTTTAAGTTAGGCGGGCATGCGCCCGCGGTAATACTCATTTCAGTTCCCGTCTTCGCGTCTCGCTGCACTCGCTTGCTACGCCGTGGCTGGCGCCTACGGCTCACGCGAACGCTTGCTAACGCTCACACGAACGCTTGGGGCTTGCGCCCCTTCGCGCGAACGCTCGCTGTCGCTCACGTGAACGTTCGCCCTTTCGGGCTCACACGAAAACTCCCCTTTTCGGGGCTTCAACTTCCGATTTATCGTGCGGCGGGCGATAGTCGCCTTATCGGTTGCACTTCTGCTCATATTTCGGCTAGCATGACGCAGTTGCTGCTTGCGGAGGGCAGCCTGTGAAACTATGATGAGAACATCATGGAAACATTGGTATCTAGTGGCATCATTGAGTCGTATTTCAATAAACTGCAGAACAACCTCGTATTGGATGCCGCCATCGTCGGCGGTGGCCCTTCCGGTATTGTGGCAGCGTATTATTTGGCAAAAGCCGGTCACAAAGTGGCGCTGTTTGACCGCAAGCTTTCCCCGGGTGGTGGCATGTGGGGTGGAGCCATGATGTTCAATGATATCGTGGTGCAGGAGGAAGCCATGCCCATTGTCCGTGAGTTGGAGCTCTCCTACAAGCCGTACCGCGATGGTACTTATATTATTGACTCCGTACACGCGACGGCCGGTTTGCTTTACAAGGCCACGCAGGCCGGCGCTACCATCTTCAACTGCTATTCCGTGGAGGATGTGGTGTACAAGCAGGGGCGCGTAGGCGGTGTGGTGGTCAACTGGACTCCGGTGCTGCGCGAAGGTCTCCATGTGGACCCGCTGACCATCATTGCCAAGACCGTGCTTGACGGCACCGGGCATGATTGCGAAATCGCCAAGACCGTTGCTCGTAAAAACGGCGTGAAGCTCAATACCCCCACGGGCGGCGTGGTCGGCGAAATGAGCATGGACGCCGCTGAGGGCGAGCGCTCCACCATCGACAATACCAAGGAGATTTATCCCGGCCTGTATGTTTCAGGCATGGCTGCCAACGGCGTGAGTGGCAGCTTCCGCATGGGCCCGATTTTCGGTGGCATGCTCATGAGTGGCAAAAAAGTAGCTGAGCTGATGAGCTCTGCCATCTCCGAGTAAAGTTTTATCATCAGATTTAACGACAGCACAACGGCGTATCGGATTGCCCGATACGCCGTTGTGCTGTTTCTTTTCTCTCGTTTCAAGGGCTTTGTCTGCCTCTTTAATCAGCAAAATCCCCCCTTTTGTTACCAATGTTAAAGTACTCAATGTGATGAGGCAATTTTAGTTGGAAATATTGCTTTTTTGGGGGGGCAAATAACAAATTGTTTTTTTTAAGATTTACCTTGATGTGCTTTTATAAAGGACAACTCGTAAAAATCATATCTCCTGAAGTTCATATATATCGAATAAATGATGGTGAAATAGATGATTTGCGTTCTGTTTATAAAAAATGACCTCCACAAAGAAACGGACATGGCAGTATATATGAGTCCTCATCATTCATCTTAACGATATCAGAACCAGGGCCTCCAAAATAACTTCAAGAGTCTTTTCTGCCAACCTTTTTCCAATGCTTAATAATTTCTTGATATGTTTGCATTTCTCCTGATTCGTATTGATTTAATAGCTGATTATATAGCTTCTCAATATTTGTATTTGCAATAAAAGTTGGTGAACCTTCATCGTATAAATCTTCCAAACTTAAATGAATCACAGAGTTTATTGATAAATAGAGTGAAACGATTTGTGCTCGATAATAAACTTTGTTAAGACTCCATTCTTCATTTTCCCTTACAATAGCTTCATTAGGATATACATATAGAACAAGCCCTAATTGAGTACCTGCGTCAAATGAATAAATATCGCCGGGGCGTATAATACGACCATCTGGATATGATGGATAATGTAGCATAGTAAAACCAATTTAATACGGATATAAAAGGATGTCAAATAAATTCTTAGACGCGGCGTCAGAAAAAGGGTCTGTTTCAGATTTGCTGGTAGTAACTCATCGGCATTTTGAAACAATACCATATTCCGCGCCACGCTTTATGCCACCCCTCCGGGGTTCGCATTTGTTTTTTTGGGGCGGTTCCCGGGGTTTGGGGCTTCGAGTCTTCGCTTTCTACGCCCTCACAGGCCGCCCCTTACGGGGCTCCCGTCTTCGCGTCTCGCTTCACTCGCTTGCTACGCCGTGGCAGGCCACCGCCGGGCTCTATTTTATACCGCCCCAGGGCTCAAAATTCCGCTCGCCTACGGCTCGCAAACTGCTCGTCAACTTCCGATTTATCGTGCGGTTTGGAATAAACGAAAAATGTTGACCGCGTGTGCCGGAGATTTCTAAATGGGTATAGACGGCATATTTTGCTTGAAAAAAGCGGTTTGTTTGTGGTAGACTCGGCGAGGTTTAAACATTTTAGCTTCTTGATACCATGGCACGCATGTTTCCTGCAAAATTTCCGCATCCGCATTCGCAAGATTCCGGGATAGTGGGGGAGCGTATGGTGTATGAGGCCTTGAGCGAGATGCCAGCGGGGTGGACGGTAATCTACAATTCATGGCGGCATTTGTTGGCACCGAAGGCGGGTAGTAATAACGAGGAGCACGTGAGCTATGAGGCAGATTTTATCGTGCTTATCCCGAACAAGGGGATAGCGGTGCTGGAGGTGAAAAATTGGCAGCGTGGCAAGGTGGAGAATGGCCGCTGGTTACGTGGTCGAACAGATGGCACGGGCTTTGAGGAAATTAAGTACGGCAGCCCGCTGAACCAAGCGTGCCGAGCCTCTAAAAACCTGCAGGTGGAGCTCAAAAAGTATTTCCGCTGGGGGTATGGGGCAAACTCCAATATGGAGTTCCGCTGTGCCGCCATCTTGTTGGGGCGGGTGGAGGAGTTCACCGGCATGGAAGAGGTGGAGGCGGATGCTCAGGCGGTGAACCAAATGTGCCGTACGCACAAGTTTCGCAAGGTGCCGCGCAATGAGGTGTATGACCGCCTCTATCTGTGCGGCGCGGAAGCCCTCAATAACCTGCAGCACCGCCTCAATCAGCTTTTCTGCTTTGAGAACCGCACCCCTGCGGAAGAGCTGGATGATGTGCGCCGTTACCTCTTGCAAAACATGGTGTTTAAGGTGGATGCCGCAACGGCAAACCGCATTATTGACCATGCAGCAGCGCCCTTGCAGGCTATTTTGCCCATGTTGGAGGAATCTCCCTCCGGGGTGCATGTGAAGGGCTGCGCCGGCTCCGGTAAGAGCAGCATGCTGTGTGCTGAGGCGGTGCGCCAAGCTCGCAGCGGGGCGCAAAAGCGCGTGCTGATATTGTGCTTTAACCGCAATTTGACGGAATACCTGCGCAGCAAACCGATGCTGCAGGCGGCCTCCGTGCGTAAGTTCGGCTCAGCAGCTGCGCTGGAGCTGGATAACTTCCAAGATGTGGCGGATTGCCTGTGCCGCCGGGCGGGGGTGCCCGGTACGACTGCCAGCGGGGCGTTTCAGCCCGGTGTTATTGAGGCCCTGTGCCACTGGATGGAAAAAACGCCACAATACAAGGTAGACTCCGTGTTTGTGGATGAAGCCCAGGATTTTTACGAAGAATGGTGGACAGTGGTGAAAGCTCTGCTGAAGCCGGAGGGTAAGCTCTACCTGTTTTCCGATGCCGGACAGCAGCTGTACAACCGCAGTGCCGATATGCCGCCCTTGCCTGTGCGCCTCAGGCTTACCCGTAATTTGCGCAATACGGAAGCTATTTCCTCCTTCGCATCGGCGGTATTTGCGGATGCTGACCACCAAGTGGAGCACCTGGCGTTGAGCGGACCTGCGGTGGAGGTGAAACCCGGCTCCAATGACCCCGAAGAGCGCGCTCTGATGGTGCGTGAGGCCATCGCGCAGTTGCAGGAAGAGGGCTTTGCGCTGCATGATATTGTGGCGCTTACCCCCTGGCGCCGTGCGAATTCCCTCAAGTGTGAGCTGCTGGCGGAATGGGTGGATTTTTTGCCGGATGGAGATGACCGCCGCGGGGCAGCCCAGCGCCTCAAGCAATGTTGTACCCCCGGTGCAGAGCGTGTGTTGGGTGAGACGGTGAAGGCTTTTAAGGGGCTGGAAAGCCCGGCTGTCATTCTCACGGATGTCATTACCCCGCAAGAGGGTACAGCCGTGTCGTTCTCCACTGCGGATTTTTACGTAGCCTGCACCCGCGCGCGCTACCGCCTCATTATCATCCCCGTGGTGGAGGCCGAAGCCTATCTGCGCCATTTGCAGAGCCAAGCCAAGGCATAGCGAGGGGGCTAAAATCCTATGCTCCGATAAAGTTTGTTGCTTGCCAACCTCCGCTTTATCGAGCAGTTTGCCATCAATTAAAAACTCAAACAGATCGTAACAGAAAAGGCTTACCGGTAAGGTAAGCCTTTTCTGAGTCGTAAAAACAGCCTCACAGCGCAGCGTTGAAAGCGCGTGTTTGCTCTGCATCCGGGATGATGTCCAGCAGTGCGAAGGCGTTTTCTTCTAATGAATCGAGTACTTCAAAATCCGCTTCACAATGGATGGCGTAGTATTCTGCCCCCCAGAGTTGAGCCAGTTCTTTCATGTCGAACACCGGAGGCTGAACCATCAGGCGGCGTTGTTCCTCATCTAAGTCGGGGGTGTCAGCTTGGCCGGCGCCCTCATTATTAAGGACAGCAACTACACGCTTGCCTTCCGGGAGTTGGGGCACCATGGAAGCCGCGGCACAGTCGCGCAGTAAGGAGATGTCGCCGGTCAGGCAGCAGGCATATTGAGCATCCGTGCTGTTGGCAAAGAAAGCAGATACCGTGCCGTCTGCTCCACCGGTGCTGTTGTTGGCGCGCAGGTACAGTGTGGGGACGTGGGTTTGGGCATAGCGGTTCCACAGGCGGATAGTCGTAGCGCTGCCCAGGCTGAGTACATCTGCAATGCAAGCGTGGTTGGAGAAGTAGCGAACCATGGCGGCATCGCTCTCAGGGTAGGCCAGCAGCAGTTCCTCCACTTTGCCGCAGTAACGGCGTCCGCGGTTCAAGAGGTTCTCCGTGTCTCCGGTATGCGGTACATCTCCCAGCGCTTTCATGATTTGCTCCGGCTCGCCTTCTATCACAATGCTGTCACGGCACAACCCGGAGAAGCCGGTGCGTGTAATGGAGTATACCTGCGTGTCCGGCATGTCTTCCAATGCTCGCCAGAAATCACATGTCGGCACCTCGCCGATGCGCAGCACATGGCGCGGCGGATATTGCAGCAGGAGTTGGTCCGCCCCATGTAGCATATAGGCTGCCAATTCTTCACGCAGGCCGCTGGCGGCATCCGCCACGACGGGTACACGCAGCGTGCGTGCAAGCCACAGTGCCGGCTCTTGTTCTGCGGGGTCAAGGCCACCGATGAGGAGCACCAGCCCTTCGTATGAGTGAAAACGCAGCATTTGCGCCAGCTCTGCTACGGAGCCGCGGAACTTCGGGGCTGCCGGGGCGTCACCCAAGCGCACGTGTGAGAAATCCGCACCGGCTGCCGTGTGTTCATGCAAACGCAGGTTGAGGTGCAGGGGGAAACCATCCGTCGCCAGTGCGCAGAAATCCGGCAGCTCAGCCACAGCGCAGGGGAGGGTGAGCTCAATCGTCGGCGCGTACATGCCGAAGAGTCCTTCCGTCTCGATGTGTCCGGCAGCTCCGGCGCCCCCGGCATTTTCATGCTCCGCCACAGTGATGATGATGAGGGGGCGGCGCTGGTAATAAGCCTCCACAACAGCGGGTGTTACAGCCGCTGCTGAGGCTCCGTGACCGGCCACCACCACCACGGGACGTCCGGTTGCTTGGATGCGCCCCAAGGCAAAATAAGCAGCCGTGCGTTCATCCGACTGGCTCCAGCGGTGCACGGCCGGGCACTCCGCCAAAGTGGAAAGAATGGACGTGTTGTGTTTGCCGGGGCAGCATACCCACTCTGCAATACCGGCGCTTGCGCAACTGGTGATGAGGTGTTTCATGTCGGTCGGAAAAAATTATTGTGGTAAGATAATGGGGTCGCCTATGAATTCCGGCAGGCGCCCTGAAAGTAAATCATACACCATGGAGACTCTGGCGGCTCGCTCTCGTGCCCATGCACGCAGTTTTGCACTGCGGGTAATGGGGATAAGCGGGGCGTTGAGCCCCTCTGCCTCGATTTGAAGGTGATTGGCTATGGTTACAGCGCGGCTGACGTGAGCTTCTTGGCTGACGATGATGAGCTTGTCCGCCCCGAAGACGTGCTTGGCGCGGTACACGGAGTCGTAGGTGCAGAGCCCGGCGCAGTCGCGAACGATTTTGTCGCGGGGAACGCCCAGTTTCACGAGGTCCTCCTCCATGTCTGCGGGTTCATTGTAGTCCGCCTCCCGGTTATCGCCTGAGACGATGATGCAGCGCACCTTGCCGGATTTCCAAAGTTCCGCCGCAGCCTGCATTCTGCCCAAGAAGTAATAATTCCGCTGGGTGCGTTTGATATCAAGGTATTTAGAGCAGCCCAGAACAAGGCCTACAGCTTGTGAACTTTCACACTCTTGGGGGGTATTGTGGCATGCGTTGTTGGAGCTGAGGTAGGTCCACGTCTCAGCCGTCAGGACGCATAAACCACCCAGCACCACAAGCCCGAGAATGAAGCCCATGAGCGTTCTCAGAACACGGCGCAAGGCAAAGCCGCTCAGTATGCTGAGCAGGCAGCCGCCGAAGTTTCTGAGAATGCTGCGCTTCATGTTGTTTTGCGTGGAAATCAGGCAATGGGGATGACTTGAATGCGCGTGGTCAATTGGTGGGTTTCACCGCAGCGCAGCATCAGGTTTTCCGCGGGGACAGCCGCAGTCTCGACGGCTAAGAAGCCGCGCGAGGCGGGGGCTCCCAAGTCTTTCATGCCGGCAGCCAGTTGCTCACCGGGGTTCCATACGACGGCGGAGGCGGAGCCATCGCGCAAGATGCGGATGCTGCGCTCCCAAGCGGGGTCATGGATGGTGATTTCCTGCTGCTCGGGCACGGGGTGGTAAATGCGGTCGATGTGTCCGGCGGGGATGAGGGGGTCTTCGCAGTGCGGGGTGGCATCATCTGCATACTCCGTGAAGGCGCACTCCTCCAAGCCGGTAACGGCTACCGTCTCGTAATCGCTCACGGCAAAATAGGTGTGCATCGCGGCGGAGAAGGGCATGGTGCGCTGTACGTCCAGCGTCAGGAGGCTGATGAGTAACTCTTTGCCCAGCTCGATAATCAGCGCGCCGCTCGGCATCAGCTCCGCCGTGGGGGGCAGGGCAAGCACCAGCTTTACCGTGCCGTCCTCGAGCTCTTCCGTTTGCGCCAGCTGCCACAGGGCTGTGCGAGCCACGCCGTGTGAGGGCAGGGAGGCATCCTCCGTGTTCTTGCCGAACCAAGGCCAGCAAATCGGAATACCGCCACGCAGGGCCTTACCTTGCTCAAAAATGGCCTGCGGGCTCATGAAGATGACGGGGAGTTGCCCGGTAGGTGTCCATTGCAGAACCTGAGCACCGTAGAGAGAAACCTCCGCTTGGCACAGCGGTGTGTCGATGCGCAGAATCGGGAAGTCTTGGCCGTAGGGATATTCCGTGGTAACCATGATTGTATGTTTGTTCGCCGCTAATCCTATCAGAATGCCCTCCTTATGTCGAGCAAAAACAGCTATTGTCAGGCATGTTTGCTGAAAAGACTTGATGGGCGGCGGTGGTATGTTACAATATGCTGTGTTATGGAGGAGAAGTTGATGAAAGCCGTGAGGTCCGTGGTGGCGGAGAATGGCGCAACTCTGCTGTTAGTGGCGTTGTGTGGTTCTCGCGCGTTCGGTTATGCCGCCCCGCAAAGTGATTGCGACCTGCGTTTTATCTATGCGTATCCTCTGGCGCGTTACGTTTCTGTCACCCCGGTGCCAACGGAGCTGCGCATCAAAGGTTTAGATGTAGTGGGGTATGAGCTGGGTAAGTTTTTATCCATGGCTACAAGTAATGGGTGGACGGCACCGGAAATGCTGCGTTCCCCCATTTGGTATGTTGCGCCTGAGTTTCCCCATCTTGCTGCGGAATTAACGCAGTTGACTCAATCCGTGTTTTTACCGGAGCCGGCGGTTCACTCATTGGTGTCATGCGCGAAAACGTACGGGAAGCGCCTGCTTCACTTACCACCGGAGTCACAGAATGACCCGGACACGCCGGTGAAAATGAACTTGGGGCGTTTACGCGTGTTGCAGGCCGCCAAGTACCTGCTGCAGCATGGGCGTTTTTACCCTATTTTAATGCGAGATTTGACAGCAGCCGTCAGTCCGTCCGTTTTGCCTGCGGTGGAGCTTTTGACCGCTTGGCGGGCCGGTGCGGCTTCCCCCACTCCGCAGGAGTGGTTTGCTGCCATGGCTTCCGTTCGCTCGGTGATAGATGAGTTGACGGACGCATTGCCCGTAGCCACCCCCACGGCTACCGGCCCTTCTGCTCGGGCATTGGCGCTGGCTGATGCGTATTATTTGCGTGTGGTCAAGCAGCTGGGGTAAGGCCTGTGTTTTCTGTTTGCGGTGGCGCGGTACGTCTGCGCGAGGGTCGCAAAAAAGCCGCTGCCCGAGTGGGAGCGGCTTTTTGAATGAATGGCCGGGAGACTTAGAAGCGCAGCGGGGTGTCATCACCGAAGGAAATGCCGATTTCCTTGGCCTGAGCCACCAGCTGGCTGTTGCCATCTACCAGGTGCAGCGTGCGCACGGCTTCCTCAATGGGCATAGATACCATGTCATTGCGGTGCAGGGCAACGGTTTCGCCGAACTTGCCCTCCTCAATGAGCTCCACAGCCTTGGCGCCGCAGCGCACACCGAGCACGCGGTCGAAGGCGATGGGGGAGCCACCGCGCTGCACGTGACCGAGCACGCAGTAGCGCGTCTCGATGCCGGTGATGGTCTCCAGCTTCGTGGAGAGGAAGGAGGCAATGCCGCCCAAGCGTACCTCGCCCTTTGTCTCCTCATCCAGCGTGAGCAACTTGCCGCCGATTTTTGCACCCTCGGAAACAACGATGATGATTTCGCGCTGGCCGAGAGCCTTCATCAGCTCCACCTTCTTCACGATTTCCTCAAGCTTGAACTCGATTTCCGGGATGAGAATAACGTCCGCACCACCGGCAATGCCACCGTAAAGGGCAATCCAGCCGGCGTGGCGGCCCATTACCTCCACCACCATCATGCGCTTGTGGCTGTCAGCCGTGGTGCGCAGGCGGTCCAAGTTCTCGCTGACGATGGACACAGCCGTCCAGAAACCGAAGGTGTAGTCCGTAGCGCCGAGGTCGTTGTCGATGGTCTTCGGCACGCCTACGATGGGCAGGCCGATGGCGCGCAGCTCGTTACCGATGGTCTGGGAGCCGTCGCCACCCACCACTACGAGCGCCTTGAGCCCCAAGCGCTCCACAGTGGCTTTACTGCGAGCCAGCACGTCATCGGCAATCTGCATGCGGCCACCCACACCGCTTTTTACGGTGAAGTTGCCTTTGTTTACAGTGCCGAGGATGGTTCCGCCCTGGGAGCGGATGTTGTGGCAGTTTTCGGGGGTGAGCTCGCGCCAGCGCTCGTTTTCCGGCGTGGAGAGCAGCCCCTCAAAGCCATCATAGAAGCCGATGACTTTCCACCCGCGAGAGGTGGCGGCACCAACGGCACCTTCAATCACGGCATTAAGTCCGGGGCAGTCGCCACCGGCGTTAAGAATTCCGATATTCATGATAAAATGAGGTTAATTTTTAGGCAGACGGATGAATTTCGTGGTATCAGTCATGTCACTGGTCTTTTGCCAAGCTTCCCAAGCACCCCAGCCGTCATTGAGCATGGCGGCCGCCTTTTGGTAGCGGGCGTTGGAGTTGGGCATGCCCATCACGATAACCAGCAGGCGCTGGGCGTAGGTGGATTCCTTGCCGGTCTGCGGGTTAAGTGCTTTTAAGGAGCCGCGCTTGGCGGAGGCAATGATGCAGCAACCCGCACTGCGCGAGTTGGCAGCGCGCAGGCCGTCCACTCCTTGTGAGCTGAGCAGTCTGTTGGTGTTGTTGATTTGCACTTGGCGGGCGCCGGCGCTCCCCGTGACGGTGGCGGTGTAGGAGCCCTTGGAGCAAATGTTCTGCACCATCTGGCGATCCATGGCGTACATGCCCAGCAGGGCAAGGTCGCGCGTGGAGGCCGTGGATACGACGGAACCGTTGCTTCCCTTGAAGTTCGTGGCATTCATGCCGATGGTGCGTGCCAAATGATTCATCTGCGCCACAAAGGCGCCCTCCGGATCCATGGTGCTCAGGGTGGAGCCACAGGCGTGTGCCAAGGTGGAGGCACAGGCGCTGTCGTCCCACATCAAGCAGGAGTGCAGGGCGTCTCGCAGGCTGATTTGCTCCCCGGGCTGCAGGTGCAGCAGGTTGGTAGCGGGCCAGCGACAGGCGGATGCCGGTACGGTCAGCATGGTGTCAAGGCTGACATTTTTGCTGTTCATCCAGTCCATGATTACCAGCGCTGTTGCAATGTTGGCAAGCATGCCGATGGGACGGCGCTCATTGGCATTCTCGGAGAATAATACACGCTCCGAGTTGGTCTCCATTACCAAGTAGCTCGGCTGCATTTCTGCGGCCGTTTTGGGGGCGAATATTTGGCTGCAGGAGCTCAGTAGCGCTGCTGCACCTACGCATAATATACCGATAAAACGTTTCATCCGAATGTGTTATTTTTTATTTTTGGTGCTCTTACCGGCTTTGCTTGTTTCTTTGGCGCACTTGGGTGCCATTTCTTCCGGGGTGAGGTCACCGAAGATGATACCCAACTCGCGTGCTGTGCGCACGGTTTGGCTATCCTTGGTAATGGTGCGGGGCTCTGCAATGGCCTCGGCAATGGGGATATTGTCCACATCCAAGCCATGCAGCACCATGGTGCGGCCGAATGACTTCTGCTCAATGAGCTTCACGGCCTCCACACCGAATCTGATGCCCAAAATGCGGTCGAAGGCGCAGGGGCTGCCACCACGCTGGGTGTGGCCGAGCACGCAGTAGCGGGTCTCGATGCCGGTCATCTCTTCCAGCATCTTGGAGAGGCGGTTACCGATGCCGCCGAGGCGCTCGTCACCGTTTTCTTTGTTGCGTACGGTTACGAGTTTTCCGTTGAGTTTGCAGCCTTCTGCCACCACGACGATGATTTCGCGCTGTCCCTTGGCCTTGCGAGCCTTAATGCATTCCACCACGTTGTCGAGGTTGAAGTCAATCTCCGGGATGAGCACGACATCCGCCGCGGAGGAGATGCCACTGTGCAGGGCAATCCAGCCGGACTGGTCACCCATCACCTCTACCACCATCATACGCTGGTGGGCGTTGGCCGTGGTGCGTATGCGGTCGATGGATTCGGATACAACGGATACTGCACTCTGGAACCCGAAGGTGTAATCGGAGGCGGGGCAGAGGTCGTTGTTGATGGTCTTGGGGATGGAAATCACCGGCAAACCTTCTTCCGACAGGAGACTTGCTGTGCGTGCGGAGCCGTTACCACCGATTACGGCCAAGGCCTCCAGCCCGAGTGCCGTGATGGTTTTGGTGGCTTTAGCCATAATCTCGGGCTCCACGCGTGCGCGCCCGAGTTTGTTGATGTTGACCTTAAAGTTACCGGTATTGGTCGTGCCGAGGATGGTACCGCCGTGGGAACGAATCTTGTGCGTCTTGTACGGGGTAAGCATTTCATAACGGCGGCCACCGGCAACCGGCAGCAGCCCTTCAAAGCCATCATGGAAGCCGATTACGCGCCAGCCACGTCTGTACGCGGCTGACACGTAACCTTCGATGACGGCATTAATGCCGGGGCAGTCGCCGCCGGAATTGAGTATGCCAATAATCATGTTGTGTTAATGTGTGATTGTGTAAGTTATTTAACGGTGCTCGGGGCATCGATGGCGCCGAAGTAGTGAGCGCAGCACCACAGCATGCGCGGGTGGTGGAAGAAGGACTTCCACATAGAGCCCTTGAGCCCATTGGTGGTGGTGCCGTCCTGGTTGCAGTAGCCGAACCACTCGCCGTGCTCCTTGTCCTGCAGGTGCTCGAAGGACCAGTCATGGATGCGCTGGTGCCACTCAGCGTACTTCTCATCACCGGTCATGACGTATGCCAGGCAGGTGCCGATAAGCGCCTCGTCATGCGGCCACCAGAACTTCATGTTGTGCCAGTACTCCTGCACGGGCTTGTTGTACACGTCCGTGTAGTACAGCAGGCCACCGTACTTCTTGTCCCAGCCACGCTCCAGTGCCCAATCAATCATCTTGCAGCCAATCTCGATGAGCTTCTTGTCGCCACCGCGGTAGCGGGCTTCCTCCAGCACGAACCAGCCACCCTCAATGTCGTGGCCGGGGTTGAGCACGCGCTCGTCAAAGTGGTCAATCACGGAGCCGTCCGGGGCTACGTTCTCGAGCACGGCCTTGATGTCCTCGTGCAAGAAGAGACGCTGCAAGTCGTCGATGCAGCGGTCAATCCACTTCGTGTAGTAGCCGTCAGCATCCCCGAGGTAGCGGCGCAGCTCCTGTGCCGTCACAATCATAATCATGCGGCAGCCGAGGTTCTCACCGGGGCGGTTGCCCGTGCTCTTGGGAGCCATCTTGCCGGGGGTGAAGTTGATGTCGGCGTAAATCTCGAACCAGTGGCGGGCGCGCTCTGCGCTGTGGGCATCCCCCGTGGCGCCGTAGTGTGCAGCCCAAGCGATGGCGGCAAAGCATTCGCTGTAGGCGTAGCGACGCTTGCGGATGGGGGTGCCGTCCGCCGTCATGTGGAAGTACATGCGCCCGTCTGTCGGGTCCACGCACTTCTCTTCCAAGAATTTCAGTGCGCTCTCGGCGTACTGCATCCACTCCGGGCGCTTCTCAATGCTGTTGTAGCAGGTCAGGAGCATCCAAGCCATGCGGCCCTGTGCCCACACGTTCTTGTCGGTGTCTACCAGCGTGCCGTCTTGTGCGCAGCAGTGGTAGAGTCCCCCGTTCACTGTGTCCAGTGAGCGGGGGAACCAGAACGGTTCTACCTCATTGAGCAGCTTGTCTTTGTAAAATTGACCAAGTGCTTTTGTGTCCATGAGGAAGGTAAGGAATAAGGTTTACTTGTAGATAGCCCAATCGTAGAAGCCGATGGCCTTCAGCTCGCTCTTGAGTGCCTCAAGCGTAGCCTTGTCCTGCTTGCCCATCGGGAGACGAGCCGGGCCGAAGTCAACGCCGGTCCACTCGCTCATGAGGTACTTGCAGCAGCCCATGTAGCCCTTGCCGGCGATGATGTTGATCATCGTTACGGAAAGCTGCTGCAGGCGGCGAGCCTCAGCCAAGTCACCGGCGTCTACAGCCTTCATGATGTCATTGTACAGCTTCGGGGCATAGTTGAAGGAGGAGCCCACGCCACCCTTTGCACCGGAGGCGTATGCGCCGAGGAACCACTCGTCCACACCCCACGGAATGTCGTACTTGCCACCCTCATAGTTCAGGGCATCCATGTACAGGGCGAGGTCCGGGTTGGTGAACTTCACACCCACGAAGTTCGGAATCTTCTTGGCGCAAGCCTCAATCACCTTCACGGGGTTGAAGCCCACGTGGGTCAGCACGGGAATGTCGTAGAAGTAGTACGGCAGCTCCGGAGCGCCGGAAGCCTCAACAGCCAAGCTGTCCACCAGCAGGTCGATGCTGCCCGGCTTGAAGTAGCAGGGGGAGTTGCTGGCGGTAGCGGTAGCACCGCACTGGGCAGCGTAAGCAGCAAGCTCACGGCCGTCATACACGCAGTTGCCACCGGTGTGCACTACCACGTCGATGCCGTACTTCTTGCCGGCCTCACCCCAAGCAGCCATGTTCTCCTTACGCTCGGTAAGCTGCATGTGGGCGGATTCACCGGTGGAGCCGGTGATGAATACAGACTTGATGCCCTGGGAGGCAAGGAACTTAGCCTGAGCGTCCACTGCGTTCGGGTTGCAGGAACCATCGGCGTTCATCGGAGTGTGTGTAGCGGCGCAAAGACCGTGAATCTTGAATGTTGTGTCCATAGTAAGATGTAAGGGGGTTAAATTTTTCCCTACCCCTTTTTTACCTTATTTGATGGGCTTTTACAAGATAAAACTGAATATTCCTCTAAATTTCCGCAGAAAAGTGAATTGGCGGCTATTTGTGTGAGTAAGAGAGCTTTTTGACCTTGACTTCACGGGGGTGGTTGTGTTAGAGTGCACGCACTCCCTCATTGGCTGACGTATATGAACGAAGAAAACCCACAATTTTATTCAGAAGCCCCGGTGGCACTCAATATATCCTGCCACCGTTATAGCTCATTGATTTATTTGCGAAACTCACGCCCCGTGCTGTGGAATTTGGAGCTGCGCACGGAGCAAGAGCTGCGCCACTGCAAACTCGTGGTGTCTCATTCCCCGAATTTTGCGCACGATATTGAAATTGAGGTGGATTACATCGCGCCGGGCTCGCTCTACCAATACCGCGGCGTGTGCCCGCGCTATGAGGATGCACCCTTGCTGAACCTGAAGGAAGATGTGCCCGGGCATATCCGCGTGGTGGCTTATAATGAAGCCGGTATAGAGTTTGCCCGTGCGGAAGACGACTTCACATGGCTGGCGTACAACCGCTGGGCAGGGGGCTTTGAGTACCCGGAGTTGCTGGCGGCCCTCACCCTGCCGCGAGACCCTGCGGTGGATGCTATCATGGCGGATGTGAAGGCCGCTGCCGGGGTGCGCGGTGAGTGGCCGGGCTATGCTCAGGAGCCGAAGGGGGTGGAGCAGCTGCTCACTTGCTTGTGGAATACCATGGCTTCCTATCATCTGGAGTATGCCTTGCCCCCCAAAAGCTGGTTTGACGACAACGTGGGGCAAAAGGTGCGCACGCCTTCGGAAATCATGGAGCAACGCTGCTGCACTTGCTTGGATTCCGCGCTGTTGTTTGCTGCATGTACGGCGCGCATGGGGTATAATCCCTTCTTGATGCTCATAGATGGGCATGCTTTCCTCGGTGTGCAATTGACGAATGAGCTGTTGCCGGAACCCATTGGCACCCCTGTGTCGAATGTTCGCAATGAGCTGCTGCAGAAGAAGCTGCTGGTGTTTGAATGCACCTGTGTGAATGCGCAAGACGCCGCAGTGCGCTTCAGCTTTGAGAATGCCTGTGCAGTAGGGCTCCGGAAGCTCAATGAGTTGAAGGATGATGACATCTTCCTCACCTTGGATATCCGTTTGCTGTGGGAGCAGGTGGGTATTTGCCCCATCATCGGTGAGCCACTCCCCCCGCGCCGTCGCGCTATTGATGATGAGCCGGAAATCATCACTGCGCGCCCGCGCACGCGCATGCAGAACTGGCAGCTCAAGCTCCTGGACCTCTCCCTGCGTAATTCTTTGCTGAACACGCAGCTCAAGGGTAAAAACCAGCTGCAGCTCTTGCAGCCCAATGTGGCTGCTCTGGAGGATATGCTCTCCTCCGGCTTGGCCTTCCGCGTGAAAGCCATTCCGCAAACGTATTGGAAGCTTACTTCGCGCGCGCAGTACGGTGAGGAGTCCGCGCTGCTCAAGGCTCAGTTGGATGACTGCGTGGCCTCCATGTTTGCCCGCCGTGAGCTGGCTGTGGATATGCCGGAGGCGGAGTTGAATGCCAAAATAACGAATCTGTACAACACCGCTCGCCGTGAGATGGAGGAGAGCGGCGCCAATACGCTCTACATTGCCTGTGGTTTCCTCAAATGGCGCCGCAAAGAAAGCTCTACTAAGGAGAAATCATACATGGCGCCGCTGCTGCTGCTGCCGGTGCGCCTTACCCGCCCCACCGTGCGCGCCGGTTTCACGTTGCGTGGCACGGATGAGGAGTCGCGCATGAACATGTCACTGCTGGAGCTGCTGAAGACGGAGTATGGCATGCGCCTGCCGGAGCTGGAGGGTGAGCTGCCGACGGATGCTTCCGGGCTGGATGTGCCGCGTATCTTCAACATCGTGCGCAAAGCCATCACCGGCCAGCCCGGCTGGGAGGTGGTGGAGACCTGCTCTCTGGGTGTGTATTCCTTCACCAAGTACCTCATGTGGAAGGATTTGACCGACCGAGAGGAAGCGCTGAAGCGCAATCCCATCGTCAGCCAAATTGCGGCGGATCGCCGCTCCACCTTCCCGGAGCAGGTGGGCTTCCCCGACCCCGCCACCTTGGATGATGATGTGGACGCAGAGAAGGTATACACCCCGATGTCGAGCGATTCCTCGCAGCTTTCCGCCGTGCTGGCTGCTGCGCGCGGTAAGAACTTTGTGCTCATCGGGCCTCCCGGTACCGGCAAGAGCCAGACCATTACCAACATGATTGTGCATTGCTTGGGACATGGCAAATCCGTCTTGTTCGTGGCTGAGAAATCCGCCGCTTTGCAGGTGGTGCACAAGCGCCTTAAGCGCGTGGGGCTAGAGGATTTTTGCCTCGAAATGCACTCCAACAAGGCAAACAAGAAGGATGTGCTGGAGCAGTTCAAAATGGCCGTGCAGGCCGTCAGCGCCAAGGGGGATGGGGTGGATTGGTCGGAATCCGCTTGTTCCCTGGCATCACTGCGTTACAAGTTGAATATGCTGCCCTGGGCACTGCACCATAAGTATGCGGATGGCACCTCTCTCTATGATGACGTGCAGAATATCGAGAAGTTTGCGCATTTGCCCGTGTTCCCGACACTGCCGGGGGATTTGACCGCCTGCACGGCGGAGCAGCGCAAGACCATGGAGGAGGCCGCCCATAACCTCGCGCAGCACTATGCCTTGCTGGAAGATGTGCCCGCAGAGTGTGTGCAGACGCTCCGTATCAAAGATTACAGCCTCAGCTGGTCAGAGGAGTTGGAGCGCGCACTGGCGGAGTATGCCCGCGTGAATGCTGCCCGCGAGCAGCTTTTCCTCCGCTTGGCGGAGCAGTTGGGGGCGGAGGCGGAGTCCATTCGCCCCCGTATGGAGGGCCTGCTGCCGGCCTTGCAATTCATCAGCTCCGCCGGTGGGGTGGATTGGGCGGCTCTGCTACCCTCTCGCGTAGAGAAAACATTCTCCGCCATCAATACCTTGCGCGAGCATGCCTCTTACTACCGCCGGCAGCGCGCCAAGCTCAGCCTGCCTTACCCGGAATCCGCTTTGGATGAGCCCATGCTGGATGCTTGGTTGGCGGAGTGCAAGCGCTTGCACGTGTCGTGGTTCTTACCCCGTTTCTTCGGGATGATGCGCATGCGCACCAATTTGCGCTCCCTTGCGCTCAGCCGCGAAACGCCGGATTGCCTCAGCGACCTCATGGCCCTGCAAGCCATGCGCGAGACCCGCAAGGCTGCCAACGCCGTTAAGGGGCTTCCCGAGCACTTGGCACGCGGCTTGGCCATGGCGGAGTCGGATGTAGAGGCTGCCCACGTGGCAAAACAAGCTTTTGCAGCAGTGCAAGCGGTAGATGAACCGCTGTTGGAACGCTTGATGCTCAGTGGCTCCGCTCTGAATGCTCCCGGCGCGCCCGCGCGCGAGACCTTGGTTGCGTATGTGGAGAAGTCAGCTCAGTGGGAGCAAAGCCGCGTAGCTTTGGCCGCACTGCTGGGGCATGAGGGGGTGGCGGAGCTGCCCTGTGGGGATGCCGTGGCTGCTTGGTGTGAATCCTTAACTGCTGCGCGCCGGGATTGGCGTGATGTGGTGATTTGGAACTCGTGCCGAGCCTCGGTGGCAGCTGCCGGCTTTGCTCCGATGGCGGAGGCTTTGCTGCAAGGTAAGTGCACGCCAGATCAGCTGGTGGATGCCGCTCGCGTCAACTTCTCCCGCAGCCGCATTCGCACCGCGGTAGAGGCGGTGGAATTCCTGCGCAACTTCACCCCCAAGGTTCATGAGGGTACCATCGGAGACTTTGCGGAGCAAGACGCCCGCCACATGCAGCTGGTGACGGAGCACGTGCGCAGTGAGCTCATCAAGCGCGCGGGCGGTATCTCTCAGTACGGTGAAGAAACCGCCATCCTGCAGCGCGAAATCTCCAAGCAAAAAGGCCACATGCCCCTGCGCAAGTTGATGAGCTCACTGCCGAACATCACCCGCCTGCTCAAGCCCTGCATGCTGATGAGCCCGCTCTCCGTGGCGCAGTATCTGGATGCCGAGTCGGAGCCGTTCGACGTCGTCATCTTCGACGAGGCCTCGCAGATCCCCGTGTGGGATGCCATCGGCGCCATCGGGCGTGGCCGCAACGCCATCATCGTGGGTGACCCCCGCCAGATGCCGCCCACCAGCTTCTTCAGCCGTGCCAACCAAGCGGATGCCGAGGATGATGTGGTGGAGCAAGATATGGAGAGCATCTTGGATGAATGCCTCGCCTGCGGCATACCCTCGCTCAACCTCACCTGGCACTACCGCAGTAAGGCGGAGAGCCTCATCTCCTTCTCCAACACTCACTACTATGAGGGCAAACTCACCACCTTCCCCGCACCCACGGCTGCGGACAGCGCCGTGAGCTATCACTACACCGCCGGTGTGTATGAGCCCGGTAGCAGCAAACGCGTCAACCGCGCGGAGGCCAAGGCTCTCGTGGAGCACTTGCTCGCTCACCTCAAGGCGGACGGCTTCCGCTACACGGAGGCTACCAGCGTCGGCGTCGTTACCTTCAACGCCCAGCAGCAAGCCCTCATCCAAGAGCTTTTGGAGGCCGCCCGCGCTGCGGATGAATCGCTCGAACCCTACTTCTCGGAGTCCAACCCCGAAGCCGTTTTCGTGAAAAACCTCGAAAACGTGCAGGGTGATGAGCGTGGTATCATTTACTTCTCCACCACCTACGGGCGAGATGCCCGCGGCTCCATCTCCATGAACTTCGGCCCGCTCAACCTCGCCGGTGGTGAGCGCCGCCTCAACGTGGCCGTCACCCGCGCCCGCTGCGCGCTGCATGTCTTCACCTCCCTCCGCCCGGAGGATATCGACCTCACGCGCACCAAAGCCCGCGGTGCGGCGGATTTCCGCGCCTTCTTGGACTACGCCCGCCGTGGCGCTGCCTCATACCTTGGCTTGCATGCCGGCTCCTCCGCGGAATCAATGGATGCCTTGGCCGCCGGTATCGAGGCGGAGTTGACCGCCCTCGGGTGGCGCTGCACGCGCAGCATCGGTGTCTCGGACTTCAAGGTGGACCTCGGCGTGCTGCACCCGCAGCGTTATGATGAGCTGTTGGCCGGCATCTCGCTCGACAGCGCCACCTACGCCGCTGCCAACACCGCCCGCGACCGCGACGTGCTGCGCTCCTCCGTGCTCACCTCGCTCGGCTGGCGCCTGTTGCGTGTTTGGGCGTTGGATTGGTGGCAAGACCGCGAGCGCGCTCTGCAAAACCTGCACGCTGCGCTGAATCGCTGCGTAGAGCAGGGGCCGCTCACGCAACCGGAGCTGCCGGAGCTCATGCCCCCCGCCGCACCCTCTGCTCCCACCACCCCGGAGCCCGAGCCCACCAAGCCGCTGGAAGAGCAAGCACCCCTCCTCGGTGAGGCGTACAGGGCTTACTCCCCCTCTGCGCCCTTGCCTCCGCTCTTCGAGATGACGGATGCCGGCTTGCGCAACGTCATTGTCGACCTCCTGAAGGTGGAAGCTCCCATCAAGCAAAGCTTCCTCTACAATCGCTTGCGCGAGGTGACCCCCACCCCCTCCATCTCCGTCAACATCAAGAACCGCATCCTCGCCGTTCTCGAAAAGTTGGTGAAAGACGGCCGTGTGCTCTCCCTCCCGTCGGAGGATGACGCTCTGCTGTGCCTCGCCTCGCACCCCGAGCCTCGCCCCCGTGCCTGCGGCCCCCGTGCTTGGTCTGATGTCCCGAACGATGAGCTGCTACTCATTGCGGACCTCGTCCACGCCCACCTCAAGTGCCTCGCCGGTACCGAAACCCACCTCCGCGGCATTGCCACCTACCTCGGCATCTCCCGCCTCTCCTCCCAGTTCAAACAATACCTCTCCGCCCTCATCAGAACGCGGACTGAGGCCTGATTTTTGAGCCATTTGCGCCCGCGTGCTCTGCTTATGGGAGTGCGCGGGCGCTTTGTGTACCGAAAAAGAGCTACTTTTTTGGCGTGGGGGTGGATTTATGGTTGCAGGGGCAGGGGAGATATGGTAGAATACGCAGCGAGTAAGAATTTACTGAGCACTCACAGTTATGACAGATCACACGATACGCGGTAAAAAGGTATTTGAGGATGAGATAGCAGCCTTGCAGGCCATCTGCGAGCGACTGGATGATTCCTTTGTTCAGGCGGTGGACGCCATGCGCAAAGCGATTGAGACCGGGCACAAGATTATAGTGGTGGGCGTAGGTAAGAGCGGGCTCATCGGCAACAAGATTGCCGCCACGCTGACCTCCACCGGTGCGCCGTCCGTGGTGTTGGACTCCATGAACGCCATGCATGGTGACTTGGGTATTGTGCAGGATGGTGACGCTTGCATTGCGATGTCCTTCTCCGGTGAGACCTCCGAGCTGCTCACGCTCATGCCCTTCCTGAAGCGCTTCGACATGCCCATCATCAGCATGACGGGCAAGCCCTCCTCCACGCTGGCTGAGCTGAGTGATGTGGTGCTCAACACCGCTGTAGAGCGCGAGGCTGACCCGCTGAACCTGGCCCCGACCTCCTCCTCCACCGCGATGTTGGTGATGGGTGATGCTCTGGCCATGGCGCTGCTGGAGGCTCGCAACTTCACGAAGGAAGACTTTGCCCGCAGCCACCCCGGTGGTTCCTTGGGCCGCGCGTTGCTGATGCGTATCTCCGACATCATGCGCAAGGAGTACGCCACGCAGGCGGAGTCCGCCACGGTGGCAGAGTGCATCATCGCTATGACGGCAGCCCGCGCCGGTGCATGTGTGCTGACGCATGAGGACGGCACGCTGGCCGGTGTGTTCACGCACGGTGACTTTGCCCGCGCTTACCAGGCGGATGCCTCTTGCGGTACGCACCCTGTAACGGACTACATGACCAAGAATCCCGTGTTCGTAGAGGCGGATAAACTGGCCATCACGGCAGTGAAGACGCTGCGCGACCGCCGCATTGATGATTTGGTGGTGCTGGATGAGCAACACAAGCCCGTCGGCCTCATCGATACGCAGGATTTGGTGCGTTTGAAGCTCATCTGATGGATGAAATTCAAAAAAAATCACACTAAAACACACTTTAGGCTTGCATTCTGCTTCAAAAAGGTGCATTATGCGCTACCGCTTTTTTGCGAAAGCAAGTCATCTTACTAAAATACAGTTATGAGAAAGTACGAAGCACTGATCGTTCTGAACATGAAGGGCGCCGCCACCCTCGAGGAGCTTACCGCTGCTATGCAGGGTCAGCTTGAGGCTGCTGGTGCCAAGGTTACGGAGGTTACCAATGTTGGCCGCCGCGAGTTCGCCTATGAGTCTAACCACCTGACTCACGGCCAGTACATGCTCTTCGCCTTCGAGGCTGAGCCCACCGTTATCCGCACTGTTCGCGAGGCTCTTGCCATCGACGAGCGCGTACACTACCAGTACTACCGCGCCAAGTAAGCAGTTGCTCACTTGCCCGCAATAAGCTCAACTTTTCTGCTGCAGGTTCCTTTACCGGAGCCTGCAGTTTTTTTCGTCGTGAAAAAACGCTGGTTCGCTAAACGCTTTGTGCAAGTTTCCGTTGATTGCCGGCAGCGCGATAAATCGGAAGTTGAAGGGGAAATTGCGAGCGTCAGCGAGCGGAATTTTAAGCCCCGATAG
>CAJGCY010000030.1 GCA_904501955.1 uncultured Akkermansia sp. | reverse complement strand
CCCGCTCCCCGCCCAAGAGCAGGGCGATGTTGCGCAGCTCTGGCAGAGATATGCCGAGCTGGGCATGTTTGATAAATTGCTCACCGAATTGGAAACGGAGAGCCGAAAAGGGGACTCGGCCCGGGAAGCGGAGCTCATCCGTACCCTGTTGACTTATTGGGAGCCCATTATGAATCAGCGGCGCTTGTGCAATGTAAACAGCCATTGGTATGGTGATGGGGTCTATGGCTCCATAAGCTACCGTACCCAAGACATGCCGCAAGGGCTAATGCAGCAGCTCCACGCCTACCGAACCAAGGCCGAAGAGCTCACCGAAGAGGAGCGGAATCAGTTTATGGCCCTTTTTACCCAGAAGGAAGCCTACATCATCGACGCCGCGCCCGATGCCGGTAAGATTGACCGGATTATCCAGCACATCTACCGGGAAGAATATCCCCAGGCAATCAGCCAGCTTGCCCGGCTGCGCCAGGAACACCCGGATTACTGCCCGCAGGCCTTTGCTGAACTGTCAGCAGCACTGACCACCCCCAACCGGCTGAAACTCCTTCTGCTCTGTACCAGACTCCCACTCGGCGTCATCCGGGAGACGCATTTTGTAAAATAAATGCGTTTTCACGCCATCGGCAACAAAAAATGCAGGAACCGCGCTGCAAAATGCCCGTGCGCTTGAGAGGAGGGGCGGAAAGCCCATTCTAGAGAGCAATGGTTCCCCAACGGTTGTATCCTACGCTTGGTAAGGTGTTATTTGCGTTTTTCGAAACGGAAAAAGCCGTGTTCAAAGCCGGGCGTATCATCGGTGCCGGGGCGGTCTTCTTCCGGCTGGTGTGGGTCAGGATGTTTCTCGTTGAAATACTCGACAATATGAAATCCGCACTTGTTGACATAGAAGTGGATGTTCCGCTTCTCGAAGTAGGGGGTACCTGTCTCCCATACTTCTGTGTCGGGGTGAAGCCTCTCGATTTCTGCCCAAATGGTTTTACCCACACCCTTGCTTTGAATACCATGCTTCACATATAAGAAATCCAAATGGTTGTGTCGAGTCTCTGAGTTTATTTGTACGATGGCGCCACCCACGATACAGTCATTTTCGATGGCTGCATAAGCGATACAGCCGGGCTTGGATAGTGATGCGTTGATGTGGCTTTCCGGGAGAATCTCTTCCGTAATGGAGCCGTACTCCGCCTCCGCTCCTTTCTGAAAAGCCTCTTGCATGTCGCGCTTGAATGCCGGGAGGTCTTTGTCTGTCACAATTTGTATTTTGATGCTCATATATTAATCTTGTTAGTTTTTCTCGTGGAGTTTGCCGTCTTCCATCATCCGATTCGGTCAAATACATCGATAGCGTGGTGGTCGTGGGTGACGACCGGAACCTCGGTGTTGTGAGTATGCACTACATTTTTGCGCAGTTTCACCTGTCTAGTTTTTTTCATCATTTTAATGCTGACTTAAGTATACCAAGCAGAAATGAATAATAAAGCGCAAAAAATAAAATGACGCATAGAGTGTATGGTGACGCTCAGTTTGCTCCTTAGTTTGGAAAAATATATTTGACATTGCTACATGAATATGTTACACATCAGCCCGACAGAAGCACAACTGCGCTCTGAAAATTAATTTAATCACACCAACGACGTACAATGAATAAAGATGCCCGTGAATGGACAGAAGGCGAGAAGAAGTTCTTTGCAATGAAAGACAAGTTTTCTCGTGAAATGTGGTTGCAGGAGCAACTGGAAAAGATACTTGTATTATCTCATCGCGCAATGACGTTTTGGGATGCTCGGTACTCTTCGTGTTCGGAAGATTCGGAATTTTATGAAGAACTTACCGATATAACGATGGACATCAGGAATATAAGCGGTGAGTTGACTGCAATGGGGGCGACTCATGCGGATTGTATTCTTTTCGATGAGTACGATGAGGATGGGAATGTCGTGTAGAGCAATGCCTTCTACATTAAAGTAACAATAACATTAAGCCAAAAAAAAGCGAGCTCTTTTCAGAGCTCGCTTTCTAAGATACACGCGGATGGCGGCAAGGCGTGTGTATTTACAAATCCTTGGTCTTTCGCTTTTTGGAGGATTTCTTTTTGGCCTTCTTTTTGGGCTGATCTTCTTCGTCATCATCCGCTGATTCATCAGGCTGAGTTGCCGACGTGTCTTGAGCCGGAGCAACCTTAGCGACTAGCTCTTCGTAAGAGGCTAGGATGGCGGGGCCTACCCATTCGTTATCCGTGTAGCTACCGCTGGCGATGGATTTCTTTTCACCGGTGGAGGCATCGCGCATGGAGATTTCTCCGTTTTCGTAGCTGAAATAGGCCAGCGGAATGCCATTGGCATCCGTTGCTCGCAAACTGTAGGTGCCGTAGCTTTGTGCTTTGCCTCGGGCGTCTGCTTTGAACAAAGCGTCGCGCGTTTCGCTGAGGAACACGTTAACTACCGGGCATTTGATGGCAAGTGAGCGCTTGGCGGCTTTTTTGCCGCGAGCTTTGCCTTTCTTATTATTAGCGGAAGTGTCTTTTTGCTCCGGCGGAAAATCGAGGTACATCACCATCTCGGCGCCACTGCCTGTTATCTTTTTATGGACAGGAATCAAGGGCTTGGTAATAGACTCGAGCTTATTATCTTGGTGCGCATTATACCCCATGTAAACAAGGAAAAACACCTTGGCATTTTGGTCATATTTGGGTGTATTGAGCACAATGCCTGAGTCTTGGCGATTGGCTTTGATGTAGTCCGCAATAGAGTCCGTTGACGCAGCTTGGGCTTGCGGTGTAAGGTAGAGGCAGGACATGAGCCCCAGCAGCAAGCTGCATCGTTTCAGAAAGTGGAACATGGTAAGAAATGGTTAGAATTTGTGCTATGCATACCGGTTTGGCATGCAAGGCAGTTATAACATGCAGATGGGTGCTTGTCAACCCGTTTACATGCCGAGCTCGTATTTATTAGCCGGTGGCTGCTCTACTGCGCGGCGATACGGCGGAGGAGGGCAAGGGTGAGGGTGCCGGTTTCAGCGAGGGATTTGGGGCAGATGCGGGACATGTTGTCGCGCGGGGTGTGCCACCAGATGCTGCCGACGAAGTCCGCAATGAGGTTGATGGTAGCAACGCCTGCACGGCGGAAGGGGAGGTCGTCATCCATGTAGGATTCATCAGCAAGCTGCCAGCGTTTGGGGGAGAGTTTTTGCTCTTCCACGAGCTCCAAGTAGAGCTCTGCAAGGGTGACATCTGTGTCGAAGAGGGGAACTTTAACCACCTTGTTGCGTGCGCCGACCATGTCCAGATTCACCTGGTAGAGCGGGAGCTGTGCGCCGCGGCGAGCGACGTCGAACTTGGAGCCGTAGAGCCCGTCCTTCTCGGTCATACGCGGGGCGAAGGATTCTTCACCGTCAAAGAACACGAGCTCGATTTGTGTGGCGAGCTGCGGCTCTTTGGCCAGCACTCGGGCAAGCTCTACGATGGCAGCAGCACCGCTGGCGCCGTCATCCGCTCCCTGGAAATCCGCGCAGATGCCTTGCTTGGTATCAATGTGGCAGGTGAGCAGAATGGGGCGGGCTGTAGCTTGGGCTCCGAAGGTGGCATGTAGGTTCACCATGGGGGTGCCGTTCGGCGCGGTGAAGGAGTGGCGGGTGATGGTCCAGCCGTATTCCTCAAGATAGCGGGAGAGGTAGCGCAGCTGTTGCTCATAGGCAGCAGAGCCGGAGGGGCGGGAGCCCATAGCGCACAGGGCTGCGCAGTGTATGTAAGCGTTGTCCCCGCAAAAATGCTCCGTTGCTTGCAGCTCCGCCGCCGTTTTTACGGCGGGGGCGGGCTTTGCTTCATTGGCAGCTTGCTCATCACAGCAGCACAGCGTCAGCAGTGCAGCCGTAAGTGTGGGGAGGAGCAGAGTACGCATGATGGAGATATTACACCGGAGCGTTGACACCGAAAATCTGCAGGATGCGGATGAGCTCATCCTTGCCGATGTAGGGAATCTCGATAACGCCGTTGTTCTTGCCCTTGAGGGAGATGTTCACCTTGGTGCCGAAGTCGCGGGAGAGCTGCTGGCACACCTGCTCATAGGCAGCGGGGAGCACTTTGGGCGTGGTGACGGGCTTGGGAAGCTCCGGGTTGAGCAGGGATTTCACGAGCTGCTCCGTCTGGCGTACGGTAAGACCATTTTCCGCAACGCGTGTAGCGGCGGTGATTTGGGCGCTTTCCTCCTTGAGCTGGAGCAGCACCTTTGCGTGCCCTACGCTGATGCGGGCGGTCTCCAGCATCTCACGCACGGGCTCGGCGAGGTCCAGCAAGCGCACCATGTTGGCAATGCCGGCGCGGGATTTACCCACGTGGCGGGCAATAACCTCTTGGCTCATGCCGAAGCGGGTTTGGAGCAAGCGGTACTGCTCCGCTTCTTCCAACGGGGTGAGGTCCTCGCGCTGGAGGTTTTCGATAAGCGTCAGCTCAGCAACTTCGAGATCTGTGGCGTCCTTAACAACGATGCGAACCTCATCCAAGCCGAGGCTGCGGATGGCACGCAGACGGCGCTCACCGGCGATGAGCTCGTACTTGTCATCAATTTTACGAACAATAAGGGGCTGGATAAGGCCACGCTCGCGGATGGAATCCGCCAGCTCGCGTATTTGCTCTTCATTGAAATGGCGGCGGGGTTGGAACGGAGAAGCCAAGATTTGGTCAGGCTTGGCGACGATAACGCGCCCCTCATCAACCATTTCTTCCGTGGCTGTTTCCGTGTTGCGCTTTTCTGTTTTTTTAATCAGAGCGCCCAATCCTTTACCTAATGCTTGCCGTGCCATATCGCGGGAGCATTCTACCTTATTCCTCGGTAAAAAGCAATCATTTTTTGCGCGATTGCGCGCTTATGCCAATTTTAATTTCGGGGAAAGGTGCAGGGGGGTAAAAGTAAGCGGGCAACCTGTGCTGTTGCACTGTTGCCCGCTGAATATCAAAGATGTTGAAAAAAAGGTTATTGTTCCTCGTCTTCTTGAATGGTGAGGCGCACCGCAAAGTTCCTTTCCGGGGTCTCAGTCCATGATGCACAAGACATGACACCGCTGAGCTGGCCTTGCTCGTTAACGGTCAGGATGAGTCGGCCATCAGCTGCGTCGTACACCTCAGCGGTGGGCTCATCGGGGTCATATGCTCCATCGTAGAGGGTTACGTCCACCTTAGAGGAGCCGTCTTCCTCACGAACCATGTTGCAGCGTCCGGAGATGGAAATGCTGGCTTGGGGCAATTTGGTGTCATAGAGGATGCCGTAGAAGTGGATGGCGTTCTCAAAAACAGTGGCTTTTTCAACCTTGAGGGTGAGCTCGCCGAAGCGACCATCGCGAGTCCACTCACCGCTGAACTTTTTGTTCTCGGAGAATGAGGCGATGCAGAAATCGTGCCATTGCTTTTGAGCGGCAGTGCGCTCGCTCTCTGCTTTGGCCACTTCCTCAGCCTTGCGGGCTTCCTCCGCCTGGCGGGCTTGGCGGGCTACCAGCTCTTGGCGCAGGGGCTCCTCACGGGAGATGAGGTAAGTCTCCACCGCGGAGATGAAGGCATCCGCCTTGGCCTTAATATCCGCGTTGCGGGCATTGGCAAAATCTTGCGTGAGGATGGGAGCCCCTTCCGGCAGGGATGATGCCGGAGTCATGTAGGCGAGCGGAGCGATGAGATCCTCTTTTTCTACCACGTTAGAGAACTCCCACTTGCCGGCATTGTACATGGCATCCAAGCTGAACTCGATGGTGATGAGCTCACCGGCTGCGCGTGTTTGAGCATAGCAATAGCTCTCAGAGAGGTTTACGAGCTCGTTGTACATCTGCTGGAGGTTTTCCGGCAGGGCCTTGGGTTGCTTGTCCTGCTCTGTCAGCACGGAGCTTTCCGCACCCATGTTAAGGAGATAGGCGGAGTCAGGGCGGACGGCATCATTGTGAATGTTCTGCACTACCTTGCGACCCTCCTTGAATTCGTCGGGGGATTGCTGTTTTGTGTAGAGGTTCTCCGAAACGGAAATAGTGACTTTAGCCGTCAGCTGGTGGCCGCCGTTTCCGCGGGGCGTGGACTCCAGCTCCACCTTGTCCAGTTTGATGAAGGCGAGGTGGCTGAGTTTTTGGGTGAACAGCTCCGTAACCTCCTCTACAGAGGGGGGCTGTTCAGCAGGGTTAGGCTCCGCTACCTGCTCTGCGTCTGCAGCTGCAGTTTGTTGCGGTTGGGCAGGTTGTGCGGACGTGTTCTTGCTGTCATCGCAAGAAATCAGACCCACAACAGACGTGGCCAGCAGTGCTGAATAAATCAGAGGCTTTTTCATGGTGATACTGAATAAACGGCTTAGATTCCGAGTTTCATTCTCTGTGTCGCTGTATTTTGCATGAAAAAGGCTTGTTTGTCAAGTCTGTAGAATGCCAAAATCCAAGACATAGGGTAGAATCTAGTTATTTTGAGGGGGGATTTTCGTTTTTTTGAGATTTTCCGGTAAATGATTTGAAGAATCCCCAGTCTGAAATGGAGGGGAACTCCACCGTGCCGAGTCGCGCGCGGAGAAGGAACCAGAGCTTGCGGAAGTTGTTCACGCTGTATCGTCGCTCAAAGACGCGATATTCATCCGACTGCATTTTCTCCAGAATGTTGTGGTAGATGAGGCTCATTGCCTGAGCTGGGATGAGCGCGTTGCGGTCTTCCACAGAAAGCTGCTGGTACTGTTCCTCCGCTTCACCGAAGAATTTTTCCGCGAGAGCAGCCTCATAAGCTAACAGTTGGCGCACGCGGAAGTTGTACCGCTGCTCGCGGATGTCGTCGTGCGATACGCCGAAGAGCTCCATGTCTTGCTTGGGGAGGTAGAAGCGGTTGTATTTCCGGCAATCCTCAGCCACATCGCGCAGAATGTTGACGAGTTGCAGCGCGTAGCCGAGGGCAATGGCGTACTTTTCCGCCTTCGGGGAAGCGCCCATCACCGTAGCGCTGGTAATGCCGACACAAGATGCTACTTTGTAAGCGTAGGCGAGCAAATCCTCACGGGTTTCCGGTTGCACGGGCGAGATGTCGCCGCGGCAGCCTTCGATAAGGCGGCTCATGGGCGATGTGTCCAACTGCAAATCGGTAACTAACTGGCGAACTTCACTTTCAATACCCGGTGAGGCTGCGAGCTTGCCGGTGATGATGTCTTCCCACCGGGTGAGCGCGGTGTGGCGCTCGGATTCTGTCATGCCCGGCTCATCAACGATGTCATCCACAATACGGCAAAACGCGTAGAACTGAGCCATGTGCATGCGCTTTTCCTGAGGGAGGTCGAGCAGGGTGAATGCCAAGTTGGATTTGGCGTTTTTTGTGATGGAATCTGCCTCGGACATATTGAAAGAAAGTGTTATGATGTGAGAAATCAGTCAATGAGCCCCCAGTGAGCGGAGAACGGCCAGATGGTGAATGAAGCCGGGCCGAGCACGTTGAATTGGTGCACCGGTCCCCAGTAGCGGGAGTCTTGAGAGTTGACGGTGTTGTCGCCCAAGGCTGCGTATTCACTGAGGATGGGCTCTGCGGTATCTTTCTTCAGCAGTATAGAGGGCTTGTGCGCGGAAAGGTAGTAACGAGCGTAAGTATCCCACTCTTTCCGGATAAGCTTGTAGCGCTCTTTCTCCTGTTGGGAGGCGCGGAAATCAGGTGCTTTAGTCGGTATGCTGACCTTCGGTGCGCTCGGGTAGTTGTAACCGGTGGCGTTGTATGGGGGCTTGCATGCAGCTACACGTTGAATGGTCCACTCTGTAGCGGGTTGCCCGTTAATAAGGAGCTGCGGTGAATCAATGGAAAGGGTATCCCCCGGAACACCACAAAGTCGCTTAATATAGTGACTGGCATCTTGCTGGTCTAAGTTCTCATCGCTGAGTTTGGTGTTGATGCCTCGGGTGTCGAACACGAAGGTTTCACCTCTTTCCGGTTTGCGGAAGTGGTATGCCATGCGGTTTACCACTACCATATCACCGGCATCCAATCTGGCACAGATGAGGGTTTCTCCCGGTTGAAGCATGCGGCTCTCATTCGCGGAAACTAACATGTTGCGCTTACCCAAGTATTCTATCAGCGCGCCGGAAGCACAGGGAACGTACTCCACGCTGCGATCGTTGAAGATGATTGCTGTTCTGGTAAAGATAAGCCAGTATTGTTCCGTGCGGAAGCCGACGATTTTTTTCGGTGAGTCAATTTTGATATTGACGTAAGAGCTGCCGTGAGTAATGGCGTGCAACGCACGCACAGGGGCGGAGGGAATCTCCTCCGGGGTGATGGGATTCACCGTAATGCCGTTCAGCGTCGGTTGCATGGACCCGGTGGGAATGCGGAACGGCTGCAGGTAGTAGGTGCGAATTCCCAAGAATATGACCATGATGACGAAAAATGATTCCACCAGCTCAATAATGACATCTCGGCGGAAGCCTTTCAGCAGCTCACCGAGGTCGTTGGCGCGTTTCGTGGCGTCGATGGTGGTCTCTTTTTTCCAGAAAAGGAGGGAGGAGCGAAGCTCCGTAATGAGCTCCGTGATTTTTTTTGTTTGCTCCTCATTGATTGTCGGTCGGTTATAATTGTAATAACGCACGAGAGCGCCCAAAGCTTCATGCCCCTTGCGTCGCCAACTCGGCGTGAACCAGGCGAATAAGGTGTCCGTTATCGCGTTGATGGGTCTGAGGAGAAATCGCATACTCTTCATATTCTACACGGTAAAATCTGAATGTGAAGCCTAAATTTCGGCATAAATGGCAGCTTGGTGGCGAAATCAGATGCTTAATCCGGCGAAAACGATGAGCGCCAGCATGAAAACGGCAGCTCCGATGCGGTACCAGCCGAAAATGGCCAAGCTGTGTTTGTTCAGGTAGCCTACCATCCACTTAACCGCAATAATGGCGCTGAGCCAGGCTGTGATGGTGCCTGCGATGATGGGGCCCCAGCCGATTTGGGCTACCATGTCATTGCCGTGTTTCCATGCATCATACACGGTAGCGGCTCCCAAGGTGATAAGGCCGAGCAGGAAGCTGAATTCCACCGCTGCTGCAACACTCAGACCGGCAAAAAGGCCACCCAGCATGGTCATTAAGCTGCGGCTTACTCCCGGGCACATGGCTATGCATTGCAGTATGCCGACTTTGAGAGCCCCGGTGTAGCTGAGCTCTTCCAGCGGTTTGCCGGCAAAGGCGTCTCCTTTTTTTGCGCGGGCTCGCACGTAGAGGAGGATGGCTAAGCCACCGACCGCCCAAGTAATGGTCACTACGGGGGCGTTAAAAAGGTAATCCTTAATGAGATCTCCGAGCAGAAGCCCGAGCACAACGGCAGGAAAGAATGCAATGAGCATGTTGAACATCAGGCGCATGCCGGCGGGAAGGGGACCTCGCTTGCCTTCATTATTCTTACAGAACAGCCAGCTCAAGGTGTCCGTAGCCATGCCTTTGACTCGTTGGAAATAAATGCCGAGAACGGCTAGAATGGCTCCACCTTGTATGCAGATTTCAAAAGCTTTCTGCGCATCATTGTCGGGTATGCCTAAAAGGTAGCGAGAGATAATCAAGTGCCCCGTTGAGCTGACGGGCAAGTACTCCGTCAGGCCTTCCACTATGCCCATGATGATGGATTCCAGTATTGTCATGACGCGCTTACTCTACCTTATTTTTCTGAAAATCTCAACTACAAAACAAAAAAAATAGCTCAGTTGCGCACAAAATAAAAAAAATGGTTGAACAGAGAGGGCAAATGTGGTAAAGATAGTGTCGTTCATTAGTGCACGGACGTCTTTCTTCATTTATGAAAAGCTTCAGAAATAAGGTAACAAAAGGTTTTACGCTGGTTGAATTATTGGTGGTGATGGCTATTATAGGTGCTATGATGGCGCTGGCTGCCAATGTGTTGCGTGATCCGGGCAGGGGGCGTAATATCAGCTCCGGTGTGCAGATGCTGGAAAATATGATTCAGGAGGCGCGTGCCACTGCCATCGGTAACGATACGTATACGCGCGTCATTATTGCTTGTGATGAGAAAGACAGCTCCTCTGACTCCATTCACCTGCGCTACATCACTGTGCAGAAGCTCGTTCGTGATGAAAATGAGAACCGCCGCTATGACGGAACGGATGTGCGCCGCGAAGGTGAATGGGAGTCTACTTCCTCCGGTGCATTCTTGCCTGCCGGTGTGTATTTCAGTCCTTCATACAGCCTTGAGCTGCAGTGGATGGAGCATGCCCGTGATACCCTGCTTGAGGTGGATGACAGTGCCCGTATTTCCGGTTTGGGGCGTGCCATGGTCTATTATATTGAGTTTGACGAAAAGGGCCGTTTTGTAACGCCGGAAACAAAACCCGGTGAGCCGAGTCGCCCGCGTCGTTTGGTGTTGATAACCGGTAGACTCGGTAACGGCCGCCATTCCGTTGACGGTGTGGATCCCGTTAATACTGATGATAAGGGCCGCCCTGCAGTTGCAAAGGGCTTGGTTCTGTGGCCTTCCGGTAACTACAGCGTAATGATGACGCCCGAGCAGGTGTATGATGAAAACATTTACGCGCCTGAGAAGAAGCCTCGCGATAAGTCCGATAAAGGTAAGAAAAACAAGAAAAAGGACGACAAAAAGAAGCCCAAGAAGGGCGAGGGTAAGAAGTAATATTCACCCGTAGACTAATTTTCAGTATTTGAGATATGAAGAGGGTAAGATTAAACGCACGTAAGGGGTTCACCTTGATGGAGACCTTGCTGGCACTGGCATTGGTGGCAACGTTGGTGTCTATATTTTTGGTGGTGTTTGTGCCGGCTCGCGGGATGGTGCAAAAATCTTTGGCTCAGCAGGATGCGGAGCGCTTGATTGGTGTGTTGCGTACGGAGATGCGCACGATTCGCAATGATGAGCGCACCACCGGCAAGTCCTCAGAATCACAGTATCGCACCACTTTTGACAAAGGCTTCTATTGGCTGAAGAAAACGGACTCGCCCAAGACTGCAATCGTTATCTTCTCCTATCGTGAAGACTTGAGTAAGAATCCGGAGCCGGATGGTACCCGCCCGCCTATTCCTGCTCGTGAGAGCGTGCCGGGAGAAACCTCTAATCTGGTTACGATTGCCTGCCCGGTGGATGATAAAGTGCATGCTGCACACATTAAGGATGCCGTAGGCCCCGTGTATGTGGTGCGCATGACTCAGCTGGAGTTCAAGGGCGGTGAGTTCAAGCCTGTCAGCAAACCCGGAATTGTCAGTGGCTACAATTCCCCTGAAGATTATTTGGAAAAGTGTGTGAATTTTGAAGTCGGTGGTCCGACCCTGTTCTATCGTGCGGATTTCTTCCTCCTCTCCTCAGCCAACCCGGCTTTGCTGAAGAATAAGAAAGATTGGAAGCGACTGGGTCAGCCCATTTTCTCTTCCACGATGTCCATCGGTACTTCTAATTAAGTGTTCACCCAGATTTTGTTCGTATTAACATGAAGATTTCTGCCTCCAAAAGAAAATATCGCGGTTTTACCTTGGTAGAATTGTTGACGGCCATGGCCATCACGGCTGTGTTGGTGCTCTCCATCATGCAATTGACGACGCAAGGTATTTCTCTGTGGAAGGATGTAAACGATGATGTCGCGACTACCTCCACAGCTCGTGTTGCACTGCAAACGATGCAGCGCGATTTGGAATCATACCAGATGAAACCCGGTGCAAACGATTACCAGTGGTTTTTTGCGTGTAAGGATGATGAAATGGATTCCCCGGAGTCTCACGGCGTGAAAGCCCCCGCTCGCAAAAAGGGGAAGGGCAAGGGGAAAGCAAAACCGGGTGCGCTTTCCTATATTCCGGAATCTGCGCGTTTCATTTTCTTTGCCTGTGCGCCGGATCGTAACCCTGCCGTATCAAGCGACCCCTCCGCTCGTGCCGGTTACCGCCAAGAGCTTGCCAGCGCCAATGATCGCGAGGGTGACCCCTACTTGGGAGATGTGAATGCCGTTGGGTATCGCTTGGAGTATAAGGACCACATCCAGAATAAAGCCGCCCGTGCGGGGGAGTCCGGTATATACCCCGTGTTTGCATTGTACCGCAACGTTGTATCCCAGCGCCGTACGTACAATGAGCTGCTGTGCAAGAATGACCTCTATAATGCCTATCGTGGTGTTGCTGCGGATTCCGAGGAGGATATCATTTGTGATAATGTGGTGGAGATGAACCTGACTGTCAATATTGAGTACATCAGCTCCGAAGCATCTGATAAAAGAGAAGCTGAAAAGCGTTTGGCTACCGCAACTGTTATTTCCTCCAACGGTAAGGGGGAAAAGGTGATTGTTACCGGTGATTCCGTAACGGTGGGTGGGAGCGTGTACCCGAATGCACGCATTGTTTCCGCTCAGATTTCCGTGACTGTGCTGACGGAGGAGGGCGCTGCTCTTGTGGAGCGCATGCGCCAGGGTAAGGCTCGCCCCCCGCAGCCGGTGGATTTCTTTGCGCGCTACACCCGCCAGTTCTCCACTTCGGTGAATTTGCCTCAACCTTATTGATTTCGGTTATGAGCTTTGAAATGCAACAATCTGTACCGGATGGACTGCTCCCGCAGTCCATCTGCCTTTGGTGCGACCCTGTTTTGCGCACCGGCTATGAAAATATGGCGGCGGATGAGCTGCTCAGCCGTCGCTCTGAGGCCTGGTTGCGCATATACGGTTGGGCAAAACCGGCTGTCAGCTTCGGGTACTTTGATTCTACACCCGTGGCTGCCTCCATTTTCCCCGGTGAGGGTATTGAATATATTCGCCGCTGGACCGGCGGTGGCATCGTTGACCACCGCAAGGGGTATACCTATACGGTCACGTTGCCTGCAAAAGAGGGGGTGATTTATCCGCCTGCGGACCGTTTGTATAAATGGATACACGGAGCGCTTGCTGAGGCCTTGATTGCCAGTGGGGTGGAATGCCGTTTGTTGGTGGAGGATGCGCCGGATGGTGGGCGCGCTTGTTGGGCGAGTCCGGTTGCCAGTGATATCGTTGATGCCGCAGGTAACAAATTGGCCGGTGCAGGGCAGCGTAGATACCGCGGTGCCGTATTGCACCAAGGATTGATTCAGGAATGCGAGCCTAGGGAGGGGTGGCCGCAACTGTTGGCTGCAGCCTTGGCTCCTCAAGTAGTTGTGATAGAAGGTGATGAGCCTTACCCCGGTTTCGCTGTTGAGCTGGAGGAACTGTGCCGTACCAAGTATTGCACGGCGCAGTGGAATGATGAATCTCACGGACGCCGCAGGCCTACCTCCTCATGAGTTCTATCGCCGCCAGATATCGCAACAATGTAGCCGCCGTTATCATGGATGCGGATGGTTATGTCTTGCTGGGGCGTAAGAAGGAGTCAAGCCGTTATAGGCATTTTCCCCAGGGCGGTGTCGGCAAAAAAGAGCTTTTGGAGGAGGCGTTATGGCGCGAACTGCAGGAGGAGGTCGGGCTGAGCTCGCAGGGGCTGCGCATTGTTTCCCAACTGGCGGGTTTGCGTTACGATTACCGCAAAAAAAATAAAAAGAAAAAAGATTGGGACGGGCAGGAGCAAACTTATTACTTCATTCGATGTGAGGGGCGGCGTCCTGTAGTCAGCTGTGATGACAGCCCGGAGTTTGCGCTCTTGGAGTGGGTGCATTACCGCGAGCTTACTCCGGAAATGTTCGTGCCGTTCAAGCGCTGTGTTGTGGAGCAGGTGCTGGCTTTCTTTTTTCCGGATACTGCGGAGAATGTGGATGAGCATTTGTTGTCATTGAACGTGGCGGTCCACTATGAGTTTTCAGAGGAATCTGTATTGGAAAATTATGCCCCGACGGATAGAACTTTTTTTGCCGGCGGTAAGCAAGATGCTCTCGTGCAGATGGCTGATTTGAAAGAGCGAATACGCGCAGCTCAGAAGAAATGTGATTCCTTGTGTGCTTCTCTCGGTATGCCGAAGCCGCGCACCCTTGTCTTGTTGCATGATGCAGAGCTTGTTTCCAAGCGTCGCCTGAATTGCTTGCGCCGCATAGCCGAGTTGTTTGACCCCTTGCTGACGGAAGTGCAGAAACCTGAGGATATGGCTGCGCTTTCATGTGACGGGCAATATCTCAGCCCGTGTCTTTCCCGTCTGATTCCCCGTGCCGGTGAAACTTTGGTTACTGCCACTTCCGTTTATCAGCTGTTCGGTCTCTATCCCGATTGCGTGGATTTTGTGGAGCATGTGGCAGATTTTGAGCAAATGTTCTATGCTGAGGATACCTGCGTGCTGAAGTTTTACCTGAATATCACACCCGAGCAAAGTGCCCATTCGTCCGCTGATTTTAGCTGGCGCAGAGATGATGTGCAAGAGGTGATGCGCGCTACTTCCTCTGCTTTTCCGTGGTATATCGTGCCTGCAGAAAAGAAGTGGTACCGTGATTTTGTGATTGCTTCCATCGTCGCGCAAAGCTTGGAAAAACGCCTGCAACACTTGGAAAAGGCGCTTCCGCACACTTGAGAAGTGAAAAAAATGCCGTCAGTACGCACAATTGCGGAAAATTGACTCGCCATGAGCCATTCCTCATGGTATAGTGTTGCCATGAAAAGAACTCTGGTAAAACATGCGCTTGCCAGTGATGCAGCGCAGGATTCTATTCTTGTAGAGGGCTGGGTACGCACCCGCCGTGATTCTAAGGCCTTTTCCTTCTTGGAAATCAATGACGGTACCAGTTTGGCATCCATTCAGGTAATTGCCGATGCGGGTATCCCCGGCTATGAAAACATCTCCAAGATGTCTACCGGTGCTTCCGTTTCCGTGCAGGGACGTTTGGTTGAGAGTCCCGGTAAGCAGAAGTGGGAAATTCAGGCTACCTCCGTGGCACTTATCGGTACCTCACCTGAGAGTTACCCCCTGCAGAAGAAGGGGCACTCCCCGGAGTTCTTGCGTACGATTGCTCACTTGCGCCCGCGTACCAACCTGTTCGGTGCAGTGTTCCGTACCCGTTCCCGCATTGCTGCCGCTGTACATAAGTTCTTCTTGGACCGTGACTTTGTATGGGTTCACACCCCCATCATCACCGCCTCTGACTGTGAGGGCGCCGGTGAGATGTTCCATGTGACCACACTTGACCCTTTGGCTGAGAATAAGAGCTATGATAAGGATTTCTTCGGCAAGGCTGCCAGCCTTACCGTGTCCGGTCAGCTTGAGGGTGAGACTTTTGCTTGTGCTCTGAGCAATATCTACACCTTCGGTCCCACCTTCCGCGCTGAGAACAGCAACACCACCCGCCACGCTGCTGAGTTCTGGATGATTGAGCCAGAGGTCGCTTTCTGTGATATCTACGGTGATATGGATATTGCTGAGGCGTTCATTAAGCACATTGCTGATACGATGCTGGCGGATGAGAGCGGTGATTTTGAGTTCTTCTGCAAATTTGTGGATAAGGGGCTGCGCGCCCGCTTGGAGGAGGTGAGCAAGAAACCCTTCGTGCGTTGCTCTTACACCGAGGCAATCGACATCATGCTTGCCAGCGGTGAGAAGTTTGAGTATCCTCCCTACTGGGGTATGGACTTGCAGAGCGAGCACGAGCGTTTCCTGACGGAGCGCCACTTCAAGTGCCCTGTGATTGTATACAATTATCCCAAGGAGATTAAGCCGTTCTACATGCGTCTTAACGACGATAATAAGACGGTGACCGCCATGGACGTGCTGGTTCCCGGCATTGGTGAGATTATCGGCGGCAGCCAGCGTGAGGAGCGCTTGGATGTACTGGAGGGTAACATTGCACGCTTGGGTATGGATGCGGAGGCGTACTATTGGTATAACGACTTGCGCCGTTATGGTACCGTGCCTCATGCCGGTTTCGGTGTAGGCTTTGAGCGTCTCATCATGTTCGTGACCGGTGTGCAGAATATTCGCGACGTGCTGCCTTATCCGCGTACGCCCCGTAACTGCGAATTCTGATAAATCCGCAGAAAACCGAGTTTTTAACTTGTCAGACAGCTTTTTTAATGCTATAAGAAACACGTTACGTTATGAATATCCAACCGAAATTCACACCCGTGCTCGACCCGGGCTTCATTGCCCCGGTGCTTTGGACCAAGGCTTATGAGGAGAAAGTGGCTGCTACGCCCGGCTCCCATGCCATTGACATTGCCCTCACTCGTATGGATGGTACCTGCTTCCGCTGGAGCGGTATGGTTCTTCCGTCCTCTGAGGAGAATGATGCTCTGAACAACCAGTACATTGAGCGTATCGTCAAGTTCCTTCTTTGGATGAAGGGCGGCTGCACCATCATGGTAGCCGGTGATGACAAGATTGCTGACATGCTGGCTGCTACCTACTGCGCCGGTGGTGCTCGTGAATTCGACTGGGACTTCATCGGTAAGAAGATTTACGACCGTTCCATCGAAATCGTGAAGGTGGCTTGCCCCTGCGAGCTTCCCGCCGAGAACTCCACTTCCGTATCTCTCGGTCGCAACTTGGACGGCTACCGCATCGGTTTCGACCTCGGTGGTTCCGACCGTAAGTGCGCAGCCGTGATTAACGGTGAGGTTGTATACTCCGAAGAGGTGGTGTGGGATCCCTACCACCAGACCGACCCCAACTATCAGGTAGAGGGTGTGCATGACTCCTTGGAGCGTGCTGCCAAGCACCTGCCGCAGGTGGACGCCATCGGTGGCTCCGCTGCCGGTGTGTACGTAAACAGCGAGCCCCGCGTAGGCTCTCTTTTCCGTGGCATTGCTCAGGATGATTTCGTGAACGTGATTCGCCCGATGTTCAAGAACCTCAAGGACCGCTGGAGCAAGATTCAGGGTAAGGAGGTTCCCTTCGAGGTGGTGAACGACGGTGAGGTAACCGCCCTTGCCGGTGCTATGGGTATGAATGATGATGCCGTGCTCGGCATTGCCATGGGTACCTCTCTTGCTGCCGGTTATGTTGACCCGGAGGGTCACATCATGCCCTGGCTCAATGAGCTCGCTTTCGTTCCCGTGGACTATCAGGAGGACGGCGGCGTAGACGAGTGGTCCAAGGATAAGGGTGTAGGTGCTATGTACTTCTCCCAGCAGGCTGTTGCCCGCTTGGCTCCCCGCGCCGGTTTTGACTTCGGCGCCATGCCTTACCCGGAGCAGCTCAAGAAGGTACAGGCCGCTATGGCCGAGGGAGACGAGCGCGCTAAGAAGATCTACGAGACCATCGGCGTCGAGTTCGGTTACACCATCGCCTACTTCTCCAAGTTCTACTCTGTGCGCAACCTCCTGTTCCTCGGTCGCGTAGCTACCGGTGACGGCGGCCAGCTGATTATCGACAAGGCTAACGAGGTGCTGAGTGGTGAGTTCCCGGAGCTTTCCATCACGCTTTGCGTACCGGATGAGAAGACCAAGCGTCACGGCCAGGCTGTGGCTGCTGCTTCTCTTCCCAAGCTGGGTTGAGTTTATCTGAGTAGTTACTGATTCTTCTCATGATGAGCCGTGCAGGATGCACATGCTGCGCCTGCACGGCTCTTTTAATGAAAGCAGCACATCTTCGCATCTGTTACTGATAGTAAAAATATGTCCAAGAAACCTGATATTTGGCGCTGCCCGCGATGCTCCGCTGAGTTGGATATTGCGGAACTTGGTTTTTATGCGAATGTGGAGTGCCCCGCCTGTGGGCATTCTGAGTATGTGCACACCTTGTTGGCGAACTTTCGCATTGAAGGTTTGCTGGGCATTGGCGGTATGAGCGTCGTGTTGCGTGGGCGCGATGTTGTGCTGAACCGTCCGGTTGCCATCAAGGTATTGAATGAAACTTACCGTAATCAGCCGGAGCGAATAGCTCGTTTTGAGAATGAGTGCTCACTCATGGCGAAAGTGAGACACGATAACGTTGTGTCCGTTTATTCTGCCGGTTGGGCTCGTGGGCAATTTTACATTGCTATGGAGCTTGTAAGCGGCAAAAATCTGGAGACTGTTGTTACTCCGGAAAATCCGCTCAAGCCATTAAGGGCTTTAGAGGTTACTACGCAGATTGTAAAAGGATTGGAGGCTGCGCATAATGCCGGGTTACTTCACCGAGATATGAAGCCCGGCAATGTGATTATCTCTTCCCAAGGACAAGCTAAAGTGCTCGATTTCGGTTTGGCTCAGGGGCGTGCTCAGGAGGATTCGGAAGAAGTGATTTGGGCCACGCCGTTTTATGTCCCGCCGGAGACCTTGCAGCGCAACCAAGAGGATGCACGCACGGATATGTATGCCCTTGGGATGACCTTGCGTTATTTGCTGACAGGGGAAGAAACACTGCCCGGCGCTCCGTCTTCCGTGACTGCTTTGCTGAATGCAAAGAGTCAATTATCTCCCTTTGCTGACATTATGCCGCGCGCGCCGGAGTGTTTGTGCGAGTTAGTGGACCGTATGACCTCGTTCGAGCCTGCAGACCGTCACGATAACTATGCAGATTTGTTGGCCGAGCTAAAGGAGGTAAGTGATACCATCAGAGCAGCGCAAGACGAATCGCTATCTCCTCGTCTGCGGAGTAAAAGATTTCGCAACAGATTGGCTTTTGTTGCAGGTTGCGCCGCTTTGGGGGTGGTCGCTTTTTTCACTTGCCGGATGTTAGGCGCACCGTCACCTCAGCGTGAGCTCATCAGAGACAAATCCGGTTCTTCCAAAAACTTTTATTTCCAGGGGGAGCAAGACCTTTCCGGCGCATTGTCTTTCATCCGAAAGGGCGATGTGGCAAGTGCTCTTAAGTGCTATTCTCGCGTGAACTCTGATGCAGTGGAGCCTACCATTTCTGCATGGGGGGCTTTGCATGCTACTTGTTTAGCATACCTCAATAAAAGAGGAGAAGAGGCGGATACACATTATTCTTCATTTTTAGCAGCCTTGGAGCGCCCATGTGCAGGTGTTGCCGGGCAGGAGATGATGGAGCAACTGCGTCTAGTGCCTGAGGCGATGGATAAACACGATGCCATGGGCAAGATTCGTGATCCTCGCATTCTGGCATTGGCACATTGTTTGCGTGTTCGCCACATGTTCGAGCTTGGTAGGACGGATGAGGCAATGAAGTCCATTAATAAAGCGAGGGAGGCTTTTTTAAATTGCAAGGAGAAGGTTTACAAGGAACAAATGGCCGAGTATACACAGAACCTTGATGAAGCTTTTTCTCACATCTTCACTCTTGATGCCAAAAGCAAAGCATTGACACTAATGCGCGAACATGAGTTTTCTCAAGCTGAGGGTTGTTTGTCCGCTATGCTGAATGAGAGCAGTGAGGATAGCGCTGAGATTGCGGTTATGGTGGAGGTGTGTGCGATTGCTAAGGAGATGAAGGCTGCGCTTATCAAAAAGCTGGGTGATCAATATGAACCCGGTATGAGTGGTGATGCGTTTTTGGAGAAGGTAAAGGTAAACAAATGCCTTGATAGTGAGCGAGCGGAAGAAATATGTGCTTTGCTTTACATGGTTCAGGCTGATTACCGTGTCGCTTTTGAGAAAAATCCGTATCGAGATGCTCCGGACAGTACCGCGCCTTTTGCTGTAGTCATGCGCGATTGGAAGATTCGCCTCGGCATGTGATTCCCCCGTCTACATTCATTTCACATGAATGAGTAGGCGTCAATATCCAAGGTTACGGTAACCTCTTTGCCCGGTGCAAGAGCTGCAATTTCCGCAGAGACGATATCGGCAATGATTCTTGCTGTGCTGCTCTTGAGCGTACATTGAAAGCGGAATTGTCCGTATGCCTTTGCAATGGGGGCAGGCATGGGATCACTGATGCTGATACTGGGGGGCAGCACTTTGAGTAGCCGCTTATGGAGAGTGTTGAGCGAGAACTCGGCCAGTTCTTCATTAACAGAACGTACTGTCAGTACAGCCATGTGGGTGTAGGGGGGGAACTCCAGCTCGCGGCGGAGCTCCAGCTCGCTTTCTGCAAAACCATCCGTATCATGCCTGCGTGCGTATTGTATTGCTGCTGCATGTGGTGTATAGGTTTGGATGATTACCTCACCGTCTATATCGCCGCGGCCCGCTCGCCCTGCTACCTGAGTCAGCAGCTGGAACGTGCGCTCCGCTGCTCGTGGGTCCGGCATGCTCAGGCCGATGTCTGCATTGAGCACGCCTACAAGTGTTACTCCAGGGAAATCCAGCCCTTTGGATATCATTTGAGTCCCTAACAAAATGTCGGTCTTTCTTGCTCGGAAGTCCGACAGTATATCCCGAAGCGCATTTTTTCTGGCCGTAACATCTGCATCAACTCGCTGAATGCGCGCGTGAGGAAAACATGAACGCAGCACTTTTTCGACCTTTTGGGTACCGTAGCCTTCCAGCATGATATTGGAGGAGCCGCATTCCGTGCATTTTTTCGGTGCGGCTGCACGGTAACCGCAGATGTGGCATATCAATCGGTTTTCCGTAGCATGGAAGGTCAATGGCAGGGAACAGTGCTCACAGCTAACGATGTGACCGCAATCCGGGCATTGCAACGCCCTGGCAAAGCCTCGTCTGTTGAGTAGAAGAATAGTTTGCTCCCCCTTTTGCAAGCGGTCGTCTATGGCCATGCGCAAGCGCTCGGACAAGATGCCCAAGTTGCGCTTGTCTTTTGCTTCGGTACGCATATCCAGTACTCGGGTGAGGGGGAGCCTTTGTCCATCCGCTCTTTTATCCATGCGCAGCAAGCGGTATTTGCCGGTTTTAACATTGTTCAGCGATTCCAGCGAGGGAGTGGCTGAGCCTAAAACGATAGTTGCTTTTTCGAGTTTAGCCCTCAGTACAGCCAGATCTCGCCCGTGGTATCGGGGTGAGTTTTCTTGTTTGTATGAAGAATCATGTTCTTCATCCACAATAATGAGACCAAGGTCTGCAACGGGTGCAAAAAGTGCTGAGCGTGGGCCGATGGCTATGCGAGCTTCTCCTCGGTGTATGGCGTGCCATTCGTCAAATCGCTCTCCATCGCTCATAGCACTGTGTAAGATGGCAACCTTGGTATTACTCGCGGCAAATCGACTCTTGAAGCGTGCCATTGTTTGCGGCGTAAGCGATATTTCCGGCACTAATATGAGTACCCCTCGCCCGGATTTCAGTACGTGAGCTGCTGCTTGTAAATATACTTCCGTTTTACCTGAACCCGTTACGCCTTGTAAGAGCAGGGGGGCACTTTCTCCTTTTTCATATGCGGAAGTAATGCTTTGAAGGGCTACACTTTGCTCCTCATTAAGCTCCATCGGAGTCGACGGGGCATAATTTTCATTTGCAGCAGGGTCACGGTGTATCACTTCTTCTTTTATGCGGATATATCCTCTTTTTTCGAGCGCTCGGCAGGGGGTAAGTGCTGCGCTTCCTCCCAAATCCGCCAATGGCTCACGTTTGTTATCGCCATTGTGCAAGTAGCGGAGAATGGATGCTTGCCGGGGAGCTTTTGCATTCAATTTGTTCAGTTCGTCATCATCCGGCCATCGTAGCAACACGGCCACTTTCCTTGTTTTTTCTTCGTGGTGCTCCCTTCGAACCGGTTCCGGTACAATGCAGCGAATCATTTGCTCTACCGGAACAGCATAATATCTTGCTGCCCACTCAGCTAAATCCATTAACTTCGGGCTGACGGCCGGCGTATCTGCAATTTTTCTGTGCAGGGATTTAAGCTTGTTACCCCACGCGTTGTCAGCTTGTGCCAGTTGTATGACCGTGCCTGTGGTTATTCGATTCCGCAGCGGAACTTCTACACGACATCCACGGCATAAATCTTTGATTCCGGCAGGAATGGCATAGTCCAGCACCATGTCGTTGAAGCCATCCAGTAGTACCTTAGCGGTTGCTACTGCGGGCTCTTCTTCAAATAATCCCTGCATACGACCTGTTGCCGTCCTCTTTTTATGCCGTCTCTTCTTCTAATTCTTCGCGGGAGAGTATGTGTACCACTACTTTAACTCCGGCTTTTTCTCCGGCGGATTTTGCCAGTGAGCGTATGGCTGACGCCGTCATTCCATTACGTCCTATTACTCTGGCTACATCATTTTGCTCCAGTACAAGCCGAAACCTCACCAACTCCCCTCCTTCCGCATGCGCTACCCTCAGTTGCGCTTGCTCCGCTTGCTTTATCATCGGCGTCACCACCGCCATCAGGTATTGGCCTATGGATTGTACTAACTGCTGCATGTT
>CAJGCY010000029.1 GCA_904501955.1 uncultured Akkermansia sp. | reverse complement strand
TACCGCTGTAGTCGAAGGTGTTCGGGTCTTGCTCCGTGAAGCGAATCCACGCGGGCAGACGGTCTTTGTGCACATTATCCGCACCGACCACATGCACCTTCACGTGCTGCCCATGAGCCAAGGCATCCGCAGGCAAGCGCAGCTCCCACACGCCCTCAGCATTGGTCTGCATGGGGTGGCTCTCGCGGTTCCATCCGTTGAAATCACCAATCAGGTACAGAGCTCGCGCACCCGGTGCCCACTCGCGGTATATCCACTCGCCGGTCTCGGCATCGCGTGTGAATCCCATGCGCTTGTATCCATCCGCACAGTTCAGCAGTGAGCCATAGCGGCGGCAAATACGCTGCAACTGCCCATCATACAAACGCATGCGGGCTTTAATCTCTCGCTCATACGGCGCCAGCCATCCGTCAGCCAGCACCAACCCGGGAATTGGTGGTCTTCTCATCGCTTTTCATTCTACACCTTTTGCTGAATCTTGCAAGCCTTTTCTTGTGTTAGATACGGGATGAAAAGCATACTTTTCTCGATAATTCGGGGTCGGGAAAACCGGGGTGTTATTGATAGAGAAAGAGCGAGCACCTTTCGGAACCCGCTCTCGGATAAAATCTGCTTTTCCTGCTGCTTATTGAATCTCACCTCGAGCACGGAGGTCGGCATTGATAGCCTCGAGAATGTCCAGCTCCGGACGGAAGTTGGCATCATGGTGAGAGGAGCGGATAAGCGGGCCACTGGCCACGTGGCGGAAGCCCTTGCCGAGAGCCACCTCGCGCAGCTCAGCAAAGGTGTCCGGGTGAATGTAGTCAATCACCGGCAGATGACGGGGCGAGGGGCGCAGATACTGCCCCATGGTCAGCACAGTCACGCCGTGAGCGCGCAGGTCATCCATGGTGCGCTCAATTTCATCACGCGTTTCACCAAGACCGAGCATGATACCGCTCTTGGTCACTACCATGCCGGGGGCAAGCTCCAGCGCACGCTGCAAGACGGCAAGCGATTGACGATACTTGGCTCGGAAACGCACGATGGGAGAAAGACGCTCCACCGTCTCCAAGTTGTGGTTGAAAATGTGCGGGCGGGCATCCATCACGGCAGCAATGGACTCCTCCTTCCCGTTGAAATCGGAGGTAAGCACCTCAATAATGGTGGAGGGGCTGGTCTTGCGAATCTCGCGGATAATGGCAGCAATGTGGTTAGCGGCGCCATCCTTGAGGTCATCGCGCGTCACCATGGTCACCACGGTGTGGTTAAGCTTCATGCGGCTTACAGCATCCGCAATTTTGGCGGGTTCTTCCGGGTCAAGGGGCTTGGGACGAGCCGTGCGGGTTGCGCAGAAGCCACAAGCGCGTGTGCATACATCACCGCAAGCCATGAAGGTAGCGGTGCCGTGGCTCCAGCATTCACCACGGTTGGGGCACATGGCCTCCTCACACACCGTAACGAGGGAATTACCCTTCACGAGGTCATTTACATGTTTAAAAGCCTGTCCCTTGGGGAGCTTTACCTTGAGCCAAGACGGTTTGTGAGCGCGTTCCTCTGCCATAACGCGGAGGGTTATGCAACAAAACGACAAAAAAAGCAAGCTAAATGTGCATTTTTAACCTGTTTTTGTAAGAAATGCAGCCAAATGGAGTCATACGCTTCAAGTATGAAAAAACAATGCGATAATGAAACCGTGAGTGTTTTCGGCTCGGCAGATGCCTCCCACCCCCTGCCCTCGGCAAAGTTCCCGACCTCCGCCATGCGTCCGGAGGATAGTTTTCAGCTGATACGTGATGAGTTGATGCTGGATGGCAACGCGCGCCAGAACCTGGCGACCTTCTGCCAAACCTGGGACGACCCGCAGGTGCACCGCTTGATGGATATCTGCATCAGCAAGAACATGATCGATAAGGATGAATACCCCCAATGCGCCGAAATTGAGCAGCGATGCGTCCGCATGATTGCGGATTTGTGGAATGCGCCGGATGTGAACAATGTCATCGGTTGCTCCACCATCGGCTCCAGTGAGGCGTGTATGCTCGGCGGTATGGCAGCTCTGCACCGCTGGCGTGCCAAGCGCAAAAAGGAGGGCAAACCCACCGATAAACCCAACCTAGTGTGTGGTCCCGTGCAGATTTGCTGGCACAAGTTCTGCCGGTATTGGGATGTAGAGATGCGCGAGGTACCCATGGCTCCCGGTCGCTACTGCATGAATGAGGAGGAAATGCTCCGACGTGTGGATGAGAATACCATTTGCGTGGTTCCCACCTTCGGCGTAACCTACACCGGGCAGTATGAGTTCCCGGAGCTCATTTGCAAAGCGCTGGATAAATTGGCAGCCTCCGGTGGTCCGGATGTGGATGTGCACGTGGATGGCGCCAGCGGTGGCTTCCTCGCTCCGTTCATGGCTCCGCATATTCCCTTCGACTTCCGCCTGCCGCGCGTCAAATCCATCAGCTCCAGTGGCCACAAATACGGACTTGCTCCGGTAGGATGTGGCTGGGTGCTCTGGCGTGAGGTGAAAGACATGCCGAAAGAGCTCACCTTTGCCGTGAATTACCTCGGTGGCAGTGTACCCACCATCGCGCTTAACTTCTCACGCCCTGCCGGTCAGGTCATCTCGCAGTATTACACCTTTGTCCGCCTCGGTAAAGAGGGCTACAAGCGCGTGCACGGTGCAGCCTACCAAGTGGCGGCTTACCTCAAAAAGTGCATCTCCAAGCTCGGCAAGTTCGATTTTATTTGCTCCGGCGACCCGGAAAAAGACATCCCCGCCGTATGCTTCACCATGCACCCCGGATTCAAGCCCGGTTACAATCTCTACGAGCTTTCCGACCGCCTCCGCATGCGCGGTTGGCAGGTGCCGGCATTCAGTTTACCGGCAGAGGTGTCTGATGTTGTTGTCATGCGCGTGATGGTACGCCGTGGGTTTACCATGGATATGGCAGATCTGCTCATGGCTGACATGAAGCGCAGCATTGCATATTTGGAAGCACACCGCGACGGCAAGCCCGTTACAGAGGATGATGCAAAATCCTTCAAACACACCTGATACCGCAACCTGAGCCAAACGAATGAGCCTGCGCTGTTTCCATGTGGTTTCAGCGCAGGCTTTTTGCATAAAAATCTTCTTGACCGAGCACAGCATCTGCTCTACAATGCCTGTGGTATGAACAAGTCTCTATCGCTGTGCGTGCAATCCATCTGTTTGATTATTCTTGTCTTCGTTTTTTACGCCGGATATTGCGGATATAACAACGGGCTGAGCACGGCAGATTTCTTTGCTGGTGTCACCAAGGCTGCACAAGGCGATTATGAGAGCCTTATCTGTTTGGTTATTATCAGCTTGCAGCTTTGTCTCATGCGTTGGGACAAGGCGGTATTCAACGCAGCGCTTTGCGTGTTGAGTTTTGCCCTGATGGCGGAGCTGGTATGTATCATTCTCGGGCCAAAGATTGCCTTCACCGCACCGCTGCAACAGTTACTGGCAGCAGAGGGTATGCCGCATGCGCTTTCCTCCTTCTCAGCCCTGTATTGGCTCACGCCCCTGCTGTGGATGATGGCACTGACCAGAGCCGGTGCGCAGGTGCGCATTTTCTGCACGGCGATGTTCTGTTACTTGGCTTGGATAGCGCTTACGCCGCTCTTCTGTGAGTTGGTGGAGTTCTGGAAAAACTACTCCTCTGATGTCATGCCACAAGTGCTTGACATTTACCGCAATGCTACGTGGATGGAGTCTGTCACCATTGGCGGATTCTTGCTTTTGTATGCGCTGTTCATCAGCTTAATGGAAGCCATCTTCCCCGATTCGACGCCGAAAAAATGAAAAGACTTTTAACCCTAACGGCTTTATTGTTTATGCCCATTTGCTCCGGATGCTCGGGAGAAGATACGGACCGCGTGGCCATTGCCCGCCAGCATGTACACCCCGAGCTGGGGGAACACTTCGGCAAGCCCGTCTTCATCCGCATCATTAAAGAGGAGTACATCTTGGAGCTTTGGTTGCGGGAACAAAACGGCACGTGGAAATGTTTCCGCACCTATGAAATCGCCGGTATGAGCGGTGAAATAGGCCCGAAAACCATGGAGGGCGATGAGCAGGCTCCGGAAGGCTTTTACCGGGTTAGGCCACAGGGTATGAATCCGCGAAGCTCCTACCATCTTTCGTTCAATATCGGCTATCCGAACGCGTATGACCGCAGCCTTGGGCGCACGGGCAGCTACATCATGGTGCACGGCAGCGATGTATCCATCGGTTGTTTTGCTATGACAGATGAAAAGATTGAGGAGATATACACCCTCGTCAATGAGGCATTTCTAGCCGGGGTAAAGGAGGTGCCGGTACAGGTATACCCCTTCCGCATGACGCCGCAGCGCATGCAAGAGGAAGCGCAGAGTGAGCATTATGCATTCTGGCAACACCTGCTGCCGGGCTGGCAACACACGGAAACTCACCACGAGCCTTATCCGGACACGGACTCTTCAAACGAAGTCTGAAATAAAACTTGCGCACGCGTGGGCTTTCCGCTATAATGACCGCGTATGATGGACAGCACACTTCTTTCTACACTTGAGCAGGCCGTATCCGACGGCAAACTGCTTGCAACGTCTCTTGAGAACATACAGCTTCTGCTTGCCGGTACCAAGGACCCGGTAGCACCTGCTGCCGTCAGTGAGCTCGCCGCCGCGGGTGAGTGGGCAGAGCTCAACAACCGTTTCTACAAAACGCTCGCTTTCGGTACGGGTGGCCTGCGCGGTCGCACCATCGGCATGATTGTTGCCCCGTCTGAGCAGGGTAAAGGCGGCGTGAACGGTCGCCCGGAGTTTCCCTGCGTCGGTACCGCCGGCATGAACTACTTCAACGTAGGACGCGCCATGCGTGGTCTTATCACCTACGTACGCCGCTTTGTGGAGGCTGAAGGTTCCGGCCGTAAGCCCAAGATTGTCGTAGGTCACGATACCCGCCATTTCTCCCGTGATTTCGCAGAGTATTGCGCGAAGATTGCCACGGATTTGGGCTGCGATTGCGCCTTGTTTGACGGCCCCTGCTCCACGCCCGAGGTATCCTTTGCCATTCGCGAGCTGAATGCCGACACGGGTGTGGTGCTCACGGCTTCCCACAACCCCGCTCATGACAACGGTTTCAAGGCCTACTTCAATGACGGCGCTCAGCTCATCGCCCCGCACGATAAGGCCGTTATTGCGGAGGTGAACGCCCTCACCGGTGACACCTACGAGCCGCTTCCCGCGGAGCAGCAAGGTACTCTCAGCATCCTCGGCCCGGAGTTCGACGCCATTTACATTGAGAAGCTCAAGGGCATCATCCTGCGCCCGGAGGTATTCGCCAAGGCCAGCGCCAAGGTGGTGTACACCAACCTGCACGGCACCGGTGGTCGTTGCATCGTGCCCATCCTCAAGCAAATCGGCTGCAATGTCAGCACTGTGGCCGAGCAGGACGTGCTCGACGGACGTTTCCCGACCGTGGCAAGCCCCAACCCGGAGAACGCCCCTGCTCTTGATATGGCCATCGCTCAGGCTGATGCCGAGAATGCCGACCTTGTGATTGCTACCGACCCTGACAGCGACCGCATGGGCATTGCCGTGCGTGATACCGCCACCGGTAAGATGCAGTTACTCACCGGTAACCAGACCGGCTGCCTCATGGCTTGGTACCGCTGCATGAGCGCCATTGAGCTCGGCATCATCACCCCGGAGAACATCGACCACTCCGTCATGGTGAAGACTTTCGTAACCAGCCCGTTGCAGGATGCCATTGCGGAGTCCTTCGGCATCGCCACGGTGAACGTACTCACCGGCTTCAAGTACATTGCTGCCAAGCTCGGCAAGTATGAGCAGGCTATCCCCGCTGAGGAGCGCGTGGGCTACCGCAACATGACGGAGGCAGAGACCCGCAGCCTGCGCCTCAAGCACAGCAAGTACTTCATCTTCGGTGGTGAGGAAAGCTACGGTTACCTCGCTCAGGACTTCGTGCGAGACAAGGACGCCAACGCCGCCGCTCTTTGCTTGGCTGAAATGAACGCATACCTCGCCTCCAAGGGTATCGGCTTGCTGGAGTGCCTGAACAACATCTACACGGAGCTCGGCTACTACATGGAGCTGGGTAAGAGCCTTGTCATGGAGGGTGCTGACGGTGCTGCCAAGATTGCAGCCCTGACGCAGAGCTACATGCAGACTCCTCCCACGGAGATGGATGGCGCTGCCGTTGTCGGCGTGCGTGATTTCTCCACCGGTACGCTCATTGATGCAGAGGGTGACCCCATCCCCGCTGAGAAGATGCTCTTCATCGACCTCGCGGACGGTCGCAGCTTTGCTGTGCGTCCCAGCGGCACGGAGCCCAAGATTAAGTACTACCTCTTCGCCCATGGCGAGAAGGGTGCAGAGCTCACCGCTGCCAAGGAGGCGGTACAGTCCGGCATTAACGCCCTGTGGGCAGCTGTAGAGGCTGACGCCCGCGCACGCATGGCGTAAGCACGACTCACCAATATCACAAAACGGCCTGTATTCCACCATGGAGTACAGGCCGTTTTGTTTGTAAAAACATCAAAAATCACAGCTCTTCCCACGCAGTACCGGCGGCTGCCCCGCAGAGCGCGTGTGCCCACAGACGGCGTGAGTTTGAACCGGGGGATGCGAGCCCGAGCAAGAAACGCTTGCGCTGGTTCGGGCGGAAGAATTCGGGTAAATCCTGCTCCGGGGGGAGGGGTGGCGGAGGTGCAGACGGAGGTATCTGTACGGTCTTGCCCTTGCAGGCGGCACAGCGGCCGCACGGGGGCAATGTTTCACCGGTAAAATATTGCTCCAGAGCAGCATTGATGCACGTATCCGCACTCAAAATATCACACAACGTTTGAAAACGCAGCAAATCCGCCTCACGGCGGCGCAGATACGCAGCGGAGAGTTGCTCCGCAATTTCTTTGGGCTCAGCAGGGGCGGTAGAGCGCAGATAAAGCGCTTGCTGGCGGAACGTAAGCTTCCATTCCCCCGCAGCTTCACACTCGCGCAGTTGCTCCATAGCCTCCGCATAACTGCAATTCCACGCAGCGGCGGCATCTTCCACCTCACCATCGGGGTGTTCTTTCAACCAGCTGAGGCGTGCTTTTTCCGCAGTATCTCGCCCATCCAATATGGTTGCCATGGGGAACAGGGGCTTCACCTTGTAGAACTTATACCCTCGCTCCTCCACGCGCACAGCCTGTAGCTCATCCAAGAGCATCAGGGCGCGCATGGCAACATCATCCGGCACGTCGCAGCTAGTCCCCAGCTCCCACAAAGAAACGGCTCGAGCGCCACGTGGCAGCAGCCAGCGTACAGCACGTTCCACGCCCTCCGCATCCGGCTCCGCAGCGTAAATGCGGTTGCGGGCATCCTGCAAGCCATCCCCGCTCATCAGGACAAGAGAAAGAGAGTCCGCCCCATCGCGCCCGCCTCGGCCGGATTCCTGCAAATAAGCCTCAGGGGAACTCGGTTCGTCATAGTGGATAACGGTGCGCACATCCGGCTTATCCACGCCCATACCGAAGGCAATGGTAGCGACCAGCACATTGCGTGTATTGTGCAGGAACTCATCCTGCAGCTTCTCGCGCTGCTCCGCAGGCATGCCGGCATGATACCCTGCAACTGAAAAACCACGGGAAGCAAGCTCTGCTGCCAGCGCCTCCGTACCTTTGCGGGTGCGGGTGTATACAATGGCAGGACAACGTCCGGGCATGCTGAGCACTTGGCATACCATTTCAGTTCGCTCCGTAGTGCCCACCACGCGGCGGATAATGTTGCTGCGGTAGGGAGATATGGCAAAGACGGCCTCTTTCGCGATGCTGAACAGGCGGCATAAATCTTCCTGCACGCGCAAGGTTGCCGTAGCGGTGATAGCCATGACGGCGTAAAAGGGTAAGCTGCGATAAAAAGCCGGAAGTTTCAGGTAATCAGGGCGGAAGCTGTGCCCCCATTCCGACACGCAGTGTGCCTCATCCACCACGAAAAGGGAGAGCTGCACGTGCCTCAAGGCCTGCAGAAGCTCGTGATTTTCCAATGATTCAGGAGCAACGAACAGAAGCCGCAATTCTCCGCCGCGCAGACGTTGCAGTAACGCAGATCTTTCTTCCGGCTCAAGGGATGAGTCAAAGCGCTCCGCTGCAATACCCAAGGCTTGCAGTCCCTGCACCTGGTCGCGCATCAGCGCAATGAGGGGCGACACCACTAGAGAGGTCGCGCCCAGCAGTACCGCTGCCGCTTGGTAGCACAGACTCTTACCGTGTCCGGTGGGGAGCACGCCCAGTGCATTTTGCCCACGCAGCACAGCGGATATCAACTCACGCTGGCCCGTGCGCAAAGACTCTTTGCCGAAACGTTGCAGTATTTCGCGTTCCAAGGCATCTGTCAGACCACCCTCCATCATAAACGCCACCATCATGCCCTACTCGGCTTGCATTGTCAACCTTTTTGCTTGCATTTTACGCCATTTGAGGGTATACTTCGCTCAGCATGAACATCCTCGTAACAGGCGGCACCGGCTTCGTGGGTGCAAACCTTTGCCATAGACTGATTGCAGACGGTCATCGGGTTATTTGCTTGGATAATAATTACACCGGTTCCACTGAAAACGTAGCGGATTTGCTGGATAATCCTGACTTCCGCTTGGTGGAGCATGACGTCATTGACCCGTGGGACTGCGAAGAGAAGCTTGACCGCATTTACAACCTCGCTTGCCCGGCCTCCCCGCCTTTCTACCAAGGTAACAAGTCCATTTTCACCACTAAAACCTGCGTACTGGGTATTCTCAACATGCTGGAGCTTGCCAAAAAGCACGGCGCGCGCATTCTCCAGACCTCCACATCCGAGGTATACGGCGAGCCCTTGGTGCACCCCCAGCCGGAGCACTATCGCGGTAATGTGAACCCCATCGGCATCCGCGCTTGCTATGATGAAGGCAAGCGCTGTGCGGAGAGCCTCATGTTCGACTACCACCGCCACGAGGGGGTGGATATCCGCGTGATTCGCATTTTCAACACCTACGGACCGTATATGAACCCGGAGGACGGACGCGTGGTTTCCAACTTCATTTGCCAGGCGCTGCGCGGTGAAGACATCACCATTTACGGCGAGGGGCAGCAAACTCGCTCCTTCCAGTATGTGGATGACCTCATTGAGGGCATGCTGCTCATGATGGAAAATGAGCAAGGCTTCATCGGCCCCGTGAACATCGGCAACCCCGGTGAGTTCACCATTCGCCAGCTGGCAGAAATGGTGCTGCAGAAAATCCCGACTCAGAGCAAGCTCGTGCAGCGCCCGCTCCCCTCTGACGATCCCACCCAGCGCCGCCCCGACATCACTCTGGCAGGCGAAAAGCTGGGCTGGGCTCCCACCATCCCCCTTTCTCAAGGGCTGGATATGACCATCAACTACTTCCGCGCAAAACTCGGACTTTAACCTCTTCACTTCTAACACACCATTATCATGAAATTCTCTGAAAAACTTCAGGCTCGTATCAATGCCACTCGCTCCGCCCTCTGCGTAGGGCTGGACCCCCGCCCGCAATCCGAAAACCTCGCTGAGCTGGAGGCTTGGCTCAATCAGGTTGTTGAGGAGACCGCCCCCTATACCGCTGCTTATAAGCCTAACATCGCTTACTTTGAGGCGATGGGCCTGCCCGGTTTGCAGATGCTGGAGAACCTCCTCAAGAACATGCCCAAGGAGATTCCCGTTATCCTCGACGCCAAGCGCGGCGACATCGGCGAGACGCAGAAGTATTACGCTCAGGCATACTTTGAGCGCATGAATGTGGATGCCGTAACGCTCAACCCCTTCATGGGTTATGATATTCTGGAGCCCTTCTTAGGCCATGAGGGTAAGGCCGTATACCTGCTTGCCGTAACATCCAATGCCGGTTCTGCCGACATTGAGCGCCAGGTGCTTGCCAACGGGCGCAAGGTCTACCAGTTGGTAGGTGACATGGTGGAGCGAGCCCGCGCTGAGGGTGCTGCTACGGAGGTAGGCATGGTGATGGGACTTACCAACGCCAGCACGGAGCTGCTCAATGAGCTGCCGGACGCCCCCCTGCTCATTCCCGGGCTCGGTGCTCAGGGTGGTGATTTGAGCGCGCTCACCGGTGGCACGCGCGTAGCGCCCCCCGTTATCAATGTTTCCCGCGGCATCCTTTACCGCGATTTGGACCTCACCATCGCGCAGCGTGCTGAGAAGTATGCACTGCAGATTCGCGAGGCGCTTTCCCTGTAAGCCGGTATGAAACAATACCTTGACCTGCTGGATGATGTGCTGACGAACGGTGTCGGTCGCGATGACCGCACCGGCACGGGCACCATCGGCGTGTTCGGCCGGCAAACGCGCTTCGACCTCCGCAAAGGCTTCCCCTGCCTCACCACGAAAAAGCTGCACCTGCGCTCCATCATCCACGAGTTGCTCTGGTTCCTGAAAGGTAGCACCAATATCCGCTACCTGCAGGAGAACGGAGTGACTATTTGGGATGAATGGGCAGACGAAAACGGTGATTTGGGCCCCGTGTACGGTAGCCAGTGGCGTAAATGGCCGGATGGCAATGGCGGTAGCATTGACCAGATTGCCAAGCTCATCGATGGGCTCAAGAACAACCCGTGGAGCCGCCGTCACCTCGTTTCCGCCTGGAATGTGGCTGAGGTGGACAGCATGGCGCTGCCTCCCTGCCATTGTCTCTTCCAGTTCTGTGTGATTCCCGCACAGAAGGAGGGCGAGAAGCACGGCCTGAGCCTGCAGCTCTACCAGCGCAGCTGTGATCTCTTCCTCGGCGTGCCGTTCAACATTGCCAGCTATGCCTTGCTGCTGATGATGACGGCACAGGTCTGCGGTTATGAGGCGCGAGAGTTCGTGCATACCTTCGGAGACCTCCATCTGTACAAAAACCACATTGAGCAGGCCAAGCTGCAGCTCACCCGCGAGCCTCGCACCCTGCCCACTATGCTGCTCAATCCGGAGGTTACGGAGATTGACGGTTTCAAGTACGAGGACTTCACCCTGACCGGGTATGACCCTCACCCGCACATCAAAGCCCCCATTTCCGTATGAGTATTACCTACACAGGCGTAGTTGCCATGGCGGAGGACCGCGCTATCGGTCTGGACAACACCATGCCTTGGCGTTTGCCGGATGATCTCAAGCTCTTCAAACGCCTGACCATGGGGCATCCCATCCTCATGGGGCGCAAAACGTGGGATTCACTCGGGCGGCCGCTCCCCGGGCGTCAGAATATCGTGCTTACCCGCTCTCGGGATTTTCAGGCAGAGGGAGCCATCGTCATTCATGACATCGCAGAGCTTGAGTCCATCGAATTACAGGACCCGGAGGTGATGGTCATCGGCGGAGCGCAGATTTACACACTCATGCTGCCCCACATGCAGGGTATTTACGTGTCGGAGGTAGCCGGGCAATGGCAAGCGGATACGTGGTTCCCGGAGTTCAAGTCACTTTTCCCGCACCGCAAAGAATTGGAGAAATTTGAGGGCTTTACCTCAACACTGTATTCGAGGGGTTAATCCCCACGCACAGAGTAAAAACAAATCCGCCGCTGCATGAGGCCTTAACTGAGGCGCTTTCTTGCAGCGGCGGTGTTTTAGTTATCGGTGTACCTGTAGAGGAGTCGTCTTCCATGGTGATTACTTACGCTTAGCTTTACCGTGATGGGCATCCTTTTTACCGTGATTGTGGCGGCGGTCATCGACAACGTGCCTGTCATGGCGGTCATCGCGGTGTTTGGCGTGTCTGTCGTGCTTACGATCATGCTTTGCGTGGTGGTCATGCTGGTGGCAATCGTTATCCTTCACCACAATGTTCACTTTGCCCAGTTTGACGTTGACGACGGCTGCTTCAGCCTGTGCTGCCATGGCTCCCAGCCCCAGCATTGCTACGGCTGCCAACTTGATGATGTACTGTTTCATATTGCTTGTATGATTTGGTTGAGGTTAATGTTATTTGCGAACGGCTAGTCGTATCAGTGGTGGCACTTCTTGCAGTGTACTACGCGCTTGTCTCGGCGGTTGTCTTTACGGTGGTGCTTCTTGTTGAACCTCGCCTCGTGGCGGCGTTCCTCCATGCGGCACTCGCGGCAATCTCTGTCGTTCTGGCGCACGTCCACCTTCTTTTTGCCCTTTGCCTTGTCTTTTACAACAACGCTTACCTTGTCGTTCTTCACTCTTACGGCAACATTCGCTGCGTTTGCCTGTGCTGCCATGACGCTCAGCCCCAGCATTGCCACGGCTGCCAACTTGATGATGTATTGCTTCATATTGCTTGTATCTGTTTGTTGTTTCAGGGCGCTTTCGTGTCCCTTTGCATGTATTGACACCGCAAGTTCGCATTCTGTTCAATCTTTTTAATATTTTTTCATATAAAACTTTTTTTCTTTATAAAAAGCCCATATTACACAAAAAATGCTTGCAGCAGGGCGAGTTCTACGCTACTATAACCGCGCACACCGCAATGCTGTGCACATGGATGGGTGGCAGAGCGGTTTAATGCAGCGGTCTTGAAAACCGCCGAAGGCTAATACCTTCCGTGAGTTCGAATCTCACCCCATCCGCTCGAAAAGCCCCGCGCATGCGGGGCTTTTTTTGTAATGGGGCGCAAAAGCGCCTTGAAGAAAGACGGAAAATATGGTAAATTAATGCCCGTGATGCTGTTTGAAAAGGAGACATTGAGCGCGCAGGGGAAGGCCTCTGTGCTGGCGACTCTGTTTCAAACAGTAGCGGAAGGAAATGGGGTAGATTCCGCGAATGCGCATGTACCCATGGCAGTACTGGATGCCCACGGAGAGTTGACCACACATGTGCGTTTCTTGCTGGAGGCTGCTGCACACCGTAAAAGCAGTAAAGAAGAGCACAAGCAGCTGCGAAAAATTGATAAATTACTGGATTCCCTCCCGGAAAGCATCCTTTACACATTACAAGCCAAGGCTTCCGACAATTGGATGCACCTTTATCGCAAACTTGTGCAACTGCACAGCTTGCTGGATGATACGCTGCCCAACCCGGATGTAGACGAATACACCGCCATTGTGCAGAAAATCGTGCATCTGGCCGTCACCGTAGCAGATGCTGCTGCGGTAAAAATCAATCCCGCCTCCATGTTCACCCTGCTCCTCATGCAGGTGCACTTGCACAAGTATGCCCCCAAAAAGCCCAAGCGTACCAAAAAGCAGGCAAAAAATAAGGCCAAGGGCACCAAAAAGTCCACCGCAAAAAAAGAAAAATAATGAGGCAATCCGAGCGATAAATCGGAAGTTGAAGAGGGGGATTTGTAACATTCATTCACTCAGAGCGAGGGACTTTAGTCCCTCTTATGGATTAGCCCCGCACGTATTTGTGGGACTAAAGTCCCACGCTCCGATAGATTTTGTTGCCCTACAAATTCCGATTTATCGAGCAGAGGCAAATCTTGCTTATCTACGACGGGAGGAAGAGAAGATATTGCGCTTCTTTTCAGGCTTGAGGGAGCTTACCGCCCAGAACAACAGCACCCAAGCAATGGTGAGCAAGCCTGCATGGCTCCAATACCCGTTCTGCATGTCCCCCCATACGTGGTTCAGAGCATAGGCCAAAGCCCCGAAGAGAGCAAGCAAGCGCAACACACCGGGGAAATACGGCAGGATGAGCAGCACAAAGAACAGACCTACGAGAACCGTGACGATGAAAAGCCAATACGAGCTCACTATAGGGCGATAACACAGGGAGGGCAACGGTTCACCGGGCACTAACTTGGTGTCCGTTACCGTGTAAGCGCAGAGCTGCGACAGCGTGGCAGCCATCAATTGCGTGCGAGCCGCGGGCTCTTGGTCCGTGAGCGGTTGGCCAAGCACAGCGAGCTTGAACTTGCCGGTTTCATCCTTCAACTCGGCTTTACCGTCAATCAAATCCGCAAGCCCAAGCTCCTGCACATGGGTGTTCTTCAGCGTCAGGCGTCCATGAGAGTCGATGGGTAAAGTAATACCGTCAAAGCTGATGGAGTTGCCTAAATCTACCTTCACCTTATCAGGATTGCAGGAGCGAATGCTCAGCGCCATGCGAAGGGGGAGGGTCGGTAGAATCTCACCATTCCAGCGCATCAGCAAGGGGAAGGAGCGGTCATCCACAGCGGCGGGAATCTGAGTCAGCGGCTCATCCTCCAACCAGTCGGGAGCCCAAGTAAGCTGTGTGGTGTCATCTGCCGTATCCAAATCATTCTCCACCTGGCGGTTTGCCGCAGGCAGCAGCGAGACATCCCCCTTCACCTGATGAGAGGGAATGACGAAGGAACGGAACTGAATCGGAGTCAAATCCGCCTGCGCAGAGGTTCTGCCACGCATGCCGAGCACCGTACGCTCAAAGTATTTCTTATTTTGCAGCGTGGCACACAGTACCAACTGCCCCGCGTCTTGCGTGCCACCCTCCCAGATAAAGGGCGCAGATATTGCCAAATTCCGCACACCTGATTGAGAAATTTTGTTCAGCAAGGCAGCAAAATCCTGCGCACGCATATCCACCGCGGCATAGCTCTCCATGAGCTGCTCCTTGCGCAAGTTGATATACCCTACCGAGGGGCAGACCAAACGGCGGGTTTCAATCGTCAGAGATTCGGACACGGGTGTGGCATCCCCCTCCTGCAGTAGGTGAATGGCCTGCCCATCCTGCGTTTTACCGGCCTGAGCAGCCAAGGTGTTATACAAAATGGAATCCAGCGGAGCGAACAATGCACCGCCGGCGAGAATCAAAGCTGAGAGCACCACATACCAGATGAAGAGGCGACCCCATTTCAAACGTGATTTAGAAGCCATGTAGCTAAAGCGTGAGCAGGTGAACCGTCAGTAACACGGGCAGCAATATGCCGCAATTTATTCAGCCCCGTCGGTATCAGGCTGAGGTACCATTGTCTGTGTTGATTGTAGCCGATGTTGGCAAAGGCGCCGAGCGCCTGCATCATACGCTGCAAGGCGCAGGCGTAGTACACATCGGCATCTACAGAGCGGCCGGAGTATTGTTCATACACAGCCAACAACTTATCTGCATGCTCCGGTGCCAAATCCATGTACGGGTCAAACGCGAGGGATGCTACATCATACTCCGCGCAGCCGTAACGCATGCCTTGAAAATCTATAAACCAAGCCTGCCCTTCATGCAGCATGATATTCTGGCTTTGGAAATCGCGGTGCACGGGTACGCGCGGCAGGGATTCCAAAAAACGGGCCACTTGTTGCGCTGCTACGGATTCGGTAAGCCCGGCAGCATTCATGCCCAAGTGGCGCCCCAGCAAATGCTCGGCAAAATACCCCTGCTCCCAGCGGTACATGGCAGCGTCAAACTCCGGTTGCAGAGGCCAATCCGGCTGCACGCGATGAAACGCGGCCAGCTGCTCCAGAGCGGAGGAGTAAGCCGGTAGCAACTGCTCAAAACAAAGGCCTTTGAGACTCAGCAAATCCATACTCCCGAGGTCCTCCACCAAGCAAACGCCACAGCCATGCTCCAATGCTTGGTAATGCAGTACGCGGGGCACACGAATTCCGCAGCGCGCCAGTCCCTCCGCAGCAGTCACAAAGGAGTTATTATCCGCACGGTCAGCAGTCCAATACACACCAAGCACGCCACTTGCCTGCCCACCGGGCGTGACGCGTACCACCACCCGCCCGGACGCACCGGCTACAATGAGCTGTAAATCTTGCTCGCCCACGGTAATTCCGTGAGCGAGGCAAAGCTCTGCAATGCATTGGGCAGCCACTGGGGGCAGCATTTGGTGAGGAGTATGCGCCATGCTGTATCAATCGATTTTGAAGAAGCTGAGCCCGGATTTCGGTTTCTCCGGCACGGGGGGTGTTTCATTATCCCAATCATCACCTACCGGCGTGACAATCTTGTGTTCCTCCGCCTCAGCATGACGGGCAGAATCCATGGCGGCAGCAAAAGCAGCAGCACTCTTTACATCCATCTCTTCCTCATATACAGGAGGTGCCACCGTGGCAGGGGGAGGAGGGGGCGGTGCAGTAGCTTTAAAGAACACGGGAGCTTCGGGGGATTCTTCCTCCTCTTTTTTGCTGTGACGCGCAGCAGCAGGCACACGGGACAAGGCCTCACCCGTTACTTTCGGGGCAGATGAATCAGTTGAACCTGCAAAGTACAGTTTCTCCAGCCAGCAGGCAACCTGCACCAACAGATAGATAACAACGGCTACAGCCAGAGGCCATGCGGCCACTGACAAACCGAACATAAACGCAGCAGCGCCCGCCGGACGAGCCTCGGCTGACAGGTAGCAGATAACCTGCCCCACGCCAAGAAACGCAAACAGCGCAGCTACGACATTGCCGAGGATAACAGCTACAAACATAAGCGTAAGTCCGTTGATGAAGAAGAATTAATCCTCGGCATCGGCTTTCTTCTTGGCTTTCTTTTCAGCAGCTTTAACGTCCTTGACGTACTGCTTCCAATTATTAGCCAGGAACTCAGAAACTTGCGTACCGCTCGCCTCGCCCAACTTGTTGCCGTGAGCATCCACCGCGACCATGCATGGCAGCTTGTTGCCACCGGTGTGGGGGAACGGAATGCCACTGCGATCCGTGGGGGACACGATGGGGAACTTCATCTTGGCCTTCTTCGCCCACTTGGCAGCCGTCTCGTCATCGGCATCCACATTCAGCATCACCAGCTCTGCGCCCTTGCCCTTCATCTTCTTATAGGCAGCCACGATATCCGGGGCCTCCATCACGCAATTGGGGCACATGTAGCGGGACTGGTAAATGAAGTACACCTTCGCTTCCAAATCCGGTTTGGTTTTCGTCACATATTTGCGATCTACCAACGAGGCAGGAACCATGGGAAGGTCCTCTGCTGCCACTTCCTCCGTGTTATCCTTCTTGGCAAAGGCACAGGGAGTGATAACGGCGCCGAACACAGCGCCCAAACATACGAGACTCAGGAGTTTCTTCATGTTGATGTGGTGGGGTGAATGATAAACGGTGATACGCAGTGCGCATGCAAGGCTCTTTTGCCGCACCTTGCATGCGCATGCCCGTATCAAAATCAGGCCTTGGCGAAGGTATCTGCACAGGGGCACTCGCCCAGCGTCCAAGCAGCCTTGCCACTCTCAGCAATGTGCACGAGGGCGTGGTAGGTGTCCTCTACATCGGCGCCCACTGCCTCAGCCACCTGAGCAGCCGTAGCAGGAGCCTCGCTCAGTGCGGCCTCTGCACTTGCCAGCAGCTTCAGGAACACGTTGGCAGCAAGCTTGCCGGCCTGCACGCCCGGCTGGTGGTAGGCGTTGATGTGAATGAGGCTGGCGTAGAAGCTCACCGCACGCTCGAAGAGGGCAATCAGCATACCGACGGTGTATGCATTCACGGTCGGAATGGAGATGGTGATGCTCTGGCGGCCACTCTCGCTGAGCGCCTTGCGCGTACCACGCAGGAAGCCCTGCAGGTAGTCACCGGCAGTGAAAGCATCTTCTACCTTCACGGTATCCGTGGGGCTCTGACGCACCTCGATAAAGGTTACGAAGAAGTTATTGAGGCCATCGCGCAGCTGCTGCACGTAGGCGTGCTGGTCGGTGGAGCCCTTGTTGCCATACACGGCGATACCTTGGTTCACGGTCTTGCCGTCCAAGTCCAGCTCCTTGCCCAGTGATTCCATGATGAGCTGCTGCAGGTACTTGGAGAAGAGCACGAGGCTGTCTTTGTACGGCAGCACCACCATGTCCTTCTTGCCCTTGCCCTCACCGGCGGCATACCAGGCCAAAGCCAGCTTCATGGAGGCGTTCACCGCCGTGTCAGCCACGCGGGTGTGGGCGTCCATATCGGCAGCACCCTTCAGCAGGGCATCCACATCCACGCCCTGCAGCGCGGCGGGTACCAAACCTACAACGGAGGTCTCAGAGGTGCGGCCACCTACCCAATCCTCCATCGGGAAACGCTTAATCCAGCCCTCGCTTACAGCCACCTTATCCAGCGTGGAGTCCACACCGGTCACGGCCACTGCCTGCTTGGCAAAGCTCAGGCCCTTGTCGGCAAAGTAGGCCTGGGCGCACACCATACCGTTGCGGGTCTCAGGCGTACCACCGGACTTGGAGATAACAACCGCCAGCGTCTCGCTCAGCGGCAGGGTGTCCAGCACCTTGTACATGCCGTCCGGATCCGTGTTGTCGAGGAAAGCCATCTGCAAGCCCTCTGCGGGCAGAGCATCCGCCACCAGCTCCGGACCCAAGGCGGAACCACCGATGCCAATCACCAAACAGGTGCTGAATTTCTTGCCGTTCGGGGCTACAATCTTACCACCAAGTACATCCGCAGCGAAAGCCTTCAGGTCAGCCAGCGGCTCATCAATCTTGGCGCGCAGCTCAGCCGTGGGGGCAATAGCGCTGTTGCGCAGCCAGTAGTGACCCACCATGCGGTTCTCGTCCGGGTTTGCAATTACACCGCTCTCCAGCGCGGCAATGTCGCTGTAAGCACGGTCAATCAGAGGCTTCATTTCAGTCAGAAAATCCTCCGTCAGCGGCAGTTTAGAAAAATCAAGGGATATCCCCATCTCGGGATAACGCAGAAGCTGTTGTGCATACTGTTTCATATCGCGCGCCATTATACTCCCGTCCCCTCCCTTTGGCAAGCAGAATCACCCATCATGCCGCTTTTCATATTTTTTTGACGCCAATAAAAACAATTATTCTTGACACGACAGCTGCAGTGTGTAGTATATCAATGTGTATTAACGAATTTCTTTCGCTCGTACGCCGCTCACTCAGGCTCTTTCAACCATCATTCATTTTTCTCATCATGAAACTTCATCTTCCTTTATCTCTCCGCTCCGCACTTTTAGCAGCGGTTTCCGCAGTGGGCATACTTGCCGGAACTGCGCAGCTTTCACAGGCTGAGACGTTTAATTATGTTGATTATGACATTTCCCATGGTCACATATTCGACCCGCAGACTCCGCCATCGCAGAATGAAGAATACGAGGCATACGGGCAAATCTACGACCAAGACACCCACATCATTGTTACCAACAACGCAACGCTCTCGAATAGTGCCGTAGAGTACTACCCTTGGGGCGCTGCGTATGGCGGCGCTATTTACGTATATGAATCAGATTACATATTAGAGGGTGCAAGAAAACTCTCGATTTGTAACAACTACGTCAAGGGTGGTGATATCTCCATAGGCGGAGCCATGGTCAACGATGCAGGCTCCATAACTCTCCAGGGCTTCTCTGATGTTGAAATTGCCAATAATATGGCTATCCCCGGCTTAACACCCGGCAAGGGGGCGGTTCTTTATACCTCCAACGGCACGTTCTCATTAACCGATTGCGGGAATGTAAATATCCATGAAAACGGCTACGACAACGAAGTCAATTTAGGCGTATTCCTCGGGTATCAATCATCAATTAATTTTACGGGAAATGATAAGCTCACCTTCCTTTCCTCCATCCCCATCTATGAGATATACCTCTCGGGCGGTGTGCTGAACATCTCCTATAATGGCGAGGTGGAGTTTTCCACTACCGACGGCTACCGGAGCATGGATCGCATCCCGCCGAAGTACAACCGGGGTAGCGCCATCTACTTGGAGCCATCTGATGAAGATGTTGCATGCGTTGGCTACATTGACAGGAATGAGCGTGTCTATGTTACAGGGTACATAGATTCTGCCATTATTCTGAAAGATGCGGATTTGAGCATTAGTGGCAACACCTCTGTTGAGTTTTCCAACAACGCCTCATGTAGATGGCTTCACTCCATAGAAATGGCCACCGGCGGCAGCGAAGGATATGGCGGCGCAATATGTCTCAGTGGCGGGTTGGATTTCGTAGGGGATGCAATTAAGCATAAGGTCTCCATCAATGACAATTCTGAAGTGCTTTTCTCTAATAACCAAGTGAGAGGCTACATGGATCAGGATGCTTATAATGAAGGATATCGTCCTGGTGCGGCAATGGGAGGAGCCATGTATGTATTTACCTTCGGTGCGGAGTTTGTTAACAATAAATCCGTCGTCTTTGAAGAAAACTCCGTCTATACTGCATGTGAAGGTTCCGGTGGCGCTATTTATGCAGCGCCCGCAATGACCGCGGGTTTTTCCAGAATATTGCACTTCGAAAATAACGACGCCATCGAATTTACCGGCAACTTTGCCCATGGGACTACCAGTAGAGACGTTTCGTACGGTACCGGCAAAGCAACCGGTGGAGCCCTCTTCCTTGGTTCCGGTATCCATAATTTCATCAATAACGGCGACATTACCTTTGAAGGCAACCATATCAATTTTGAAACCACCGCGCATACTCGAGGTACTCCCATCGTGGGGGGCGGTGCCATCGGTATGTCTTACGATAACTACAATTCTCCGGTTATCTTGAACTTTGACGGTAATGATTCACTCACTTTCCGCAATAACTATGAAGAGTACGATGGTGTGTACAAGATGCGGAGCATTTGTGCTTACAAGCCTCAGTCCGTGTTCCAATCTGACAGCATGTTTGTCCTTTTTAACACGAATGAGGGGCAAAGCGTTTCAGTGTATGACTCGCTCTACATTGATGGGTTTATGTTTGTGAACGTCAAATTTGACGAATCGACACTTAACTTTGCTCCTATCACCAATGCCGGCGTTGTTGAGATTTCGGGCAAGTACATTGAGGAGGACTTAGCAAAACTTCACAAAATATCAGTAGCTCAACTCAGAGCGAGTTATGCCGATGAAATTGAGAGCTCGCGAACTTCTTCTGTTTACATGGCGGGCATTGCCGGAGGTGATTTCATCATCAGCGACAACGCTCATTTCATAGGATTGAGCCTTGAAACAGAGGCTGATACAGGCGCTACGGTTCACCTTAGGGATGCATCTCTATCCGGCAATTCTGCCCTTATCGCCAATGGAACAGGCTTAGCATTAAAAGGTTGCAATACGATTTCCACGGAGCTAACCTTAGCGCAAGGTTCCGTGCTTACATTTAACGTGTCTGAGGAAAACAAGTCTCGAGCTATTGCTTCATTTGTTGATACGGACTCCTTCAGTGCCTCTTTGTCCATCGAAAATGGTGCCAAACTGGTCATTACCACCAACGGAAGTCTGTCCGGAGGTAATTACATTTTGTGCACGATTGATGGCTATGAACTCGATGACTATTCTGATTGGGTAGATGAGTCTGATAATATTACCGGAGCAAAGGCCTCCGAGCTGGCGTGGTATTATGACGATGATTACACCTTCAGCTTAATATGGAGCGCCTCCTCCGTTACAGAAGAGCTGCGCCCTGCTACTTCTCTTTCATGGAGTGGAGGTAATGGGACTTGGAAGGATGGACTTTCAGCCAATTGGGAAGGCAACGTGGATGACCTTCGCTATCATAATGGAGACACCGTGCAAATCAGCGCCGCCGGCTCCATTGAAAAAGATGGAATGCTCATTCCTCACAGCGTCTCTGTTTCCCATGGTAGTGGGGATGTGACATTAACTGGCGACGGCCAGATTGCAGGCTCTGCAGCCCTGACAAAATCTGGGCTTGGAAGACTGATTCTTGATACCGCGAATACGTATACCGGTGGCACCTATATCAAAACAGGCAACGTAACGGTAGGGCACGCTCAAGCACTCGGATTGGGGGCTGTCTCCCTGCAGGGTGGTACGCTTGACCTCGGAGACTACTCGGTCAACAATGACATTACCGTGACAAATAGCGCCGCTCTTTCCGGCGCCTCTGGCTATACCGGAACGCTGGACCTGCAGTCAGGGCAACTCAGCGTGGAGGGGGCTCTCGGCACTACTGTGCTCGTCAACGGTGGCAGCATAGCCGGTGATTTGGAGCTCAGCGGAGGTTCATTGACTTTTGATGAGAATGTCTTGAATGTCGGCGGTGAATTGTCCATTACCGGGACGGTCACCATCCTGCTGAATGGAGACTACACGGCGGGGCTAAGCTACACGCTTATCACCACCGGGGACGGCATTGTCGGAAATCTTGACCTGTTGGAGGGTGAATTGGCGGGTGGCAACCCGCGTTATCAAGTAACCTTCTCCGAGGTGGCGAACAATCTGACCTTTACCCTCAGCGCCGAAGCCATGTGGCTCACCTGGGCAAATGCGAAGAAAGCCGTATGGCAGGTGGGAGCCGCCGGTTGGGTGGAAGGTTCGGTTTTCCAAAATGGTGATAATGTTATCTTTACCGATGGCACGGTTTCCATCGTGGGCGAGGTGCAGCCGGGTGAAATTGATGTGGCTGTAGCTAAGAGCCTGAGCTTTAAGACCACTTTCAACAAGAAGACCGGGGAGTACAGCGGTGCCATTGTGGGCGATGATACCTCGCTGACAATTGCTGCGACCACCACCAAGGGCAAGGTCACGATGAATGATGGCAACCGCTACGGCGGTGGCACAACGATTCTTTCCGGCACGGTAAGCGCGGGCGGTGCGCTGTCTTTCGGCACGGGGGATATCACGCTGAAGGGCGGCACGCTTGACCTCAAGAGCAAGGCGGTGTCCAACGTCATCTTCTTAGAGGGGGCAGGCGTC